>JBDTBU010000026.1:0-21003 GCA_039923935.1 Ktedonobacteraceae bacterium | reverse complement strand
AGGCTATGCCGCATCGCCAACCTGCCGGATTGGACCTTCTGCAAGCACGCGGACCAGTGCAGCCACCACATAGGGATCAAACTGAGACTCAGAGCTTTTGAGCAAGGCATGCAGAGCCTCGACGGTAGTGTGCGCATCCTGATAGGGGCGATGGTGTGTGATTACATCATAGGCATCGGCCACTGCGACGATGCGTGCACCCAGGGGAATCGCCTCGCCTGCTAATGTATCGGGATAACCAGAACCATCCATCCACTCGTGATGTGAGCGCACAATAGCCGCCACCTCATGCAAGGTGGGCACTGTGCTCAGCACCTCCGCGCCAGCCACCGGGTGAGTGCGTACCGCGCTAAATTCCTGTTCAGTCAAGCGTCCCTTTTTGAGAAGCAGCTTATCGGGCAAGGTGACTTTGCCCAGGTCATGCAACAGGCCACCCAGGCTCACCACATACGCTGCCTCTTCACTCAAACCCATCTTCAGAGCCAGCTTGCGTGCGAGCGCAGACACGCGGCGCTCGTGCTCGCTTGTAAGATGATCCCGTATCTCTTGTAGGGCTATGAGTGCTTCGACAATACCCAACACGTCCCTCTCTTCCAACGTTCTAGGTGCCTCAACAGCTATCCCAAATCCCTGCACACTTGGTTCGTGCGCTGTGCGTGTCTGGTTGCGCCCCAAGCGTTTGGCCTCATACATCGCGGCATCGGCCAGCATAATCAACGTTTCGCGCTCGCTGGCATCATCCGGGTAGGTCGCCACCCCCAGCGAGCAGGTCACTCTTAACTCCCCATTCCCTGCCAGTACTCGCTGATCGATCATCTTCCGAATCCTTTCCGCCACTTGGTATGCCTCGAAAGGATCAACATCCGGCACAATTGCCATAAATTCATCTCCCCCCCAACGTCCGACCCAATCCGTTGGACGCAAGACCAACTTCACCACCATGCCAAAATTGCGCAAAACCACATCCCCCACCAGATGTCCAGAGCCATCATTGATCGTTTTGAAATGATCAATGTCCATGCAAATGACCGCGCATGTACTCGACGTTGTACGAGCGTGCTCCAGTGCTTCATCCAGCTTTACCATCAGCACCCGATGATTAAGCAACTCAGTCAGCGAATCAGAGATCGCCAACTGCTCTAATTTCACATTCAACATGCTCAGCGAGAGATTCTTCGCCCGCACTGATCGCTGCAACTTGTTAATCTCATGCATCGCCAAAAACTGGCGCAAGACCATCAAAAGCAGAACAACAAAACTACCAACATAAACGATAAGAATCTGACCGTGAAAATGCTGCGCGCCTCCTGTCAGCCAAATACCAAAAACCAGCAGACCAAAGATCAGCACCAGCAGGGATGGCAGCACGGCCTTCCAGCATCCAGTCGGAGAAAGTAACCCAACACGCTCAACCTCATTAGGAGAAATCGCCCTGACAGACCCGTCTTTGTCGAGCATACGCCGCACCGTTTGAGCTGCCCCAACAATCATAATCGCGGCCAAAAACAAGGTGACATTACTCAGAGAAAGCTCGTTATAGCTCTTTGAGAGAACCCCGTAGAGATCGCTTACATCGTTCACAAACAAGCATAACACCGTCACACTAAGAAAGATTAGCGCCGGGCGTAGTGTTGCTCCTCCAAAGCGCAAAGCCACCAACAATAGGCAAAACAACAACACTAGGTCTGCGGTAGGAAAGATGCTGGCTACAATCTTCTCCCCCACTGTTCCCACACCCGTGACAAAGATCGGTGCCACAATAAAATAGTAAAAGCATGTGGTTATAGCTACGATAATAATCAGGCTATCTAACAAGAGACGTAAGCGCGGGAGCAGAGGGAGATTCTGCAAGGGCAGAAACAGAACTGCACAGATAAGGAATGGGTACATCCCTAGAAAGATATAGTGTTCTACTCCAGCATATGCCTCTGCAGCGGATGTTATTGGCTGGGCTATCGTCCTCTGGACCCAGAAAACTTCAGCCAGGGTAAAACAGAGCATGGCCATGCCTAAGAAAGCTGGGCTGAAGCGTCGATAGGTCGGGAGAGCAGGGTGTGCTGAATGAGAAGGCCACAAAAATGTGCCCGATCCGCGAAAACACAACCACGATAACGTGAGAGGATAGACAATAGCCAGGATATGGATAATCACGTTAAAAAGCTGCAAATTCACTGGCCGAGTGACAAAGTAAACGGCCATGACAAAACTGACCAGGGATAAGCGCATCATTAAACGCCAGGGGACATAGCTTGTATCAAAATACTTCTTTATCATCTCAACCTATCCTGCCTACTCTGTATGCTCTCCTCTTTACTCTTTCGGCTGACTGGGCGATTTCTTGAGTCTAGAATACAACGTGAGTATGCTCCGGCACGAATAAACACTAAGATCGTTTTTATTTGTACCAGAGCATACTCACGTCTTAGTCCTTTTTTAGCCCGATACGCAGTTCTAACTCTCCTGCCACACTATAGGGATCGCGCTCTCTGGTCGTGATATCCTCTACCAATTGCTGCCATTCCTCCTGACTCACCTGCTGCTTGAGTATCTTGGTGACGGTGTGCAGGATCAGCGCCTCGACTTCGCTGCGCACCTGACGCTGGGCGCGATTGGCCAGCATACCGCTCTCGGTCAAATAGGTGCGGTGCTCTTGCATGGCATCGACAAGTTCAAGCATACCTGTAGCTTTCAACGCAGAGGTCCTGAGGACGGGAATTTTCCAATAGGCTTGGCTTTTGTCGTGCTGACGGCGCATGGGGTCGAGGCTGAGCATCATCGCCAACTCGGCCACAGTCTGGTCCGAGCCGGGTCGGTCTGCTTTGCTGACGACAAAGATGTCGGCGATCTCCAGAATGCCCGCCTTGATGGCTTGCACCTCGTCACCCATGCCGGGAGCGCACACGACCAGCACCGTCGAGGCTGTGCGCATCACCTCGACCTCAGCCTGCCCGGTACCCACGGTCTCAATAATTACGGGATCGTAGCCAGCGGCGTCCATCGCACGCACAACGTCGCGAGTGGAGGCTGAGAGACCGCCCAGGTTGCCGCGACTAGCCATGCTGCGGATGAAGAGGTTAGGATCGCCCGCCAACTCCATCATGCGAATACGATCACCCAGGATCGCGCCGCCAGTGAAGGGGCTGCTGGGGTCAACTGCGACCACACCGACCTTGCGCCCGCGTTTGCGCAATTCACGCACGAGGTGCGTAACCAGTGTGCTCTTGCCCGCGCCGGGTGCACCTGTGACGCCGATGATATGTGCACGTCCGGTGTGCTGGTGCAGTTCGGCTAGATAGCGCCGCGCGACAGGAGTTTCGCTCTCGATTAACGTGACCATGCGAGCCAGCGCCCGCCTGTCGCCGGCGAGTAAGCGTTCTACGATATTCTGCAAAGTCGCCTACACCTCTGCCGCCAAGCGGTCCTTCTGAACATTCTCACGCACAAATTTGATAATCTCTTCCGTCGAGGTACCAGGACCAAAGCAGCCCTGAATACCCAACGCCCTGATAGCGGGAATATCCTCATCGGGCAGAATACCACCGGCAGCGACCAGCACATCATCCACGTCACTCTCTTTGAGCAACTCCATCACTTTAGGGAAGATCGCCATGTGTGCACCGGAGAGAATGCTCATCAAAATAGCGTCTACATCTTCTTGAATCGCCGCCTCGACAATCATATCGGGGGTCTGGCGAATACCTGTATAAATCACTTCCATGCCAGCATCGCGCAAGGCCCGCGCAATGACCTTCGCGCCACGATCATGGCCATCCAGGCCCGGTTTGGCCACCAGCACGCGTATAGGACGGTTGTCAGCCATATCAAACGACTCCTTTGTCAGCAAAAATTCCTGGTACAGCAGCAGCGTACAACGCGCGAATTGCGCGTTCTTGCTCCTCATAGAAAGGGCTGGAATGCTGCCCCCATTCTACAACGGCTCCTGTTTCGCTGCAAGCTCGCTCCAACTCTCTGGCTCGCTCGGCAATCGCCCGCCGCGCTTCCAGCTCGCCCCAGGCTACCGGCAAACGTGCCAGTACGCCCTGCTCAAGCTGCGGCTGCACCAGCTTGTAGGCAGTGTGTAAGTGCGCAACATAGTCGTGCAACAGACGCGAATTCAGCAGGGCCAGCAAAAAATAGTACGTATCGAGGGAGTCATTTTGTTCACGCACACGCAACACATAAAGGGTTTGCAGGACGACGTGTCCACGCGTGTCCAGCGCGGCTTGCAGATGTTCGGTGCTCTTCACGACCAATAATTTCGGCCCCAAGTAGCGCTCGATGGGCTTCTTGATGGCCGCACGCGCAATGCTCCAACCTGTCTTTGGTTGAGCATATGGCCGAAGATCAACGCCACCACGCAGCACAGGATAGTCATCTGCAAGCTCGGTCAATGGCTGCACCGCGACATTCTCACGCCCAAGCTCTTCGCCACGTTTTATGTCTACGAGGTCTGCCAAAGGCAGTAAGCAATTGGGTGCGGACGGCTGGTCCAGGGCAGAGCGCAGACGCTCGCAGATCTGGCCTTGCTCAGAACTGAGCAGATAACGCAGTTCGGCACCCGGTTGACGCTTCAGTAGCTCCTGGCTAACCGTTTGGGGTGGCTGAGTTGGCTGGCTAAGGGGATCGGATGTATGCCTGACATGCCAGCGCGTACGTGTCCACGCGACCTGATGGAGAGAGTGCGGCGGGATTTTCTGACCAATCAGCACTACCGCGCCGACCTCAGCTGCGAAAACGCCGGAGAGGTGCCAGATATGGTGCAGGGTGCACTCGCTCAGCAGGCGTGCACGTTCGGGGGCGGCATTGGCGCGGGCCAGCACTGGATCGGGCAGGACAAGTCCAATCCAGCCACTGGGACGCACCGCCCGCAAAGCAAGGTCCAGAAAGAGGAGATAGCTATCCGTTTGGATACGTTGCCGAGCTTGGCGATAGTTGCTCAGATCGGTATTTTTCGTTGCCAGATACGGCGGATTGGCGAGCAAGAGATCAACGCAGGGCTGCCAGGACAGGGCGAGACTATCGGCCTGATGAATGTGCGGCCTGCACGAGATATGGTGCGTCTCGCAGGCCGCATCGATAGCCGCGCCCACCTGCATTTCAGCCAGACAACACGCCACAGGATCGGGGTCCAGCCCCCAGATATTGTATTGCACGAGAGCACCAACCTGCGGCTGATCGAGACCCTGAGCCAGCCCGGAGCAGCACAAACGCTGGGCCGCACGCGCCAAAAAGTTCCCACTACCACATGCGGGATCGAGCACACGCAGATGGCGCAAATCGGCTGAGGCGCAATAGCCACAAGCGTCAAGCATCTGGTCCACTAAGGCAAGAGGCGTCGAGAAGTGGCCGCGCTGTTTGCGTTCGCCCACAGGCAGACCAGCCTCGTACCAGCCCAACTGCGTACGAGCACGCACTCCATGCTTTATAGCCATCTCTCTACCTCTGTTCTTAACTCTCCCCTGGTGATTGCGCTGTCCCTGACTCTGCACTATCTTGCACGCGCAGCCTATCCAGCGCCTCGCTCGCGGCCAGCCTGCCAGCCTCTTTAATACTGGAAGCTTTGCCCACTCCCAGCAATAGATTCTGTTCAAAGACCCCGACGGTGAAGACACGATCATTGGTACACCCACCTTGTTCCAGGACGCGATAACGCGGCAGACTCCCTGAGCGGCGCAAAATAATTTTCTGCACTTGCCCCTTTGGATTGGTGTCCAGGATTTGTTGATGGACCAACGCCACTGCCGGAAAAATCGTGCGTACCACAAAAGCGTGAGATGCCTCTGCCCCTTGATCGAGATGGATTGCCCCGATCAGCGCTTCCAGCACGTCCGTACACAGTGAATCGCGTGAACGGTCATTGAAGGTGCGCAGGTTCGCAATATCCACGCGAATAAACGGGAACAGCCCCAATTCTTGTCCAAGCCTCGCCAGCACACGTCGGCTGACCACCTCAGACTTGAGCGCAGTCATCTCGCCTTCGGAGAATGTGGGGAAGGTGCGATAAATATATTCCACCACATAAGCTCCCAAAAGCGCATCGCCGAGAAATTCAAGCGTATCATACGAATCCTGCACAGCAGTATCCGGACAGCAGGAATGATGCGTAATGGCACGCTCTAACAACGAGCGGTCATTCAAATGCACACGCAACACTTTTTCTAGTTCAGCCAGTCGATCTACCGTTTCCATAGCTCGTATTATAGCGCACAGATCGCGAAAAGAATAATCCAGGCATAGGAGCAGACACCATTGCAGGGTGGGACTTTTAACCTCTACTTTTTGCTTTCTCCAAGCTGCTGTGATATTATAGGGCAGATATCAGGAGGGTGTAGTCAAACTATGGACGATCTCAGTGTCTTTACGGGAAACGCTAACAGGCCATTAGCGGCTGCTATCTGTAAACATTTGCGCATTCCTTTGGGCGATGCCGAAGTTTTTCAATTCAGCAACGAGAACATATTCGTTAAAATTAACGATAATGTGCGTGGGCGCGATGTCTTCGTGATCCAACCCTTGAGCAGCCCGGTGAGCCGCTCAATTATGGAACTGCTGATTATGATCGACGCGCTCAAACGAGCCTCGGCTGCGCGTATCACAGCAGTAATTCCCTATTATGCCTATGGACGCACCGATAAAAAAGATCAACCGCGCGTGCCAATCACGGCTCGCCTGATCGCCGACTGCATTACAGTGGCGGGTGCACAACGCGTGCTGACCATGGATATGCATGCCGGGCAGATCCAGGGCTTCTTTAATATTCCCGTTGATGAATTAACCGCGCAGATTTTGCTGGCACGTTACTTTACTGAGATGAAACTGACGGATTTTACTGTCGTTTCTACTGACGAAGGGTTCGCGAAAAAAGCCCGCAAGCTGGCTGATCGTCTGCATGCCCCTCTGGCTATCGTCGAGAAGCGCCGTCTGGGCAATGATGGTCTGACTGAGGCTATGGGTATTATTGGCAATGTGCAGGGCCGCAACGCACTGATTGTCGATGACGAGATCGATACTGCTGGCTCACTGACTCAGGCTGTGCGTGTGGTTCGCGAGCAGGGCGCGTGCAATATCTACTGCTGCGCCACTCACGCGGTCTTCTCAGGACCAGCCATCGAGCGCCTGAAAGCTGCCCCGATCACTGAGATCGTCGTGACCGATTCGATCCCGTTGAGTGAACAGAAGCAAATGGAGAATTTGACCGTCCTCTCGATTGCGGAACTCTTCGCGGGCGCGATCAGCCGCATCCACGACGGACGTTCGGTTACTGAATTGTTTCGCTAACGCACTTGCCAAATTACACAAAAAGGCCATGCTTTGGATATGGTGCCCTTTTGTGCTATACTACTTGCACTTAATTGCATCAGGTGTCCTTGCCCTTAGCCGCGTTGTCAGAAAACCTCTGGTTTGCGGATCAAGGTCTATATGTGAGGATTACACCTTTCTTCCCCGGAGTTAGGTTAAAGTGCGGGGGCTTCCTGGCGCGAGCTACGTGATATTCGCTGGCATATTCGCCGCAGACATGAGCAAATACATATAGACAAACATGTGTCGTGATTGCTCAATTTTTGCCCGCATCCCGTTTTATAGTAAAAAAACACGTTTTTTAATCGATAGGAAAGAGTGGAGGGGGCCATGAAGCCACTTGTTGCCATTGTTGGCCGACCAAATGTCGGCAAATCCACGTTTTTTAACCGCATGATCGGCGAACGGGTCGCTATCGTGGAGGATATGCCTGGTACAACCCGTGACCGCCTCTATGGCGATACCGACTGGAACGGACGCGTTTTTACGCTGATCGATACTGGTGGCCTGGAGCTAGGTACAGATATCCCTGTCGGCCAGGTTGGTCTGACAGGCCAGCCGGGCGATCTTATGGAGCACGTCATGGCCCAGGCGCAGCTCGCCATCGAAGAAGCCGATGTGATCGTGTTTCTGGTCGATGCGCGTTCGGGCATCACTACCGCCGACGAAGAGGTGGCGGAACTCCTGCGCCGCACGCGAAAAGCGGTGATTCTGGGTGCGAACAAGGCCGATAACGCCGAACGCCGTATGGACGCTGTAGAGTTTTACACACTTGGCCTGGGCGAGCCGATTGTGCTTTCTTCCATCCAGGGTGTGGGTACCGGCGATGTACTGGACCGCATCGTGGAAGAGTTGCCACCAGACATTGATGAGCGTGCGGAGGATGAAGAGGACGAGCGTCCGCGTATCGCCATCGTGGGTCGCCCGAACGTGGGCAAGTCCTCGCTGCTCAATGCCATCCTGGGTTTCAAACGCTCGATTGTCAGTGACGTGCCAGGTACAACGCGTGACGCCATCGATACCGAGGTCGATTTCGAGGGGCACAAACTAGTGCTGATCGATACGGCTGGCATTCGGAGGCGTGGTCGCGTGGGACCGGGCGTGGAGAAGTATAGCGTGCTGCGCTCTAGCCGCGCTATCGAACGCGCAGATGTGGCGATACTGGTAATCGATGCCAGCGAGGGTCTGGCCGCGCAGGATACGCATATCGCTGGGGAGATCCAGGACGGTACGAAGGGCGTGGTCGTCGTGGTCAATAAATGGGATCTGGCCCAGGCTCAGCACCGCGAGGAACGCGAGGATAAATTTCCCGATCCCAAGGATGAAATTGACAGCGCCGAACGCTACCGCACCCTCTTGATGGATGGCCTGAAGTTTATTCCCTACGCGCCAGTGCTCTTCGTCTCAGCCAAAACTGGTTATCATGTGCAATCGCTCCTGGAAACCGTCATGAGCATCGCTGAGATGCGCTTTCTGCGTGTACCCACAGCACGTCTGAACGAGGTCGTGCAGTACGCGATACGCCGCCACAATCCCACAACTTTTCGCGGCAAAATGCTCAAAATCTACTACGCGACGCAGACACAGGTTAATCCGCCAACCTTTGTTTTCTTCGTCAACGATCCACAAGCCTTGCACTTCAGCTACGAACGCTACCTAGAGAACCAATTGCGCGAAGCCTTCACCTTTAAAGGTACTGGCATTCGCCTGCACTTCCGCGCCCGCTCAAAAAGCGACGAGCGCGGAGGCCGCGAACGCTAAAGTACATTTCCTCGTATGCTTGTTTTGTAGAAAATTATGGGTGTGACCATCGCAGACGGTCACACCCATAATTTTCTACAAAACAAGCACATTTAATATGCTTCACCTCTCTCCGTATAAAAGCGCTGTATTGATGTGTATTGTACACGGTGAGCAAACACATTGGCCAGTTCGTGAGGCTGTTATTATGGGGATAGAGACAAAAACGCCCGATAGGCATCGCTTTAGAAGCGGATAAGAAGGAAAAGCATGAGCCATATTTTTGTACGTAGCGAACGTATCATCCAGGCCAGACCAGCAGAGGTCTTCAATACGCTGGCCGATTATGTGAATAAGCACCCGCGCATACTGCCGTCCAACTTTTTGGACTATCGAGTTGAGCAGGGTGGTCAAGGGCATGGTACGGTCATCAGCTATCGTTTCCAGGCGGCGGGACGTGAACGCACCTGCACTATGCATATCGAAGAGACCGTCAAAGGCCAAGTGCTGACTGAGCGAGACAGCAACTCGTCACTCGTCACACGCTGGTCCGTGCTACCGATAGACCACGGCCAACAGAGCAAGGTGAGTGTGGAGAGCGATTGGGAAGGCAGTAACGGCGTTGGTGGCTTCTTTGAACGCGTCTTCGCGCCTATGGGTCTGCGCAAAATCTACCACGAGATCCTGACTGCCCTGGCGCACCTCGTGCAAACGCCGAAGCAGGGCCAGAAGATTATGCTGGTTGACAAAAAGCATCGCAAAATCACGACCACAACTATGATGGTAGCTCTGGGTACTGTGCTTGGAGTTGTGGTAAGTCTCAATTACTGGCGAGATCGCCAGAGAGCGATTTGATCTGAATCGTGAAGTCCGTTCGCTTTAAGCGTTTTCGATCACCTTCTCCGCATCGGGAAGGCGGTCTTTGACGCACCCCAATTGAAGGAGACTTGCTACATGCAAGCAAAGCCAAAACATCTGCCGATGCTTCTTCTTTTAGTTATCGTCAGTTGCACGTCACTAGCTGTTATTGCTGGTATACCTCTGCTTACTTGGAGTGGATCAGGAGATGCTGTGGCCTCAGATACGACGTTCCTTGCGCATACGGTCCAGGCGCACCCAGTGGTTCAGGAGGTTACAAAAAGCCTGCCAAGAAACACCAGCCCAGGCATCAAGCAGGTGCAGTTTCCCTGCCAGAGTAACAACCATCCTCAGCCAATGCTGTGTTATGGTCCCTATCAGATCCGCCAAGCCTATGGAATGACTGGCCTGCTGGCGAAGAATATCACCGGGCAGGGTAGCACTATTACAATCATCGACGCCTACGGTAGCCCAACCATTCAGCAAGATTTGCGTGCGTTTGACACTCAATGGGGTCTGACTGATCCTACGCTGAACGTGATTACTCCTTATGGAGTACCAGGGACAGATACGAGTTGGGGGCCAGAGGTTTCGGTAGATGTAGAATGGGCGCATGTCATGGCACCAAATGCTGCAATCAACTTGGTCATAGCAAAAAGCAGCAATGATGTTGATTTGTATTACGCGCTCAAATATACCGTCGAGCACAATCTTGGCGATGTTATCTCCTTGAGTTTTGGCGAGAACGAGTCCTGCGCCGATAGCAAATTGCGCCATGCTGTGCATCAAGTCCTGAGTAAAGCCGAGCAGGAACACATCACCGTGCTAGCTGCTACCGGAGACTTCGGGTCCGCGCAATACACCTGCAATAACGCCTCGCAACAGCAGGCAGTTTCTTTTCCAGCAGATGACCCTCTGATAACTGCAGTGGGTGGGACCACATTACACGCGGATGCTGTGACTGGACAATATGACAGCGAAGTTGCTTGGAACGAATCCGACGCCTTTAACAAGGCCAGTGGTGGAGGTTTCAGCATATTTGACGCACGTCCCAACTATCAAGATGGAGTTACTGGATCAACGACGGGGCGAGCGGTTCCTGACATTTCCCTTAACGCTTCGATTAATGGCGGTGTGCTGGTCTATCAAAGCCAAACGTCCTCGAAGCAATCTCCAATTACCGTGATGGGCGGCACAAGCGTGGGTACACCTGAACTGGCTGGTCTCGTCGCCGATGGTGTGCAAATGGCAGGTCATCGTCTGGGCTTGCTTAATCCAGCACTCTATCAGCTTGGTCTGAGCAAAAACTACACCCAGGTGATGCACGATATCACGTCCGGCGATAATATACTGCTCACATCCGACATCCCAGGTTACGCGGCCCGCCAAGGCTGGGATGCAGTCACTGGCTGGGGCACCCCCAAACAAGCTGAGACATTTCTCCAGACTTTGATTAGCACACCACCAACGAACACCCCGATTGACACTCCAACCAAGCTGCCGACGAGCACGCCGATTGGCACACCAACGAAACTGCCAACGAACACACCCACAAAGCCATCGAAAAATTCGCCGATTGGCACTCCAACCAAGCAACTGCTTCGCCGAACAAAGAACGGCGGCATCTAGTGGCATGTCTGGTAAGAGTCTCTCACACGAGAAGAGCCTACGTTGTGATTGGAAAACGCACGGCTCATTAAAGTTAGCCCAGAGGATATGGCTGACGGCCATTACCCTCTGGGCTAACTGTCGTAGGTAGTGAGGAAGCGTAAAAGACAAGATTTGGATAATTATGAGAGTCGAGTTATCGCACGAACGTTGGACAGGTAAGGGATATGCAGTAATTCATCCAACCAGGTGGCTGAATGAATAGACTGCCCTGCACGAATACTACCTTACCGCTTCAAGAACCGGTTCAGGGAGCATTTCAATCAAAGAAACCTGTTTCGTCTCTACCAGACGATTCGCTTCATCAACAAAGACAAGATTGGGTGTCAATTCGCGAATCTCTTGCTCGTCGAACTGACCATAGCTCATAATAATCACCAGGTCACCAGGAGATGTCATGCGAGCTGCTGCGCCATTGAGGCAGATCACACCAGATCCACGCGCACCAGCAATAGTATAGGTCTCCAGGCGTGCACCATTATTGATATTCACGACCTGCACCTTCTCATATGGATAGATATTCGCAGCATCCAGGAGATCCTGGTCAATGGTAATACTGCCAACATAGTTTAGATCCGCCTGAGTGACGGTTGCACGATGAATTTTCCCCTTACACATTGTACGAAGCATGGATTTCTGTTCCTTTCACAATTACACACACTCTTTTTGGTAGCGTAGAGCAGCCAACTGCCTATCCTATTATAGAAGTATAACCAACAACGCTCGGCCCAACGCTGTAACAGACCCAGAGGTACTAACGCTCGGCCAAATGTGCTCTCTATCGGGCCTTCATACACTCAGTATGCGCACGCATTCAAATACCCATTGGTCCTTTGCTAGGAGAGACTCTGGACCATTCTTGCAGCATTTTTTCGGGGTTAACAGCCCTCCCCAGGCGTACCAGCAGCGCCAGAGCATACACATCTTCCACGCTCTGCCCATCGTACATGTCGTCCCGCATCATCAACCGATAGTGGCACTTCCAACGACACGCCGACCAGGGCGCGAGCTTAAAACAGCGTATAGGTTTCAACATGCGCCTCCAGAACCTCGCGTACACTGGTTTCGTCGCTGGCCGCGATCCCTAGCGACCAGTTTGCTGTGAAGTTCCTCGCTCAACATCGTGCTACCTGCTCATCAACTCGCGGATCTCACTCACACTCAAGCCCTCCCAATCCATGCGCGGCAACTGACGAGGCATGACAGTGAACGGCCCACTCCAGTTTTTCGCGTGCTCCTCTATCCAATCAAGCACCTCAAAGGACTTCTGGCGGGACTCTGCAACAATGGGATACTGCTGAGCCGCCCGCTCATAGACTTCCTGATCCTTGGTATAGACGCTATAATCTTCGCGAATGACCACATCCACATACAAATCGATGTAAACAAGCTCGCTCGTCGAACTCGTGTAAGCAGGCGTGGGCAACGTTACATCACAATAGCCCCAACTGAAGCGTCCATCTTTGGTGTAACTCATGTGGATAGCAAACCACTCGTCCGGCCACATATATGTGAGCGTATGGCAATCGGAGTAGAAAAAATCGGGCTTCCAGTGATGTGGTTTCCAATGCTTCTTCGTGCCCAGCGGCGTCCAGATGCAGACATATTCATCGCTCACCGGCAAATGAAACCCCTGCCAACTCGCCCAGGGATCGCCGCTGACCAGCATCTTGCAAACCTCAGCTTCCAGTAACATGCGTTTGCCTTTCTCTTCATTTCACATTCTTTGCTCTCCTATTATACTGAATTGTGCCGCTTAGTGTCTACTTGTCAAAGAAACGACCGCTTATGGGTGATATAATATGGTTGATCTTTCAAATTTCCACGCAATGAGGAGCTATTTTGTGAAAAATACGCGAGAAGAGACCCGTAGCGAACGCGATTCTATGGGCGAGATGCAGGTGCCGACTAACGCCTATTATGGTGCGAGCACCCAGCGTGCCATGCTGAACTTCCCAATCAGCGATCTCCGTTTCCCGCGCCAGTTCATTCAGGCGTTAGGCCAGATCAAGCAGTCCGCAGCCGTGGTCAATGGCAAGATGGGCCAGATTGACGCGCCGATTGCCAGTGCGATTGTGGACGCGGCCCAGGAAGTCATCGACGGCAAGCTGGACGAGCATTTTGTGCTCGACATTTTCCAGACTGGCTCAGGCACATCGACCAATATGAACGCCAACGAGGTCATCGCCAACCGTGCCAGCGAACTTATGGGTGGATCGCGTGGCTCACGCAAGGTTCATCCCAACGACCATGTGAACTTCGGCCAATCCTCTAACGACGTGATCCCAACCGCCATCCATCTTTCAGCCTTCATCAGCATTGAGCACACGTTGATCCCCGCATTGGTAGAGCTACAAGCGGCGCTGGAAGCCAAAGCCGAGGAATTTATGCCCATTATAAAAACTGGGCGCACACACTTGCAGGATGCCACGCCAATCCGCCTGGGCCAGGAATTTCTGGGCTATGCGGGCCAGATCGAACGCGGTATTGCCCGCGCCCGCCATGCCGCACAAGAGTTGAGCGAGGTTGCGTTGGGTGGCACCGCTGTGGGCACAGGCGTCAACACACATCCCGACTTTGCCGCGCAGGTTTGCCAACGTCTCTCTGAGCTAAACAAGCTGACTGTACGCGAGACCAGCAACCACTTCCAGGCACAGAGCACACTCGACAATATCGTCGAAGCTAGTGGTGCGCTTAACACCCTGGCTGTGAGCCTAATGAAGATTGCCAACGATATCCGCTGGCTCGGCTCTGGACCTCGCGCAGGCATTGGCGAAATCGAGTTGCCAGCAGTGCAGCCAGGCAGTTCGATCATGCCGGGCAAGGTCAATCCGGTCATCGCCGAATCGGTCACGATGGTCTGCGCCCAGGTCATGGGCAACCACACCACCATCACCATCGCGGGCCAAGCTGGCAACTTTGAGATCAACGTCATGATGCCAGTCGCCACATACAATCTCTTGCAATCGATCAACCTGCTCGCAACCTCGGCGCATAACTTCAGTGAGCAATGCATCAAGGGCATTAAAGCCACCACACGCGGCCCCGAAATGGTCGAACGCGGCCTAGCCATCTGCACCTCGCTAGCCCCCGTCATCGGCTATGACGCAGCCGCGAGCATCGCCAAAGAGGCTGCGAAAACCGGGCGAACCATCCGCGAAGTGTCCCGTGAGAAGACCAACCTGAGCGAGGCTGAGCTAGAGCGCATCCTCGATCCTGCCAGCATGACCAAGCCCGGTTTGGAGGGTGGTCCCGCCGGAGGATAGCGGTAAAACGTGTGAGAAACTGCTGGCAACAGTTTCTCACACGTTCTATCTCAGCTTCAGATGGATACAATCTAGGCAACAAGAGCATTACAAAACCCTTTGAGTAGAACACTCAGGTTGTTTTGAGCACTCCAAGCGCGACCAGTGGCCCCTGTGGTGCGTTGCTGGTCGCCTGTGGACCACCCTCCAAACTCACTGCAACAGTAGTGTATCCCCCCACATCACCTTGGAAGTCGAGCGTTGCTACACCATTCTGGACATTCAGCAGGCCAAGACTCGTTGGCTTGTTGCCTTGCAACAACCAGCCCTGGTAGACCTGCGTGCCGCTGAGTTGTGGCAGATCGCGCATCACCAGCACAGTGATATTTTGTTGCGCGTAATAGGTGAGATTTCCGCTGGGACGCACGTTCACGCCCGTGCCATGCAGCAGATAGACCACAGGCGGCTTAATGCCTGCTGAGAGCTGAGTCACTTGTTGGCGGAGCGAGAGATTCCACAACAGAGATGTCCCAACTAGAAACAGAAGCAAGACCATCGCTGCGGCCAACAGCGCGGTACGCCAGTTTCGACGAGGAGTTTGCTTATGCACCAACTGAGGAATCTTGGGGGTGACAGGTATCATCATCGTCGGCTGGCGTGCAGTCTCCTCCTGCAAAATTCTGGCTAGAATACGCTCCTTCACGCGTGGTGGAGGATCGATGGCCGGGACCGAGAGCGGAAAGAGATCCACAATCGCGTGCAGTTGTTGAAGCATTTTCGTACAATTTGGGCAGGTAGCCAGATGAGCGTCAGCGGATCTCTGTTCTTCTTCACTAAGCGCCTCAAGCACATAGGCTCCCAGGAGTTCTTCCATTTCTTGACAGTTCATGGCATCTTCTCTTTCATGATAGTGCTGTTGGTGTGTGTGCATCTTACCGCCCGCCTCCCATCTGTTCTAGTAAACGCTTCATGCGCATCATGCCCAAACGCATACGCGCCTTGACGGTTCCCAGCGGAATATGATAACCTTCCGCGATCTCTGATTGCGTCCAGCCCTGAAAATAAGCCAGTTCTATCACCATTTGTTGTTCCTGAGAGAGCATCTTGAGGGCGTTGCGCACCTGTGCGCCCTGGACCGACTTCCATGCCTCTTCCCAAACATCAGGGGTCGTCAAGTTCTCATCAAAGACCAATTCATCAATCGGAGTCGCCTGAAAATCTGACCGAGTGCGCAACTTGCGCAACTGGTCAATCGCTCGATGGCGAATGATCGCAACCAGCCAACTCCGCACTGAGCCGGACTGCGACGAATAGGAACTGGCATGTTGCCAGACCGAAACAAAGGTTTCTTGCAGCAAATCCTCAGCCATCTGGTGATCCGGGAGCATGCGGTACACAATGGAATAGAGCAGGCGAGCATAGCGCTGATAGAGCACCTCCAGTGACCAGAGGACGCCTAGCGCCAGTGAGTGAATCAATGCTTCATCGCTCAACTCCTCAACGGAGAAGGGCATATCCGGAGGTTTCTGTTGAGACGTGAAGCCCCTTCGACCAAAACCCTGCATGGTACCTCTCTTCCTACCGCTGCCAACTTCCTGGATGTACCCACTTGCCAGAAAAGAACGGTCTGCCGGGTGTCGTATGCACCCGATGCCAAACATAAAACAAGCATAACATTATTCTGAACATTCCTGATCGGTCTCTGAAAAAAGACAGATATGAGCCATGACGAATCGCGAGAAACTCTCACCTGGGGTTCCTATTAGAACATACGCATCTTTTCAAGATTCGGATGTATGGTAATCCATATTTCATTTTGCTCCGTATCCTTGAAACGAAAGGAGGCTGAAAAGCCATGATACATTTTAATAAAACCGTTGCTCTCGTCTTCGGTATTGTTTTTCTCCTGATTGGGGTGCTCGGTTTCGTTCCTGCCTTGACACCTGGGGGAGCGCTGCTTGGCGTGTTTATGGTCAATGGAGTACATAGCGTGGTCCACCTGCTGTTTGGGGTGTTAGGGATCGCTGCTGCATTTACTGGAACATCAGTGCTCTATAATCGCGTTGGCGGAAGCATTTACTTGGTGATTGGGGTGCTCGGCTTTGTTCCAGTGCTAGCTCCGAATGGAATGCTGCTCAACCTCGTCATGATCAACCTGGCAGATAATATTCTGCACATCGTTATCGGGGTTATCCTAGCCTCTGTAGGCTTTGCTTTGGTCAATTCTCGCACCGCTACTGCGTAAGGTAAATCTGATACCCCGTGACGTACAGAGGTGCTTGTTCTGAGAGAACCGTGTCCCATGTTTTGGTTTGGTTGCCGTCTAGCTGAGATCTGTGTGTTTCTTGCTCGCAGCTAGACAGCAGACGACCTGCTTTAAGGCCAGATAAAGGAGTTTTGTGGCTTCTGCTATCTGGGATATCCTGCGCTTACGACAAGGAATGTGAGCTTGCGAAAAGCGTTTTTAGAAAAAGGAAATGAGGAATACCATGACTGATTTTACCATACCTAGTACAACTGATGAGAAGTTGTCCACACATACGTCTCCCATGCCGAAGCGCGGAACGTCTTCACGCCGTCTCTTTTTGCGCGGTTCGCTGCTGAGCGTGGCGGCGGTTGTGCCAGCCGGGCTGTTAGCCGCCTGTGGGAGCACGTCAGTAGCCAGTGGCGGCCCTAGCAACAGTCCCACTGCAACCAGCCAAACGCAGCAGACCGCCCAACTTGCACTTGTATCTGTTACAGATAGCAAGCAGGCTTTCACGGAGATTATGAACGATGAGAATCAGCACGTCACTTTTCTCATGTCAGCACTGAAAAGCGCGGCACGCCCCAAACCAATCTTTAAGAATCTTATGCAAACGGATCTTCAGTCTTTTGCTCAACTTTCTCAAACATTGGAGAACGTCGGTGTTGGCGCGTACTTAATGGCCGCGCCTGCCATCAAAGACAAGGGCATCCTGGCTGCGGCTGGCTCCATCCTCACCATTGAAGCTCGCCATGCAGGCTTCCTCAACGCCCTTCTGCAAAAGCCACTGAGCGCAAATGGTGCCTTTGACAAACCGTTGACGCAGGCCGCTATCGTCAGCGCCGCTACCCCTTTTATCTCCAGCTTGAATGGTGGTTCTGATCCAGCCGCACCGCTCACCAGCGACGTGGACATTCTCAACTTTGCCTTGTTGTTGGAATACCTGGAAGCCGAATTCTATAGTTCCAATGTCCCCACACTTTTCCCATAGCGCTACCCCAGGGTAGCCAAAAGAGCAGGAGAGTGAGAGGTGTCTTTAAAAATATGTTTCACATTTTAAAGACACCCCTCACTCTCCTGCTTTAAAAATTATCTTTGCTGGGTTTGCTCTTTGCCGCGCACCAGTGAGGTAAAAATTCCAAGTGCTGCAATACCAGCGCAGACGATAAAGGCGGTGTGAAAAGCGGTTGTGAAGGTGTTCTGCAAATGTACCGCTACCACTACCGGCATACGTGTATCTTGAAGTTGAACGAGCAGTGCGCCTGCGATTGCACCACCCAGGCTGGCGAAGATTGCGCCAGCCAGAGCCACGCTAATACTCTGACCCACCACACGTCCCGTAGCTAGAAAGCCTGCTGCGACACCCTGCTGGTTGCGCGGAGCTGCACCCATCAAAGCGCTGTTATTTGGAGATTGGAAAGCTGCTTGGCCCACGCCTATCACGATGAGAGGCCAGATGATGTCCCAGATCGAACTTTGCCTGTTCAACTGACTGATCAGGATCAGACCGATACAAGCCACAGTCATACCGCCAGCAGCCAGCCAGCGTGTGCCAATCTTATCGGCCAGCGCCCCACTAAACGGCGCAATCACCGCGATGGTAAGCGGCAGCGGCGAGAGCAACAGCCCAGCCTCGATGATAGAGAGTCCGCGCAGTTCCTCTAGGTAGAAGGGCAGCAGAAAGCTTACTGCGAAGAGGGCTAGAAACGCCATAATCAGGCTGACATTCGCCGAAACAAAAACACGGTTGCGCAGAAGGCTGAAATCAATAATCGGATCAGTTACCCGCTGCTCTATAATCACCAACAGGACAAAGGCGAGCACACTGCACGTCAGCGTCAAAATCAGCGCGAGCGAACCCCAGCCCCATTCCTGGCCAAAGGAGAGGCCAAGTGTCAACGCGACGAGACCCACCGCGAGCAACAATGCCCCTGCGGGATCAAAGCGTCCATAAGTGCGCTTCTGGTGATCTTTTAGCACAAAGAGGGTAGCGATAACTCCGACAATGCCCAGCGGCACATTGACATAGAAAATCCAGCGCCAGGAGAAACTTGCGGTGATCAGCCCTCCCAGTGTCGGCCCGACACTCGTGCCCAGCGCGACAAAGACAGCGTTCATACCTAATGCTCGCCCACGTTCTTCAGGTGGAAAAGCGCTGGTCAGCATCGCAGGCGAGACTGACATAATCAACGCACCGCCTAAACCTTGAAAGGCGCGGGCGATAATCAATACGAGCAGAGTCGGTGCCGCGCCACACATCACCGAACCCAACGTAAAAATAACCAAGCCAACGATCCACAAAAGCTTGCGCCCAACCATATCCGCCAAGCGTCCAATGGTCAGCAACACGCCAGCGATGACCACTAGATACGCGATAATCACCCACTCAATCGCACCATTCAGCGGTGCCTGAAAATATCGAGCCATCGTTGGCAGGCTGATATTTACAATGGACGAGTCCAACGTAGCCATAAAAATGCCTATCGCCAGAATCGCCAGCACAGCCCACTTATTGGGCTGTTTGCTCTGATCCGCCTGCTCGCGCCTCTCCTGATCCGCCACTTGCCCTTGCTCCATTCCTCGCACTGACACGCCCTTCCAGGTTTGTGCCGAAATCTTTGCCTGTCGCATCGTTATAGTCTCATTCTCTCTTGAGCAAAAAATCACATGTGTCTGTCCATAGTAACATTTAAACAGAGAAATTCATGCCCATCAGGAGAGAACGAGAGCGAATGAACGTGTCCGGTCCTTACCTCTTCTTCCCAAATGTGGAAACGAAAGATCGCCTATAAAAACCCGTATTTGAAGAAAAAGATAACAGTCATCGTACAACCAACCACAATGACAAAGCCGCGCACGAACTTTGGATCGAGCTTACGTGCATAGTACGCGCCCCCAAAGCCTCCAATCAGCGCACCTCCAATCATCACAAGCGCATCCGGCCAGACAACTGCGCCGAGGATTACAAAGGTAATCACCGCGACGCCATTGATGCACGTAGCAAGCATATTCTTAACCGCGTTCATCTCGTGGATATTCTCCATCCCCATCACGCCCAGCGAAGCTAACATCAGAATACCAATGCCGCCGCCAAAATAGCCTCCATACACAGCAATAACCAGTTGCAGTACCGCGATGCCAGCTAGAGCAGTGCTTGAAAAACGTGCTACTACGACCTCTTTCGCCTGAAGAGCCACTTCCTTTTTCTGTCGCAGTGTTGCTCGCTGCTTTAAGCGTGCATTGACCAGTGGACTTATGGCGAAGAGTAGCGTTGCAGCCAACATCAGGTAAGGGATCAAGTGTACAAACGTTGCCTCTGGTGTGGAGAGCAGGAGAAGTGCACCTCCTGTACCACCGATCAGGCTGGTAATCCCCAACACCAGTAGAAGAGCCTTATTCTGGCTAGCCAGTTCTTTGCGCAAAGCCCAGGCGGCTGCCAGTGATCCAGGCCAGAGGGCAATCGTATTTGTCGTGTTAGCCAGTTTTGGCACCACATTCGTATAAATCAGCGCGGGAAAGCCAATAAAGCTGCCTCCGCCCGCCACAGAGTTAAGCGTCCCGCCCAGGATCGCGGCCACAAATAGGATCAAGTAGTTGATAATTACCATGCTGCCAAGTCTCTCTCTCTTTTGCTTCTCTCTTGCAGAAGAAAATAACAAGCGCCATACGCCGGTCTGTATATCGTATCTCTTGTATATGGGCTATTGCAAATTTTTCCTCAACCTCAAACGCTGAGTGTGGATGAGGGATGGCTGGTGAGAAGTGCTTGCAGGCACTTCTCACCAGCCATCCCTCAGAACTATTCTGTCTATTATGCAAATTGCCGGGGTCTTGACAGCCTATGATAAGATAATCACATAAAGCCAAGTCTATGGCGGCGTAGCTCAGTCGGTAGAGCAAGGGACTCATAAGCCCTGTGTCACAAGTTCGATTCTTGTCGCCGCTACC
>JBDTBU010000025.1:0-4168 GCA_039923935.1 Ktedonobacteraceae bacterium | reverse complement strand
CACGGTCCGCTCAAGAAACTGCTCGGAGACATGATCCTGCTGGATGCCCAGGCTGGTGCGCTCTTCTTTCCACTACTGCCTGAACCGAAGAGTGACGAACAGGTGACGCGCATCGTGCGCCGTACCGGTAAACAGTACATCAACGGCGAGACACGTCAGGTCCATCTCTATCACCTGGAACCACAGATGCCCCTGGACATCCTGCAAAAGCGTCTGTGTGCGATTCTTGATTTCGCTACCGATCAACTCCCGGAACGCACCTCGCCGCGCTGCTTGGGTATAGCGCTCGATAGTGATACGCTAAACGCGAGCAACCAGCCAGTTGGAGCGTATACCATCATGTGTCCTAAGCCGCATATTGGTCCTGGCGTGTTCGATCTGGTCAGCGGCGAAACGGACTGCCTGAAAAATCCGCGCCTCTGCCATGCCATCGGCCTGCCTATTGTCGCGCCCTTCGTCCTCCGCGTGATTACTCAGGAAGAGTTGGAGCGGCAGTGTCAGATGTTGCGCACACGCGGCAATGAACTCTTACAGGCCGCAGAGCAAACTGGGGACGAGGCACGCACAGAGCGTATGCGCGAGCAAATCTTCACCAGTATTGGACGTGCTGTAGAACAGTATGTCTCTCTCTTTGGCACTGATATCAAAGCGATTGAAGAGAAATTCGAGGACTGGATCTTCGGGCGTTACTGGCAGCAGGACAAGCGCAGTCTAGCCGTTACGACCCGCCGTTCGCTGGTCAGTGGTGAGCATATCTGGCAAAACTACAGCACAAAAAATACTCTGCAAGACTGGGCCGCGCCAGCCATTCAGTACTGCCGTGTGCTGGAATTTGAACTCAAACGCCGCCTATATGAACCGTGCCCGCGTGCTTATACTCATCTGCCCAGCGGGTTTACCTTGGGCACCATTCCCTACACCTTTGAGCACCGTAACACAGAAGAGCGTTCGCGCAAAAACTGGCAGGTCTTGCTCTCGCAGGTAAGCGGCCTGCCTAGCGATGTGGAAGAGTTTGAGAAAATTGCCGCACGTATGTGCCAGGAAAATATCCGCCAGAAGCGCAATCTTCTAGCACACGGAGGGACTATAACCAAAGAGACAGCCACCAGCCTGCACGATATCGTTGTCGGCAAGGATTCCGCTAACCCCGGCATCCTGCGTTGGTTAGCGGAACATCTCGATCCCACATACCTAAATTTAGCCCAAACGAGTGGCAGCATGCTGCCCCAGAAAGGAGACTGTCGAAAAGAAGGATGATGGCCGATACCTCTCACAAATGCATAAACAAACGAGAGGAGAACCATCATCAGGAAGCAGTCTAGCACGAAACTGACCCAACATTTTACAGGTGCAGCAAGTCTGGCGGCCATCGGGATGAAACTGAGCGAGTTGGACCTGTTGGCACCAATTCGCGAACAGGTGAAGATTGCCCAGAAGACGATCAAGGATACGCCCTTTGAGAAGGTGTCGGATGCCTTGACCAGTATCCTAGCGGGAGCCACTGGGCTGGTCGAGGTGAACACTCTTTTGAGAAGTGATCTCGCATTGCAGGTGGCGTTTGGACGCAGCCGCTGCGCAGAGCAATCGGTGGTTCAGGAGACCCTTTCGGCCTGTACTGCCACGACGGTGACGCAACCACCATATAGTCCCGATGTGAATCCGGTAGAACATGTCTGGGATGAATTGCGCGAAAAATACGTCCATAATCGTACATTTTCTTCATTTCATCCATTGATTGACTTGCTGTGCAAGTGACTTAATGCCCTTGCTGATGATACAAAACGGTTACGCTCTTTAACCAACTTTCCGCATCTTCATGTAACCCTTTAGAACGCGGATTGGTATGATAAGCAGTGACAGCCTCCTCAATGGTCGGGCCAGGTTCAGCTGCAAATGAACATTTCTCCCCCTCGGTAGGAATAACTGTGTACGAACAGATCGATTTCACCTGCTGCACATTTTCAGATTTTCCTTTTATAATTGACGTTTAGACAAAAGGAAGCTTAGGCAATCCTCTGTTGCAGAAGATCGCCTGATGGAGGAATGTTCCAAGAAATCAGAATCAAAGGAGCATTCTCCAGATGAACCGTAACACATTGAGAGATTTTCGGCAGCAGGCGTACGCGTGCATGGAGCGCAGAGCCGATGCGCTGTTTACCTTGTGCGATGGGTTGCTGACCGAAACGCAAGCCCGCTCGCTGCCAGAGTTGTCGCACTCGCCCTTTTTTGACCGTCAATGGCCCAGCATCTACGCAGCGCTTGCAGATGGAAAAATCAACAGCGAAAAGCTGCGAGCACTGTGTAGAAAGACACGATAAGTAGCGACATATGCAATAGGAGATAGGAGTGAGAAAAGCTGTCAAAAACTGTGGAGCGCTATTCTTCACCCGTACCATGTTGGACACTGCTACACAGATTTTTGGAGTGCATATCAAGCAGCTATACCAGAAGATCAGCAGAGCGCAGTGGGCAAATAAACAGGTGAGACAGCTCATATAGAGCGCTGGAATAATACGCTAAGACAGCGTCTCAGTCGTTCCGTGCATAGAACACTCTCTTTCTCTCAATTATCGTTTATACACGATGATTGTCTGAAGCTCTTTCTTCATCGTTACAACTTGGAACGAGCTAGCAGCATTCTCATATGAGCCACTACCTCTGGTGGAAACCCTGTCGACCACCGTGAAAGAGCAAGCCGAAGAAATCCAGCGTCTGCGTGACGAGGTGAATCGGCTGAAGGGTGAACAAGGCAAGCCGAAGATCAAAGCGAGTAAACCAGCACTCACGCTCTCTTCAGAAAAGGAACGCCGTGAGTCAAAAGCGCATCACAAAGCGAAGAAGCAGGTGCAGGTAAGGATTGATCGAGTCGAGGTCGTCAAGGTTGATCAGCAGCGCCTGCCTCATGATGCCCAGTTTAAGGGCTACGCGGACGTGGTGGTGCAGGACATTGAGTTTCGTACCGAGAACGTCCGGTTCCGCAAAGAGAAATAGTACTCACCTAGCCAAAGGCGGACCTATCTGGCTGATCTTCCGACAGGCTATCACGGCCAGTTTGGGCCGAAAGTGAGAGCGTGGGTCTTGACGCTGTACTATGCAGATCCCACGTGATGCGCAACGAGCTTGAAGCAAGCAAGCAAAAATGGGATACCTCAAAGGAAGGTGAGCAGTGCTCTGAATAGATGAACATCGATCAAGAGAACACGTCTCGTGAGAAGTGCATCGGAGAGGGAAGAGAAGGGTGGAGGGAGAGCCATCACACGACTGCGAGAAGTGGAAATCCATACGAGCGTGCAAAGGCGGCGGGAAGGCCGTGGAGCGTGAGTGTCACCGGAGGGGCTGAGGCCGTGCGTGTATTCCGAGCCAGGCGCTGCTGCCAACTGAGCCGGTAGTGTGCCCGCTCTGCTCGCGTGAGGACGTGATCCCCCGCAGGAATATCCTGTTCTGGTTCTTGTGGGGTCACTAGATTGGCAGGGGCAGAACATACTCTAAAGCCGCAAAAAGGGGTTTGCCATGACGTTTTCCCCGCAAAAAGAGGGAAAAGCAGCGCCCTGAAAGCTTTCTCAAGGCATCAGAAGCTTTTCGCCTATGTTGCTAACGCCGCCTGTGTAGCGTGCCTATCGCTTAGTGTATGTTCTGCCCCCGCCAATCTAGTGACGCCGTAGCGGACGCCAGAGCGACAGGGCAGTTGCTCCAGGCAATGGCGAGAAAGGCCGACGAAGAACGAGCTGTGGCACCGGAGCAAGAGGGCAGTCCAATGATGCTCTACACTCTATAAGGAAGGGGAACGTGAAAGCGCAACAGAACAAACCGTTCTCACCAGCCAAAGCAGACGTCACTGCGTGATTACTCTTCACGCGGTGCATGCGCAGAAATACCGCACGCAGCGCAGCGAAAGCAGGGTGTTCCGCTGCTCTGGTCGTCCGCTTCGATGTCCTCGAGCAGATCGGGCACATCTTGCAGGGCCCATACGCATTAAGTTAAGAGCAATTCGAGCTGCCAATCCAGGCCATCTAACAAAAGCTGGGCAGTACTAGGATAGGTGGCTCGACGCTCAATACGGCATCCAGATTGCAATGTGTGCAAAAGAGATTGCGTCGTCTTTTCGAGATTTCCCTCATAAAAAGCGATCATAATTCGATTACATTCACGACGGAGGGAGTCTGCTGCT
>JBDTBU010000024.1:0-6099 GCA_039923935.1 Ktedonobacteraceae bacterium | reverse complement strand
CAGAGATCATTGGGAAACAACGAGAGAAGCTGGCAAGACTATCGCGTCCTACCAGCCTCTCTCGCTTTACCCATTCCAGGTAAATACCGTATACTCGACTACATCTGCTGTATAGGAGCGGAAGCGGTATTGAGTCCAGGGCCAGCAATCAGATAGATCAGCTCGCCGAGGCCACTCAGAAGGAGAATGCAGACAAACCAGCCCCAGCGGCCCTGTTTCCCTACAGCAACCAGAGCGCCAATCCAGGAGATTGTGCTCAGGATACCACCAATGAAGAGAACTATCCCACCTAATGCAACGCCACCAATAATAGCTACGACAATGCCAATGATGAACAGGAGTGCAATCGTTTTCTTGCTCATGTGAAGC
This sequence comes from Ktedonobacteraceae bacterium, assembly GCA_039923935.1. Taxonomy (GTDB): domain Bacteria; phylum Chloroflexota; class Ktedonobacteria; order Ktedonobacterales; family Ktedonobacteraceae; genus Paraktedonobacter. The sequence continues at coordinate 5,730 of JBDTBU010000024.1, read as the reverse complement.
CTCCAACTAAAGACAAACTGTAGAGAGGAAATTTGCCCATAAATCTTCGCTTCAACTCCCCTTCTGACGAGATCCGTGCTTTGGAAATCCATGCGCTATCATCTGTAAGCTATTTATCGGTGGATGACCGAAGGAAAATTCTTGCCCACATAAAGTGGATACATACTACTAGCTGTATAAAAGGATATGTATGTAACTCTACACGTATTCGCTATCAGAAACATCCAGATTGTTTCAAGATGTTCCAGCTTTCAGAAGCGATTTCAGCAAAAGGTTTACTGATCTGTATATACCATAGGACGCTTCATTTCGTCAAGCTATTGGCATGTTTGAGTTCATTTTTCAAAGAGATCGCCTGTATGCTATGATACAGCAACTATAGTATTAGCAAGGAGGAGATCAAACATGGCCCATTCTGGCCAACAATATGTGCTCGCCTTGGATCAAGGAACCACGAGTTCACGCGCCATCATTTTTGACCACGCTGGCAACGTGGTCAGTCTCGCGCAACAGGAGTTTCCCCAGATCTATCCCGCGCCTGGTCTAGTTGAGCACGATCCAGAGGCGATCTGGTCCAGCCAGTTAGCAGTTGCGCGTGCAGTCATCAGCCAAGCTGGGATCTCTGCCGCCGAGATTGTTGCCATCGGCATCACCAATCAGCGCGAGACAACCGTGGTTTGGGAGAAGCATACGGGCAAGCCGGTGTATAATGCGATTGTCTGGCAGAGCCGTTTGACCGTGCCCATCTGCGACGCACTCAAGGCCAAAGGCTTCGATAAAGAGATCCGTGCCCGGACTGGTCTGGTGACTGACGCCTATTTCTCCGGTACCAAAGTCAAATGGATTCTCGATAATATTCCTGGCGTGCGGGCACAGGCGGAACGCGGAGAAGTGCTGTTCGGCACTATCGATACTTTTCTGATGTGGCGGCTCTCCAAAGGCCGCGTCCATGCCACTGATCCCTCGAATGCCTCGCGCACGCTGCTCTACAATATTTATCAGGGCGATTGGGACGAGACGATCCTCACAGAGTTAGGTATCCCACGAGCGATGCTGCCGGAAGTGCGATCTTCCAGCGGTGTCTTTGGCGAAACCGACCCCGAATTTTTCGGCATTGCGCTCCCTCTGGCAGGTGTGGCGGGCGACCAGCAGGCCGCGACCTTTGGCCAGGCGTGTTTCGAGGTCGGCATGGCTAAAAATACGTATGGCACCGGTAGCTTCCTGCTGCTCAATACTGGCGAGCAGGGTATGCCCTCACAAAATGGCTTGTTGACGACGCTCGGTTGGAGGTTGGGTGATACACTCACGTATATGCTGGAAGGCAGTATTTTTGTGACGGGGGCCGCCGTACAATGGCTGCGCGACGGGTTGCAGGTGATCGAACACAGCGCGGATGTTGAGTCTCTGGCTGCGAGCGTGCCAGACAACGGCGGCGTCTACCTTGTGCCAGCCTTCGTGGGCCTGGGCGCTCCCTACTGGGACTCACATGCACGCGGCACGATTGTGGGTTTGACGCGTGGCTCGACCTCTGCCCATATCGCACGTGCCACCCTAGAATCGATCTGTTACCAGACACGCGACGTAGTGGAGGCCATGAGCGCGGATAGCGGTGTGACCTTAAAAGCGCTGCGTGTCGATGGCGGGGCTGTGCAGAATAACCTGCTCATGCAGTTCCAGGCCGACATCCTAGGTGTGCCCGTGCAACGTCCGCGCATCGCTGAAACCACCGCCCTTGGTGCCGCGTACCTAGCTGGTCTGGCGACGGGTTTCTGGCGCGATCAGCACGAAGTAGCCGAGCAGTGGGCTATCGACCGTACCTTCGAGCCGCACATGAGCGTGGACCAGCGCGAGCAGCTTTACGCCAACTGGAAACGCGCCGTCAAACGCTCTTTGAACTGGTCGCAAGAATAAACAGAACAAGGATAGCCCATGCAACAATTCTCATCGGCTGCACGCTCACACAATCTTACACGGTTGCAAGACGAAACGTTTGATGTTCTGGTCATCGGCGGAGGTGTCACCGGGGCTGGTGTCGCGCTCGATGCTGTGGCTCGTGGCTATACAGTCGCTCTCGTCGAAAAGCTCGATTTCGCGTCTGGCACCAGCAGCAAATCCACCAAGTTGGTCCACGGCGGCATTCGTTACCTGCCAAATTTCGATTTCGCTCTGGTGCGCGAGGCTCTGATTGAGCGCGGCCTGCTGCTGCACAATGCCCCTTTTCTCGTGCAACCAGTCGGCTTTGTGCTGCCGATCTATGAGCATGATCGCCATCCCGTAGGTATGCGTTTCACTACGCCCGGAGGTATTGGCTTGGGCCTGATGCTGGACTTTGGACTTTGGCTTTATGACCGTCTAGCGGGCAAACGCAACATCGCCCACCATCGACGCCTGAGCCGCAAGCAAGTGCTCGAACTGGCTCCCGGTCTGGTCCCGGATGGTCTCAAGGAAGGGTTTATCTATTACGATGCCCAGACCAACGATGCTCGCTTGACTGTAACGCTGCTGCACACTGCTGCACTTCGGGGTGCTGTGATCGCGAATTATGCAGAGGTGCAAGGTTTTATCTCTGAAAACGGGCATGTGACTGGTGCCCGTCTCTCCGATAGGCTGGGCCAGCAAGAGATCACTGTACGTGCCCGCCATGTTGTCAATGCAACGGGCATCTATTCGGAACAGGTCGAGAGCCTGATCGAGCAAGAGCCACAGGTGCGTATCGAGCCAAGTAAGGGCGTGCATCTGGTCTTTGCCCGCGAGAAGCTTCAGGTGCAGCAAGATGCGATTGTACTGCCAGAGACCGATGATAAGCGTATCCTCTTCCTCGTGCCCTGGGAGTCGCGTGTCATCTTTGGCACTACCGATACTGGCTCCGGCGACCTCGATCATCCTATAGCCACGCGTGAGGATGTGCACTACCTGCTCAAGCATCTCAACCGCTATGTCACTGTGGATCTTAGTGAAGCAGATATTTTGAGCGTCTACGCTGGGTATCGGCCTCTCGTGTTGCGCCACAAGGCCACTACCCATTCTTCTGCTAGCCTTTCGCGCACCCACGCGGTCCTGCAAAGTCCCTCCGGCCTAGTCTCGATTGTCGGTGGCAAGCTCACCACCTATCGCCGTATGGCGCAGGATACCGTCGATCTCCTGCAACGCCGTGATAGCCGCAAACGCCAACATCCCACGACTAACCTGCCCCTGTTGGGTAGCGTAGATTGGGCTGATACACAGAGTGAACTAACTAGCCAAGCCAGCGCACTCGGCCTCGACGAAACCATTATCGATCATCTGAGCAGCATCTACGGCACCGAAATACGCGAGATTTTCCGCTTGATCGAGGAGGATGCCACCCTGGCGGAGCGCTTGATTGCTGACCTGCCCTATATCCGTGCTCAGGTTGTTCACGCCTGTCGTGCCGAGATGGCTATGACCCCCTACGATGTCCTAGCCCGCCGCACCTCGCTTATCCTGGAGGATCGCCAGCGCGGCCTGGGCGTCGTCGATCTCGTCGCAGACCTCATGGCCCACGAGCTAAGCTGGTCGCCTGAGCAGCGTGCACGTTTGGTTGAGGAGTATCGTCAGGTTGTGCAGAGGCAGATGGAGGGTGAACGGTTATAACCTGCTAGTAACAAGGCTACTGCGTTCCAATCCCGCGTAAGAGCGCATCTACCATTGCTTCGGGTTCGTAGTCTTGTTGCGCGTAGGGATCGATAATGTTGGTGAAGAGGTTACCATATACCAGGGTACCAAAGATCAGATTGAGAAGGAACGTCGCATCCAGGTTTGAGCGCAACTCTCCACGCTGCTGGGCGCGAGAGCCAGCGCTACATGCAAGGTGAGCTGAGGCCAGCCCATAGCAATCCAGGCGTGGGATACAGGGTGGTGTCATTGCGCATCGGTGATGGTATGCTCAATGCTCGCCATTCCATCCCCTTGGGTGTAGCGCTGGCCCTCGCGTCCAGCGTGTGTCCTTGCGCGAAACCGTCTTTGATCAACTCACCGCAATGGGCGCACAGATCGAACGCGAGGGAGATGCCGCTGTGGTGCATGGTCCCGCCCGGCTTGTGGGCCGCTCCGTCCACGCGCACGATCTGTGGGCAGGTTTGGCGTTGCTGCTAGCTGGTGCTGCCGCTGAGGGGAAAACCATCATCGAAAACGCTGAGATGATTGAACGAGGGTGCAGCGCCGTCTTGCACCGTTTCTCACAGCTTGGTCTAACCATCTCGGAAGAAAGATTATAAAAAACGTTATTTGTGTGGATTATAGTATGTCTCCTGCGGCGACATACTATAATCCACACAAATAACGTTTTACAGGAAAAATCTTGCGATTAGGGGATCAGATTAGTTTGTGCATCCAGTGCTAGCACAAAGCGTGCCATTAGCTCGCCCGTTTGCTCGATATCTTTTAGCGAGACTACCTCGGAACTGCTGTGCATATAGCGGCAGGGGATGTTAAGCAGCCCCGTAGCTACGCCGGAGTGGGCCAGACGCACCGAATCGTTGTCGGTAGATGTATGGCCTGCTTGCAAGTCCAATTGATAGGCCATATCAGCCGCTTTAGCCGTCTCGGTGAGCAGTTGGAAGACGCGTGGACTGACAAAGGCGCCCGTCGTGATCGTCGGGCCGCCGCCCAGTTTCACATCGCCCACCATCACCTCGGTTATTTGCGGATGATCGGAGCCAAAGGTCACATCAACTGTCAGTGCAATCTGGGGATCGATGCCGTGAGCTGCTAGCGCGGCCCCATTGCCACCAATCTCTTCTTGAACTGACGAGACAAAGAAGACCGCAGCTTTGAGCTGGTCGCGCTTTTCGTGTAGAAGACGCATCGTCTCCATGATCGTCAGGATGCTCGACTTATTATCCATGCCGCGTGAGACCACCAGATCGCCGCGCAATCGCTCCAACTGGTTGGCGCGTGTAGCCACACAGCCTAGAGGTACCAATTCCTGCGCCTCAGCCTTGTTCGCCACGCCAATATCAATCCACATTTCTTTCATATCGGGTGCCTGCTCGCGTTCTTTGCCTGCCATCAGATGGATTGGTTTGCGTCCCAGCACGCCTAGCAGCGGACCGGCGGGCGTATGCACATATACTCGTTCGCCTGGTAGTGTTGATGGATCGAAGCCACCGATAGTCGAGAAATAAAGATATCCGCGATCATCGATATAACGGATCAAAAAGCCTAGTTCATCGCAATGGGCTGTCAGCATCACGCGGGGCGTGCCAGTGGGGTTCAGTACTGCGATCACATTGCCCATCACATCCGTGTGCACCTCATCCGCGAATTGCTGCACCTCTGCGCGTACCACAGCTTGCGCGGGTTGTTCAAAGCCAGAAGGGCTGGGGCTAGCCACCAAGCGTTGTAAAAAAGCAAAACGAGATTCATCCATTGTTCCAATTCTCCTGTAGAGAAAGCATAAAAATCCGGGTGTTTACGTAAACACCCGGATTGGATTGTCAACACGTTAGCGTACAAACTGTTTCAAAACCTCATCGACGCCGGGATGGCTGCGATTGAGTCGCAAGTCCTCTGCGCCAGAGGGATCAGTTTGCAGGTGCAAAATGCCCTGCTGAATGCACGTATTCAACAGTTCGCGTGCGGACTCACGAGAGAGCCGCCCACGGAACCGGTTTTTCGGATTAACCGGATCACCGATGAAGTTTGAGACACCAATCACCGTGCGCCACGACCAGTTGCGGTCAATATAGTCAAGAAATTGCAGAAATTGGG
>JBDTBU010000023.1:0-5470 GCA_039923935.1 Ktedonobacteraceae bacterium | reverse complement strand
ACGTGTGGTGTAAACTGTCGCAGCTGGCGATAGTTTACACCACACGTCACATCCTCTTAGAGACTTTTTTATGCGAGTTCACCTTATAGCGGCAAATTAAACGAAAACGTAGCGCCCTGCCCCTCTGGCGACTCTTCCAATCGCAGTTCACCGCCTTGCGCATCGACAATCGATCTGGCGATAAATAGTCCCAGACCTGTACTATCCTGCAATGAGGCGGCTTGCAAACGCGAGAAGGGACGGGACAATTGGTCAGTTTGCGTTTTGGGGATGCCCATACCAATGTGATGCACGCTGACACGTGCTACGTTCTCTTCTTGCCAAGCACGAACCGTAATCGTGGTCTTTTCGTCTGCATATTTAATGGCGTTATCGACAAGGTTGCCCAGGGCTTGCTGCAAGCGATCACGGTCCCAGTTTCCCAATAGCGGCTCTGTAGGCAGATCGGCCTCTAACGTATGGAAGGGAGCGACTGGCTTGGCCTGCTCGACGAGATCTTTGATTACTTTGCTGAGGTTGCAGTCCTGGCACTTCAAGGCAAACTGGCCCGAAGAGAGACGCGACACGTCTAGCAGGTCTTTGACCAGCCGTGCCAAACGCCAGGACTGGCTGACGATAATCTGGCTCCCGCGCTCAATGGTCTCCCGGCGCTGGTTGGGGCGTGCAATCAACTGCGCATAGTTGATAATCGGCGTTAGCGGACTCCGTAACTCGTGCGCAACCATCGATGCAAAACGCTCTTTTTGCGCCAGTTGCTCCTTGAGCTGCTCTACCTCTGCCTCTAATAACAAACGAGCCGTTGCCAACTCACTTACTTGGCTTTGCAGGCTGCTCATTGCATCGTCCTGCACATCCTTGTCTTTTAATTGCATGCCATCGATTTCCTGACTTATTTTTGCGGTTTTTCGTTATTCAAACTATACCTTCTTGCTCATATATTTTCCATTGTAGAGATTAAAAATAGGAATATTGGGTAGTTTTCAGTTTTAAACAGGCTACTTGAAACGCGACTTAGCAAAAGTGCATAAGCAAAGTAAAACACCTGGGAGACTCTTAGCCCAGGCGTTTTTGTTGGGTAACAAGCATTTATGGTTTCTTATTCTGGCTTGTTAATGAGCGTGTTGAGCAAGAGCGTAATCTGCTCAACACGTTGACTCATTTCTGCAAAACGTTGACGCATTTCTGTCTGCAAGCCCACAACCTTTCCGTCCAGGCCCACAACCTTTCCGTCCATCGCGACCATTTGCGTCTGTACATCCTTGAAACCCAGGCGCGTTTCAATTTGCAGGCCGACAACCTTTCTATCCAGTTCAATCACTTACGTTTGAAGATCGCCAAGGCGTTCATTGGTGAATTGGTCATGCCTTATCAGAGTCTCAAAAATTTTATCGTTCTTGTCACGTAACGCTTCAAATTCTTCTTTTGTGGATAACGCTCGTAACGCAATCATTTGCAATTCAACAGCCCTTTTCAAAGCTGCATTTTCCTGTTCAAGAGTTGTTAAGCGTTCTTCAACTGTTGCCATAGGATAACCCGCCTTCCTGACCAAACACGCGCATCTCTAGGCGTAGTATAACATACCTCGATAGTAAGAAGCATATTCTTTGCTTGCCGCCAATTTGACACCGTACACCCTGCACAACCGTACGCATAAGCGAACAAAGCACAACGTACTAGAGGCGGCTTCAACCGCTTTTATCAGTGTCAAAAAATTTACCAGGAATATTGGGTGGTTTGCTGGCTTTTTCCTCGTGCTTAATCACATGTGCCAAAAAAGCGGAACAGTTCGATTTCGTTGAACTGTTCCGCTTTTTTGGCACATGTGATTATAAAAGAATTACTCTACCGCAGGTGGAGACAGAATGCCTAGGTCTACTAGCTCCTCTTGCGCTCCTTCGCTCAACTGGGCAAGGTCCAGGCTGGGGTCCGCGTGGGCGATCAGGTGGCGGAGCCGTTCGGCGATCTCCTGGCGCATCTGATAGTCTGAGTTGAGCAACAGTTCGCCTACGATAATCTCGATCTGGCGCCGCTGGATAACAGCGAAGACGGATTCAGCCATGTTGTATCCCTTCTACCTAGTCCGCCGCTGCGGTTGCTTTGCTTTCGCTCGCTGGCGTGCTACCGACCTTCTCACTGCTGGCCTTTTCGCCGTTCGTCTTGCTCTCGCTTGCACCCTCTGTTTTGGGTGTTGCACCCTCTTTAGGAGTGTCAGCTTTGCTGCTGTTCGTCACAGGATTGTCATCCACGACCTTGCCGTTACGGTGGTCGGTTTTATAGAACCCTGACCCTTTGAAAACGATTCCTGCCGGAAAAAAGAGACGCCTGATGACGCCCTTGCACTCCGGGCAAACCGTCAGGGCATCGTCGGCCATTTTCTGCCAGATCTCAAAACGATGCTCACAACTCTTGCATTGATATTCATATGTTGGCATAAAATGTATTACCTCTAGTCGTCTGGCTCTCTATTGAGCGCATCAGCCTGCGTTCTCTTCTAATAGTAGCGTGCTACAGCCGCGCTGTCAATCGTATGAGCAGAGGGCTAGCACTACTACTGGTGAATTGATCGGGATCATCTTCGTACCCGACACATATGAAAACACCCTGACCCATTCGGCCTATTCCAAGTAACCTATTTTGCTACCAATTGTTTTGCTCAGCTTCCTCTTTTTACCATGCAGCGAGTAGAAAACCTATCTATGCACTTCTGTACTATCCAATATGAGGATACTGCAAAATATGCTCTTTGAGTTTTCCAGCTGCATCACGCGTCATGCCATCAATTGCGGCCAGTTCTTCGATAGTGGCCGCGCCCATGGCCTTGATCGAACCAAAGTGCAACATCAGGGCTTTTTTGCGTTTGGGGCCAATGCCCGGCACCTCGTCTAGCACCGATTTGAAGGTTTTCTCTGAACGCACTTTGCGGTGATAGGTGATGCTGAAACGGTGTGCCTCATCGCGAATACGTTGCAGCAGGTACAGACCTTGCGAACTGCGCGGCAAGATGATCGGCTCGCTCGCACCAGGAATATAGATCTCTTCTGCAGTAGCCAGTTTGGTGTGTGAACCTTCTTCTTTGGCTACACCAATCGTCGGGATGTCCAGCCGTAATTCGCGCATGACCTCTAAAGCAGCGTTCAACTGTCCCTTGCCTCCATCAATAATCACCAAGTCTGGCAAGGCCCAAGCGTGCTGCATGCCGCTCTCCGTTTCAGAGGCGGAGGCGAGCTCCGTTTCAACCATCCTGGGGCCGGAGGTTGCCTCAGCGTCGAGCTTGGCTTCCTGCTGGCTCGCAGCTTTGCGGAAACGCCGACGCAGCACCTCCTGATGGCTGGCAAAGTCGTTAGCACCCTCGACGGTTTTGATCTTGAAACGTCGGTATTCGCTTGTGCGAGGTCGCCCACCCTCGAAAACGATCATTGCGCCGACGGAGTTGGTGCCCTGGGTGTTGGAGATGTCGTAGCACTCGATGCGCTGCGGCGGCGTGGTCAGGTTCAGTGCTTCCTGCAATTCGACTAACGCCATCTGCGTCTTCTGGCTATCGCTCAACCACTTGATACGTTGCTGCTCCAGCACCTCACGCGCGTTCTGCTTGACCATCTCGATCAGACGCAACTTCTCGCCGCGCTTGGGTTCGCTGATCGTGACCGCCCCGCCCCGCTTTTCCTTGAGCCAGGCTTGTAGGATCGCTTTATCCTCTGGCTCTGCCTCGACAACGATTTCCGTGGGAATATGCGGCACGCTCTCGTAAAACTGCTGGAAAAATGAACCCATGATCTCACCGGGACTGCTCTCGCGTGTACCCTGCAAAATGAAAAATTCGCGTCCGACGAGCTTGCCACTGCGAAAGAAGAAGACCTGCGCACACGTTTCGTCGTCCTGACTAGCCAAAGCAATCACGTCCTGGTCGTCCTGCCCCTCAGTTGAGATGATCCGCTGCTTCTCTAGGATGCGCTCGACGGCCTTGATGCGGTCACGGACGCGTGCAGCCTCCTCGAAGTTGAGGTTCTCAGCGGCCTCTTCCATCTTTGCCTGCAAGTTCTTCAATACCTCGTCATGCTTACCTTCCAGGAAAAGAATCACCTGCCGGATCACCGCGTTATACTCCTCACGCGTGGTATAAGCGACACAGGGTGCGGTACAGCGATGAATATAGTATTGCGTGCAAGGGCGCGTCAAGAGCTTCTGCTTCCAGTTTGCTGGCGGCTCGCCTTCTGCTGGCGGTGCCCATGAACTGGATTCATAGCGGCACGTTCTGAAAGCGAAAATCTTGTTCAGCAGGTCGAGCGTAGCATCAACCGCTCCGGAATTGGTATACGGTCCAAAATAGCGGTTGCCGTCGCGCTGGAAGTTGCGTACACGATAGACACGCGGAAAATCCTCGCTCAGCGCTACTTTGATATACGGGTAGCTCTTGTCGTCGCGCAACAGGACATTATATTTGGGCCGGTTCTGCTTGATAAAGTTACTCTCCAGCACCAACGCCTCAACCTCGTTGCGTACAACCACAAACTCGATATCCTCGATTTTAGCGACCATGCTGCGGTTCTTGGGGCTAAGATCGGTTGATTCCTGGAAATACGACCTGACCCGATGGAACAGGGAGATGGCTTTGCCCACATAGATAATCGTGCCTTGCGCATCTTTCATCAGGTAAATGCCCGGCTTATGGGGTAATGAGTTCAAGACTGACTGAATTTGTTCATTCATAGAAATATAGGCCACCTGGTTTCTGGATGTGTGCGTTCTACATGTTGTAGGTCATCGGTTAAAAGCATGTGCAAAGACTAGCAGTGACCTTTAGTATATCACGAAAAACGTGGTTGGGTATGTTTATGCGTGAGCGACCAGCGCCGCTTCTCTCTGTCTGGCAGAACGGATTTCTGGCAATTGTTTGCGCCTCTTTAGAAGGAGAAATCACACATGTTAAAACGCTTCTTTTTTACGCCTGTCTGTCTTATACTGCTTGGGGTGCTTCTTACCGCCTGCAATGTTTCTATCCACGCGGAAAATGTGCCCACGGCCTCACCAAGTGCGAACACAACTGCCGTCTCAGATGCCTCACCAAGTGCGGATACGACTGTCGTGCCGAATGCCTCGCCCACTGTGGACGCTTCTGCCGTCGCCTCAGACCCACAGTCGGATTTCCCTACGCTAACAGTCGATTCTGGCATGAGGATTATTTATAAGCAAAACGGTCAACTGAGGAGTAGTAATGAAACGAGAACCGTTACGGGTCGGTTCCCCGTTACGCCCGGCTTTGTGATCCACGTCTCCTGCCGTGGCTCTGGCCTGATCTCAGTCGAGGTGAGCAGCGGCATATTCAACGAACTAAGTTGTCCCCAGGACGATAATACAAACGCCTATTATACATCCTCACCAACCCAACACTACTCCATTCGCATCACGGCCAAAGGCGCAATCGCGTGGCGAGTGGTGGTCGAAGGAGTAGAGTCGCAAAATTAATGGTAAA
>JBDTBU010000022.1:0-28387 GCA_039923935.1 Ktedonobacteraceae bacterium | reverse complement strand
CGCATCCTTTAGCTTTCCGCTCTGGTTACGCGTTAGCCACTATATCAATTTGCTCTTCCTGGGGCTATTGATGTGCGCAACATCGTGTTGTCTGCGGCCTAGTCGCGCATCCTCTGCACCTTTCCCTTGCCGACTTGCGCAAGCTTCCCAGACAGGCGCAGATCACGAAGCACAACTGCATTCAGGGTTGGTCGGGTGTCGCCGAATGGGCGGGCGTGCTGCTAAAGGATGTGCTGCACGCCTGCGAGGTTTTGCCTGAAGGCAAATATCTGGTTTTCACATCCTACCAATATGGGAAACAATCGGTCAAGCCTGGACTTACGGAAGCACAGGGCCACATGTATTATGAAGTTATTGACCTAGAACTGGCGAAACACCTGGAGACAATTCTCGCCTATGAGATGAACGGCAGACCACTGCCCCTGGAGCACGGCGCACCCCTGCGTTTGCGCGTGGAGACGCTGCTGGGCTACAAGATGGTCAAGTATCTGCGCTCGATTGAACTGGTTGAGGAGTTTAGCACAGTTGGTCAGGGACAGGGCGGCTTCCGCGAGGATTTTCAATATTACGGTAGAGGGGCTGAAATGTAAGGCTCTTCCACTTGTTCAAAAGAAAAGGATAAACGACACATGGGATTTGAGCAGTATCACGAACCAGCCTCCGAACTCTCAGAGGAGACACGCACATTTGCCCGGATGATTGTTTCATTGCAAGAGGAGTGCGAGGCGATTAACTGGTATCAGCAGCGTATTTCCGTGGAGAAAGATGGGGAAGCGAAAAGCATTATGGAAGATGCACAAGAGGAAGAGTTTTTGCACTTTGCCATGGACCTTGAGTTTTTGTTGCGACGTACCCCTAAATGGCGTGTTGGCGCGAAGAAGGTGCTTTTCCAAAGTGGCGATATCGTCAAAAACAAAAAACGCGGTGAAGATGCCGCAGAAAAAGTAGCTGAATAAACAAGTGAGTACCAGAATACTAGGTACTTTGATAGAAAGAAAGGGTGTATAACCTGATGAGCGAAAAAGTAAGCGATTTTTTGTTGAAACGGCTTTCCGCTTGGGGTGTCAAACGTATTTATGGCTATCCCGGCGACGGAATCAACGGCATTTTAGGTGGTTTGGAGCGCAACCAGGAGCTTTTCGAGTTTGTGCAGGTGCGCCACGAAGAGATGGCTGCCTTCATGGCGACGGGCCACGCCAAGTTCACCGATGAGGTCGGTGTGTGTTTGGCAACCTCTGGCCCAGGTGCGATCCACCTGCTGAACGGTCTCTATGATGCGAAAATGGACCATCGGCCAGTTGTGGCGATTGTTGGGCAAGCGGCAACAACGGCGATGGGTGGCAACTATCAGCAAGAAGTGGATCTCATCTCACTGTTCAAAGATGTGGCCGGAGAATATGTCTACATGGCCTCCAGCCCGGTCCAGATCCGCCAACTGGTTGACCGAGCCATGCGTATTGCCAAAACGGAACGCACCGTGACCTGCATCATCATTCCCAAGGACGTGCAGGAGATGGATGCTGTTGAGCAGCCAGCGCACAAAGGGAACACGGTCCATACCGGTATTGGCTACTCCACGCCGTGCGTGGTCCCAACTGAGGCCGATCTCCAGCACGCAGCAGACATCCTCAACGCGGGCAAGAAGGTCGCGATCCTCGTGGGGATCGGGGCCAAACATGCCGCCGACGAAGTGATTCAGGTAGCGGATCTGCTTGGCTGTGGCGTGGCTAAAGCTCTGCTAGGTAAACAAGTACTGCCGGATGATCTGCCGTTTGTGACTGGCTGCATTGGGTTACTTGGTACGAAGCCCAGCTATGACATGATGATGGACTGCGATACGCTGCTCATGATTGGCTCGACCTTCCCCTATGGACAATTCCTGCCCAAAGAGGGTCAGGCGCGTGGCGTGCAGATCGACATTGACGGGCGCAACCTGAGCCTGCGCTATCCCATGGAACTCAACCTGATTGGCGACAGCACAGACACATTGCGAGCGCTCATTCCCCTCTTGCAACGGAAAGAAGATCGTTCCTGGCGCGAAAAAATCGAGGCCAATTACCATTCTTGGTGGAAAGTAATCGAAGCGCGTTCGATGGAAACTGCCGATCCACTCAATCCCCAGCGCGTTTTCTGGGAACTTTCGCAACGTTTGAATGAAAAGCACATTTTGAGCGGTGATGCTGGTACGGCGACCAACTGGTACGGCAACACGATCAAGATGCGCCGTGGCATGATGGGTTCCCTGTCGGGCAGTCTCGCCACAATGGGGCCAGCCGTGCCCTATGCCATTGCCGCGAAGTTCGCCTACCCTGACCGCGTGCCGATAGCTCTGACAGGCGATGGTGCGATGCAGATGAACGGCCTCGCTGAACTGATTACGGTTAAAAAGTACTGGAAACAGTGGAGTGATCCCCGCATCATTTTCATGGTCCTCAACAACCGCGACTTGAACCAAGTAACGTGGGAGATGCGTATTGAGGCGGGCAATCCAAAGCTGGAGACCACCCAGAACCTGCCTGATTTCCCGTATGCCAGTTACGCTGAATCGCTTGGCCTCAAAGGTATTCGTGTGGATAAGCCAGAGGATGTTGGGCCAGCCTGGGACGCCGCTCTGTCGGCAGATCGTCCGGTGGTCTTCGAGGCGTATGTCTCTGCTGATGTTACCACGATCCCACCGCATATCAGCTTTGAGGAAGCGAAAAACTATGCCTCTGCTCTTCTGAAGGGTGATCCCAATGAGGGCGGCATCATCAAGGCCTCGCTTAAGAGTGTGCTTGAAGGTCTTGTGCCGCATCGTGGTGACGATTAGCTGATAAGAGAGGATAGAAGTGTAGATATGACAAGCACGAGATTTGGCGACAAGGGCGTCCCCATCGAGCGGCTTGCTGTCTCAGCGTATACAGTGCCAACCAGCTCACCTGAGGCGGATGGCACTTACGCCTGGGACAAGACCACGATGGTCCTGGTCGAGGTGGACGCTGGTGGCAAGCGCGGCCTTGGTTATTCATACGCGGATCTTGCTACGGCGAAACTGATCAAAGAGATGCTCATACATGTGGTGAAAGGGCGCGATGCCATGAATGTGCTTGGCTGTTGGCTGGCGATGGTCGAGTCCATTCGCAACCTGGGACGGCCTGGCATTGCGTCGATGGCGATCTCGGCAGTTGATGCGGCGCTATGGGATGTGAAGGCGCGGCAGTTGGATGTGGCGCTGGTGACACTGCTTGGGGCTGCGCGTGAGGCTGCGCCCGTCTATGGCAGTGGCGGCTTTACCTCGTATTCGCGTGAACAACTCCAACACCAGTTGGGTGATTGGGTCGAGCAAGGCATTCCCCGTGTCAAGATGAAAATTGGGACGCAGCCAGAGTATGATCCCGCACGTGTGGCGCAAGCTCGTGAGGCGATTGGACCTGACGCCGAACTGTTTGTGGACGCCAACGGGGCGTATAGTCGCAAACAAGCACTCGCGTTGGCTGAGATCTTTGCGAAAGATTCGCACGTCAGTTGGTTTGAGGAGCCGGTTTCATCCGATGATCTGGAAGGCTTGCGCATGATTCGCGAGCGTGCTCCGGTAGGCATGGAGATTGCAGCAGGCGAATATGGCTACGATCTGTGGTATTTCCGACGCATGTTAGAGGCGAACGCGGTGGATGTGTTGCAAGCCGATGCCACGCGTTGCGCAGGTATCACCGGTTTCTTGCGCGTCAGTGCACTCGTCGAAGCGCATTCCATGCAACTGTCTTCCCATTGTGGGCCTGCCTTACACGTACATCCCTGCTGTGCTGTGCCCAATTTTCGTCATATGGAGTATTTCCACGACCATGTGCGTATTGAGCAGATGTTTTTTGATGGAGTGATCACACCTGTGGATGGGAAGTTGCGTCCCGATCTCTCGCGGCCTGGTATGGGCCTTGAGTTCAAGCGTGCGGATGCGGCGAAGTACGCTATTTAACAAGCAGAAAGAAAGGAAGGTCAGCATGGCTACTAAAACGCCTGCGAACATCATGAATGGGCATCGGCCAGCAGAGAGCACGCGTGGATCTCGATCCAGTTCTGCGCGTAACGGACACACGTCCGTTTCATTCCTGCACAGACTGTTGCCCTCAGCACTCGGTCATGATGAGAAGGTGGTGCTTCAACATATTCGTGAGGGGCGTTTTCAGCGCAGTCTGGCCCTGATTACCGCCTTCTCTAGTCTGCTCAGCGGGCTTGAAGTGACGTACGAGCACTACGTGGGCAGTTATAGCCAAAGGATCATGTACACGCCGGTCTTTCTTGGCTTGACGTTGTTTTTTGTTAGCGTCTGTGCTGCCTTCAATCGCTGGACTGCGCGTGTTCTCTTGCCGATTGTTTCGCTCTTCACGCTACTGGATGGTGTTGTGGGCTTCTTCATGCATATGCGCGGTATTGCGCGTAAACCTGGTGGCTGGCGTCTTCCCGTCACCAACATTGTGATGGGGCCACCAATCTTTGCACCGTTACTCTTCGCCACAAGCGGTTTTCTCGGCTTAATCACCACCTTCTTGCGCCGCGAGGATGATCTGCCACAGTCAGCCCAGGCGAGTTCCCTGCACGCCAAACGCTCCGTGTGGGCGGATATCTTGCCGCAAGAGATTACACGGGAGGTCAGTGTGGCCGAGCACGATATCCGTGAAGGGCGTTTCCAACAGGCTTTGGGTATAGCCACAGCCATTTCCGCGCTGTTTAGTGGCTTCGAGGCGCTTTACTCGCACTACAAGAACAATTTCAGCTATCGTGTCGAGTGGGTGCCCATTCTCTTAACGCCACTGGTCATGATCGCTGGCATCGGCTCGTTTTGGAGCCGCACGATAGCCCGTACCTTGCTGCCACTGACCTCAGCTCTGGCTCTGCTGAGTGGTGCCATCGGTTTTTTCTACCATGTACGCGGTGTCTTACGGCGTCCCGGTGGCAGCAAAAAGCCACTGTACAACATTCTCTATGGTCCACCCGTTTTTGCGCCGCTGCTCTTTGCCGCGACTGGCTTTCTGGGCCTCTTAGCAAGTCTCTTACGAAGGAGCAAATAGATGAAATCACGCCACAAAACACCCAGCAGATTATCAAGGCCACGGGCGATTCAACATGGAAACACAAGCCATTGGCCGGTTGACGCAAAGACAGGTCAACCGCTACCACCACGCGCCCAACCCGGCTATTATCCAGGCTTCTCGACGCTCTCGCAGCAGGCATTTTGGGATGAGGCTACACGGCGAGTCGTGCTGGCTCGCGTTGAGCAGGTGCCGCCAATTTGTTTCTTCACGCCTGAAGAGGCACGGTTGATGGAGGCGGTGTGTGATCGTTTGCTGCCCCAGGATGATCGCGACGAGGCCCACAAAATTCCACTGGTCAACACGATTGACGAGCGGCTGGCGAGCGGCAAAATTGACGGCTACCGCTTTGAGGGGATGCCACCCGATCATGGAGCGTATCGTCTTGGCCTGCAAGGGATTGAGGCGATTGCACACCATCTCTTTCAGCAGCCCTTTATACAGCTAGGGCCGCTTGAACAGGATCAAGTGCTACAGACTCTTCACGATTCCCAGCCACCAGCCGGAGAGGACATCTGGCAAAAGATGTCAGTGCAGCACTTCTGGATGCTGCTGATGCAGGATGCAATCGAAGCCTATTAC
Organism: Ktedonobacteraceae bacterium; assembly: GCA_039923935.1. Lineage (GTDB taxonomy): Bacteria > Chloroflexota > Ktedonobacteria > Ktedonobacterales > Ktedonobacteraceae > Paraktedonobacter. The sequence continues at coordinate 22,739 of JBDTBU010000022.1, read as the reverse complement.
GCGCATCCGTATGCGTGGGATGAGGTTGGTTTTGGTGGTCCTGCCTACCCGCGTGGCTATATGCGTCTCGAAGGTGGCAAGCCCGAACCGTGGGAAGTGGAAGAGCAACGCTATGAGTGGCAAGCGCCGCCCACATCGCTCTCCGACGTGTACATACCAATTGGTGGACCCGGTGCCCAGCAACAGGCAGCTTCCGGGCAAGAGGGCACGAATTGAGCATTGTAGATTAACTAATAGAACAAGTGAAGAGAGCGTTTTTATGAAAAAACCACTTTTTGGTGCTTTTACGCAGCCTAAAACGACTGCCCATATGCTAGGACCGATTCAGAAGATTGATTTTCCAATGCATCGGTATGCGCCTGGCGAGGAGGTGGATTTCTGCATCGTGGGCGTTGGATCAGCCGGTGGCGTCTTGTTGCAACGTTTGGCTCGCGCAGGTTTTCGGGTTGTTGGGATAGAGGCTGGTCCATTCTGGGATACGGAACGCGATTGGGTCAGCGATGAGGCTGGCTCGTCCAAGTTGTATTGGAACGATTTGCGGATCACAGGTGGCGAAGATCCGGTTGCGCTTGGTGCGAACAATAGCGGGCGCGGTGTTGGCGGCGGATCGGTACATTGGGCTGGCTTTACGCCGCGCTTTCACCCATCGGATTTTCGCGTTCATTCCGAGGATGGAGTGGGTGTCGATTGGCCTATTGCGTACGAGGAACTCAAGCCGTATTATGAACTGCTCGAAAAAGAGATCCCCGTCTCTGGTCCGGCGTACTTCCCCTGGGGCGATCCGCATGGTTACACCTACGGGCCGCATCCGATGGGTGGCGTGGGCGATGTGCTGATGAAAGGCTGTACCGCACTTGGTTTGCGCGTGAGTGCGGGCGGGCCAGTTGCGATCCTCGAAGGCTCACATGGTGATCGCCAGCACTGTATTTATCGTGGCTTCTGCATCCAGGGCTGCAAGGTGGGAGCTAAGCAAAGCACGCTGATTAGCCATGTGCCCGACGCTATCCGCCACGGGGCTGAGATTCGCGACAACTGTATGGTTTCGCGCATCAACCTGGGGATAGATGGGCACGTCACAGGCGTCAGCTACTTCGATCCTAATGGCAACGTGTGCGAACTGAAAGCAAAAGTCGTTATCGTTTCTGGCTATGCCATCGAGACGCCGCGTCTGCTCTTGAATTCTGCCTGCCCCGGCTTCGAGAACGGGTTGGCGAACTCCAGCGGTACCGTGGGCAAGTATCTGATGGTGCAGATCGGCAATGTCGTCATGGGACGTTTCGAGGAGCCGATCCGCATGTATAAAGCGCCGCCAGCCCATGCGCTGACCGAGGAGTTTTACGAAACTGATCCCAAACATGATTTCGCGCGTGGTTTCGCCGTTCAAACCGTCGGGCCATTACCGATAGCTTTTGCTAAGCAAATGATGGTTGCTAAAGGAGCTTGGGGCTGGGGTATGCGCCGTGTGGTGATGGATTATAACCACTGGGCCGCGCTGGGTGTGCTCGGCGAGATCCTGCCGTGGGAAGACAACCGCGTGGAACTGGCCGAGGAGACCGATCAGCATGGGCTACGCGTCGCCAAAGTCACGTTCAGGATGCACGATAACGATAAAAAAGTCGCCAAATTCGGCACTGAAAAGACCACCGAGATTATGTACGCGGCAGGTGCACAAGAGGTGGTCCAGGAATCGCGTTTTGCTCACCTCGTCGGAGGTGCGCGTATGGGCAAAGACCCGCGCACGTCGGTCACGGATAGCTTTGGGCGCACGCACGATATCCCCAATTTGTTTGTCTGCGATGGCAGTCTGTTGCCCACGCAGGGATCAGCCAACCCTGGTCTGACCATCCAAGCTTTGGCCGCACGCACCGCCGACTACCTGATCTCTAATGGAGCGAATCTTCTTTCGCGTGAGCCTGGTCGTGTCGCGGTTCACCAGCCGCCTGTGCGCCACAACATGTCGCCAGCAGGCACAGCGGGTAAAGGCGTCCCGCGTATCAAGTAGAGGTAGCTATCTGAGTAAGAGAAAAGAGGGAAAAATGAATACGACACGTATTCAACGTATTGGAGAGATGTTTCATCAAAAAGGCGCGGGCTTTCACGCGCTCATCTGTCGCATCCCGCAACATGTGGTGATGCTGACCGGCTATCAGCCCATTCTGGGCAATTCGTTCTGCCTTGTCTCGCTCAACGCAGCTCACGAGGTAGAGATTCGTCTGGCTGTGCCTAAAGATGAGGAGGATCGCGTGCCGCCGGGGGTAGCGGTTGAGGTGAAAACATTTGCTGAAGAAACCATGGACTATATCGGCAATACTATCGAGGCTGTGTGTGAGCCATTAGCGGAGTTGGTGCGCTCAGCACACTTGCCTGAAAACGCGGTGATTGGCTACGAGGGTGGACATTCGCCGATTGCCGTTGCCTACACACAGGTCGGTGTGCCGGGACTGGCGACCCGCGAGCTTCTGCACCACTTATTTCTCGGTGGCGATTTACGCGACGCCAGTTCACAGCTTGATGAGCTTGCTGCAATCAAAACTGAGACGGAAGTGAACGCTATTCGATGCTGCGAGGAAGTGGGACGGCAGGGCTTCATCGCAGCACGCGAGGCGGTGCGTGTGGGAGCGACGGAAGCGGAGGTCGCGGGCGCAACGTACACGGCCATGCTCCGAGCGGGTTATGCGGCCCCTGGTGCTCAGCATGTGCTGCCTCATGTGCATGTCATGGCAGGTGCGCGGGCAGCCCTGGCCTATCGTGCCTTCAACCTGACCTCTAACACCGTCATCAGACAGGGTGATACTGTGATGGTGCAAATGGAGATCGGCATCAATGGCTATTGGGCCGAACTGACGCGCACCTTCTTCACTGGCACGATTAGCGACGAGTGGCGCAGGGCACATCTAGCCTGTGTAGCGGCGCAAGATGCCGCGTTACAGGAGATTCGCGATGGAGCTAGTGCATGTGCCGTCGATAGTGCCGCGCGTCATGTTATGGAACAGGCGGGCTTTGGCAGCGCCTTCAAGCATGGGTTGGGTCATGGTTTTGGCTTTCAAGCCATCAATCACGCCGCTGCCCCTGTCCTGCATCCCGCTTCCAAGGCGACGCTACAGAGTGGTATGGTCCACAACATGGAACCGGCAGTGTACATTGATGGTAAGGGAGGCATTCGCCTCAATGATAATGTGGTGGTGCAAAAGGATGGCAACGAAGTACTCTCAGCCGCGCTCCCTCGCGAATTGGATTGGCTGGTTGTGGGTGCGTAAGTTTTTCTAGTGATAGAAGGAAATCGGCAATGAAATCATCTACCCAAAAGAAACCGGAAGTGGTCGTAGTGACGGGCGCGTCGGCGGGTGTGGGACGAGCGATTGTTCAGGCGTTCGCCAAACGGGGTGCGCATATTGGCTTGTTGGCGCGTGGTCACGCAGGTCTGGCAGGTGCGGAACGGGACGTTGAGCAGGCTGGTGGTAAAGCCATCATGATCCCCACAGATACGGCTGATCCTGAACAGGTGGAGGCCGCCGCCATCAAGGTTGAGGAGACCTTCGGGCCAATCGATATCTGGATCAATGTGGCTATGGCTTCAGTCTTTTCCCCTGTCAAAGAGATGAAGGCGGAAGAATTTAAGCGCGTCACAGAAGTGGCGTATCTGGGGTATGTCTATGGCACCCAGGCCGCGCTACGCCGGATGTTGCCACGCGACAAAGGCAAAATTATTCAGATCGGCTCTGCCCTGGCCTACCGGGGTATTCCACTGCAATCGGCCTATTGCGGGGCCAAGCACGCGATCCAGGGCTTTACTGAGTCTCTACGCGCCGAGCTTATTCACGACAAAAGCAACGTCAAAATCACGATGGTCCAACTGCCTGCAGTCAACACGCCGCAGTTTGGCTGGGTCAAGAGTCGCCTGCCCAACAAGGCGCAACCTGTGCCGCCGATTTATCAGCCCGAAGTCATTGCCGATGCCGTGACATACGTGGCTGACCACTATCGCCGCCAACTGTTTGTTGGTTTGTCCACAGTCATCGTGATCCAGGCCAATAAGCTTGTGCCGGACTTTGGCGACTGGTATCTTGGCAAGACTGGCTTCAAATCTCAACAGACAAAGCAGCCGGTGAGTCCCAATGCGTCCAATAATCTGTGGGAGCCAGTCGATGAAGACCGCGATTACGGGTCACATGGTACTTTTGATGCGCGAGCGACAGCAAAAAGCTGGCAGGTGTGGACCGATACTCATCGCAGTGTGCTTGGGTTGGTTGGCGCTGGCCTTGCGGGGATAGTTGCAACTGCGATCATCAGGCGAAGAATATAATATTCAAGGAATAAAGTACATTTTGAAGCAATGAGGAAAGGATACTTCTGATGGGACAACTCGATCAGCAAGTTGCAATTGTGACTGGCTCGGATAGTGGCATTGGTCGCGCAATCGCTCTGCAACTTGCCCAGGAGGGAGCCACAGTGGTGGTGAACTATGTACATGCCAAAGAGAAAGCCGAGGATGTGCTGCAAACTATCAAGAAAAAGAAGGGGAAAGCCATCGTAATACAGACGGACGTTTCGCAATATCAGCAGGCGATGGGCCTCATTCAACAGACCGTTGAGCAGTTTGGGCGCCTGGATATTCTCGTCAACAATGCTGGTATGGAGATGCACAGCCCGTTCTTGGATGTCACCGAGGAGCAGTTTGACCGCGTGTTACGTGTTGATCTCAAAGGTGCCTTTTTCTGTGCTCAGGCGGCGGCACGCGAGATGGTCAAGCGCAAGACAGCGGGACGTATCATCAACATTTCATCGGTGCACGAAGATCTTCCCATGCCGCAAAACGTGCCTTATTGCTGTGCCAAAGGTGGCATACGGATGCTGACACGCACGATTTGCCTGGAACTGGCTCCTTACCACATTACGGTCAATAGCATCGCACCGGGCGCGATCCACACGCCGATTGACGCAGATGTGGAGGCCGATCCCGCAAAGATAGCGGCGCTGCTCAAAGAGATTCCTTTACGCCGCATGGGGCAGCCGGAAGAGATCGCTAAGCTGGCGCTCTATCTTGCTTCGGATGCTGCCGCGTATATTACCGGCTCAACCTTTATCATCGATGGCGGACTCTCAGTGAATACCGGAGGACTCTAAGATGAGGCGTTCCAGGCTTGAACGGGATGAAAGTATATTGACTTTTTGCAGAAGAAAGGAGACACGATGACCATTGAAATCAAAGTTGGTCCACCAGTTATCAACATCAGTCAGGGGCGTACCTTTATGGTCACGGATAGTTGTGGCTCTGTCAACTCAGGCGGTGACCAGGGCGTGTACGCGGTTGATACGCGTTTTATTGCCTACTATAAGCTTTTCATCAATCGTACTCCCTGGAAATTGATCAACTCCAGCCAGTTGAATTTCTATACAGCGCGTTTTCAACTGACCAATGCTGCGGTCAATATCGTCGAGGGGGAACTCGCCCGGCATACCATCGGGCTGACCCTGGATCGCCAGGTGGATGAGGGCATTCACGAAGAGTTTGAACTGGTGAACTACAGCGGGCAGAAGGTGAAATTTATGCTGGAACTCGCGTTGCGGTCAGATTTCGCCGATCTCTCCGAGGTGCGAGCAAACAAGATTGTGCAGCGCGGTGAGCAGGAAACCCAATGGCACGCGAGGAAGCACCAACTGTGCACAACCTACAAGCACAAAGATTTCCACCGGGCTGTGATCTACCAGCTTAGCCATGTCGATTCTCCCGTGAGCTACGCTAATGGTCGTCTCATTTTCGAGATCGAACTGGATATCAATGAGAAGTGGCAAGCGTGTGGTGATCTTATGCTGGAACATGGGCAACAGATCAAAAAACCGAGTGCTGGCTCGTGTAGTTATGGTCAAAAACGGACATCGTTGGGGGAAACATCCAACGATACATTTGGAAAGAAACAGGAGGAATGGCTGGCTCGTTGCACGACCATTACCACGCCACACAATGATTTGTATCGGATGTATCGGCAGGCGATCAGCGATATGGGTGCGTTGCGTATCTATGATATGGACGTTTCCGACGAGGCGTGGGTGCCTGCCGCTGGTGTGCCGTGGTTTGTGACGCTCTTTGGGCGCGATAGTCTGACCGTCTCTTTCCAAAATATGCTCGTTTCACCAGGCTTTGCCCGTGGTGCGCTCAAGCGTTTGGCAGAGTACCAGGCGACCACACGTGACGACTGGCGCGACGCTCAGCCGGGCAAGATCATGCACGAGATCCGTTTTAGCGAACTGGCCCATTTCCACAAAGTGCCGTTTACTCCATACTACGGGACAGCCGACGCGACTATTTTGTACTTGATCGTGCTCTCCGAGACCTACCGCTGGACCGGTGATCTCGACCTGCTCAAAGAGTACCGCCAGGTTGCCGAAAATTGTCTGGAGTGGATTGATCGCTACGGTGACTTGGATGGCGATGGCTTCCAGGAGTATAAAACGTTCTCCACACCCGGCTATGAAAATATGGGCTGGAAAGATGCAGGTCAGGCTGTCGTGTACGCCGATGGGAGCCAGGTGAAGCAGCCCAAGGGACTCTGTGAACTCCAGGGCTATGTCTACGATGCGAAAACGCGCATGGCTGAAGTGTTTCAGGCGTTGGGTGACGAGGAGCGGGCGCAAGCCTTGTTGGAGCAGGCGAAAGTCTTGAAGCGCAACTTCAACAAGGCGTTTTGGATGGAGGACGAGGGCTGCTTCGCCTTTGGCCTGGACCCGGAGAAGAAGCAGATTACCGCGATTGCCTCAAACGCTGGTCAATGCCTGTGGAGTGGTATCGCTGACCAGGAGAAAGCGGAACGCACCGCCAAACGACTGCTGCAAGAGGATATGTGGAGCGGCTGGGGTATTCGTACCCTTTCAAGCAAGAATCCATCCTACAATCCATACAAGTACCAACTTGGCTCTGTCTGGCCGCAGGATAACGGGATCATTGCTGCTGGCTTTAAGAACTATGGTTTGGCGAATGAAGCAAATCAGGTCATTCGTGGAATTTTTGATGCAATAGACCGCTTTGATTCGTATCGCCCACCAGAAGTCTTTGCAGGAATACAGCGCCGAGGCGAGGTCGATTTTCCTGTCCTGTATCCTGGTGGCGCTAACATTCCCCAGGCATGGGCCACAGGAAGTATCTTTCACATGCTGCGCACAATGCTTGGGCTGCGTGCCGATGCTCCCAACAAACGCCTCTACGTCAATCCCACCTTACCTGAGTGGTTGCCTGAAATCGAGCTAAAACATGTGACGGTGGGTCCGTGCTTCATCTCGCTGCATTTCTGGCGTGATGGCGATGCCTCACGTTGGGAGGTGAGTGAGATGGTTGCAGTGCATCATACCGCAAAAGAGGACATGATCCAGGTGGTGAGTGAAGTTGATCTTAAGACTTCCTCATAAGCTAAAAGAGATTTTTGGCACATTCTCGTCACAGATTGGTAGGAGGTCAAGAACCCTAGCATGAATTTGAGAGTATAAAAGAGTATAAACAGCACACAGCCTTTCCTTGCTTTTCAGTTAAAAACATTCTGGCAAAAACACGCGGATACGGGATATTGTTTTTCTCAGCCAAATACCGTATGCTTTTTGTGGGTATAGCATGTTTCAACTTTCAACAAAAGTACTATTGGCACAAGGGCAGCGAAAGGAAAGAGCAATGACTGCTACAAGGATGAGTTACAGAACATGTCCACTGTGTGAAGCAACATGCGGCTTAGAAATTGTCACATGCGAGAGCGAGGTGATTTCTATTAGGGGTGATGAACAGGATGTTCTGAGCCAGGGCTATATCTGCCCGAAAGCATACAGTCTCAAAGAACTGCACGCCGACCCGGACCGTATCCGTGCACCCATGATTCGCAAGGGAGAGCAGTGGCAGACAGTCAGTTGGGACGAGGCATTCGCTGAAATTGCACGCGCCCTCTCTCCAATTCTCGAACAGCATGGACGCAATGCACTCGCGATGTACATCGGCAATCCAAATGTCCATAATATGGCAAATCAGATCTATCTACCTGGATTGCTACATGCAGCACGAACACAGAACACCTACTCGGCCTCGACAGTAGATCAGATGCCGAAGCAAATCTCATCTGGTTTGATGTTTGGCACAGGGCTGAGTATTGCCGTACCTGATATTGACCACACGAATTATTTGTTGCTACTCGGCGCGAATCCGCTGGTATCCAATGGCAGCTTAATGACGGTTCCCGATATGCGAGGTCGTTTGCGCCGTTTACGCCAGCGTGGTGGCAAAGTGGTCGTCATTGACCCATACTACACGCGAACCGCTCAGGAAGCCGATGCACATCATTTCATTCGTCCTGGTCACGATGCTCACCTGCTCTTTGCCCTGGTCCATACGCTCTTTGCAGAAGGACTGGTCGCGCCAGGGTCACTTGCCGAACATATCACCGGTCTGGAGCAGGTCCGCGAGCTTGCTCAGGCGTTTGCTCCAGAAGTTGTAGCAGACGCCTGTGGCATAGCCCCGGAGACCATTCGTGGCATTGCTCGTGAGCTAGCAGGTGCTCCCCAGGCTGTTGTGTATGGCCGGATGGGCACATGCACGCAAGAATTTGGGACGCTCGTGAGTTGGCTGGTGGATGTGCTAAACGTGCTGACAGGCAATCTTGACCGCGTTGGTGGGGCCATGTTCCCCAAAGGTGCTGCTGGAGCGCGTAACGCTAATGGCCTGCCCGGTAAAGGGCGTGGTATCCACTTTGGACGTTGGCACAGTCGCGTACGTGGTTTACCTGAGTTTCTCGGCGAGTTACCAGTTGTTTGTCTGGCCGAAGAAATCGACACGCCCGGCGAGGGACAGGTCAAAGCCATGATTACGGTGGCCGGAAATCCTGTGCTCAGTACGCCCAATAGTCAGCGTTTGCACAAAGCGCTTGAGCAGTTGGAGTTTATGGTCAGCGTGGATATCTATCTCAACGAAACCACGCGTCACGCCAACGTGATTCTCCCGTCGCCATCCGTGCTGACTCGTCCGCACTATGACCTCTCGCTGTATCAATTGATTGTCCATAACGTAGCCCATTATTCGCCGCCTGTGCTTGAACAAGAACCAGGCGAACTCAGCGAATGGGAAATCCTGCTGCGTCTGGCTGGTATCCTGGCGGGACTGGGGCCGCAGGCTGATCCTGCCATGCTCGATGATATGAGTATCACCCAACTCATTCAGCGTGACATCGCGACGCCAGGCTCGTCTATCGCCGGACGGGACGCGGATGAGCTGCTCGCCGCCCTGGCACCACGCCGTGGACCAGAGCGCATCCTGGACTTCATGCTACGCAGCGGCCCCTATGGAGATGGTTTTGCGGAGCAAGGTACACAGGAGGAAGGTCTGAGTCTGGCGAAGTTAGAAGCACATCCACATGGGATTGACCTGGGAGCGTTAGCCCCGCGTATTCCAGAAGTGTTGCGTACCCCGTCAGGGAAAATCGAACTGGCACCGCCCATGTTAGTCGCTGATGTCGAGCGTTTGCAGGCATCGCTCGCACGAACCAGCGGAGAAATGCTCTTGATAGGTCGGCGCGATCTGCGCTCGAACAACTCCTGGATGCACAACCTGAACGTTCTGACGAAGGGCAAAGAGCGTTGTACCCTGCACATCCATTCAAGCGATGCTGCACGGCTTGCGTTATGTAACGGAGAAATTGCGCATGTAGCTTCACGCGTTGGTGCTGTGGAGATACCTGTAGAAGTGACTGACGCCATTATGCCCGGTGTAGTCAGTATCCCGCATGGTTGGGGTCATAACCTCTCTGGCACACATATGCACATTGCTGCAGAACACGCAGGCGTCAATACTAATCTCCTAACCGACGAGACTGCTATTGATCCTTTATCGGGTAATGCCGCACTCAACGGTGTTGTTGTGAGTGTCACGAAAAAGCAGGTTGCACTGGCAGTATAGCTGGTGAGTCTTGTAAGAACAGCCTTTTCCATTTACAAAAAATGAGTCGCTGGTGACGTTCTCAGAAATGCGATATACTACAAATGCATTTTTTAGAACGTCACTGGCATATGCTCAAGAGCGTACAACAACACAAAACCAATCAGCAGAAGGGGTTTGTCAGTGTATCCTGCCCAATGGCGGACAAATCAGGATTGACGGGCCACACCAAAGAATTTCGGTGCGCTACTAAACCTAACTCGTGTAGCAGGTGGTAAAATGGAAGCTAACAAAATAGGAATATCACGTCTCAGAAAGGGGAGCATTAGTATGCAACTTGGCGGATTACATCATTTAACGGCCATCACCGGCAATGCCTCACAAAATGTGGCGTTCTATACCCAGGTGTTGGGTATGCGCATGGTCAAGAAGACGGTCAATCAGGACGATGTCTCGGCCTATCACCTGTTTTATGGCGATGAGGTTGGGCACGCGGGCACGGAATTGACGTTCTTTGATTGGCCGCACGCTGGTTCCTCGCGGCCAGGCACAGGTCTGATCTCAGCCATTATGCTCGGTGTACGCGGGCGTGCGGCGCTTGAGCAATGGGTGCAACGCCTGGATGCGTTTGGCATTGAGCATGATGGCATTGCGATGCGTGGCACGCGGGCAGTGCTGGCCTTGCGTGATCCAGAGGGGCAACGACTGGAGTTGCTGGATGATGAAGGCAAACTGGCAGGTGTGCCCTGGCAAAAGAGTCCTGTACCGCCTGAGATGGCTCTGCGTGGTCTGTATGGCGTACGCTTTACCATCAAACAACTCGAACGCACCGAGCGGCTCTTAACCGAAGTGCTGAATTTTCGTCGCGCTGGAAGCTATCAGTTGGAGCAAGGGCACGAGGTGCTCACCTTTGAGGTCGGTCCTGGCGGGCCGGGTGCGGAAGTGCATCTGGAAGTGCGACCCGACCTACCCTTTGGACACGCTGCCATTGGTGGCGTGCATCACGTCGCGTTCCGCACGCCCAATGACGAGGAGCATCAGCAGTGGCGAGCACGCCTGGCCGACGTCGGCAGCAATGTCACGCCCGTGATTGACCGCTTCTATTTCCACTCGATCTATTTCCGCGAACCTGGTGGGATACTCTGCGAGATCGCGACTGACGGTCCAGGCTTTGCGACTGACGAGGACGTGGCTACCCTCGGCGAAAGTCTGGCACTACCGCCATTTTTGGAATCGCGTCGTCGCGAGATCGAGGCCAATTTGCAGCCAATCACGCCCATAGATTTCTCTCCACGCACATAGTGTAGAGTTCACACAAAGCCAGTGTTCCAACGGTTGGAATGCTGGCTTTGCAACAAGACTACTCTCTTGATATTCCCGAAGAGACTATTGACAGTGACAGTGTTACCGTTCTAACGAACCTGATTAAGAAGCAATCTCCTCATTAAGAAACAGAGCCAGATCTTCAGAAAGATTTGAAGACCTAGTTCTAGCCAATTTAGTCAATATCCCACGCTTGGCCCAGACGCGTCAACTGTTCGCGATACTCGATGCGCTCAACCCACTCAGCAGGCCAAGCCCCCAGCCCCAGATGTGCACCAGCGAAGGCTCCAGCTAGGCAGGCGATAGAATCGGAATCACCGGAGGTCACGGCAGCTCGATGCAGAGCGGCTACCGGATCATCAGGATATATCAGGAAGCAGAGCAGTCCAGTAGCGAAAGCTTCTTCAGCGATCCAGCCAGCGCCAGTCAAGCGGCAGGGATCGCTGGCCAGGTCAGGGTTGCTCAGAGCGGCATCCAGGCGATCAAGCACGCCCAAGCACTCATCCCAACCGCGTGCGATAAACTCTTGGGGTGAGTCAACACCTACACGCTGCCAGAGCGGGCCGAGCCAGTCCTCGTGATAGACGGTGCGCTGACTCAGAGCGTACGTGCGCAAGCGTTGGGGCAGACCAGCGGGATCGCCGCCTGCAACCAGATCAGCAATGGCGGCAGTAGTGATGTCAGCCGCAGCCAGACCTGTTGGGTGTCCATGCGTCAGCGCGGCCTGGAACTGTGCGATAGCTGCACGCTGCCTCTCAACCTGGGGACCAGTGCCGAGCGTCAACAACCCCACAGGAGCAACACGCATATTGGCCCCGCAGCCCTTCGAGTCTTGCACCGTAGCCTTGTACCAGGGCAAGTCTTTGGCCGCTAGACGTTCGCAGGCCCGCAAGCAGGTCATACCAGGAGCACGATTATTCTCCGGGCTAATGCTCCAAGCCACGAACGTCTGGCGCAACGCTTGTTCGAGCTTGGAGGGTGTGTAGGGCTGTTTGACGGCGAGTAGCGCCTCACCAACCGCAAGCGCCATCTGGGTATCATCAGTCACACGAGCGGGATTACCCGTAAGATCGCGTGGACCATCCGGTGGAAACTTCGCCAAAATACTCTCAACGCTCAAAAACTCTGTGGCGGCTCCCAAAGCATCACCAAAGGCCAGACCGAAGAGACAGGCAGAGGCGCGTTTTTGTGGTGTGGACATAGACATCCCTTTCTTCTCGTACATCTCGGACAGCTTTTTTACGAATAAGCAATTTATTCTGATCTCAAACGAAATAGGAGAATTTTCCTGCTGCTAGCATACCTATACTCTACATAGTGCTAGTATTCTACATGCTATTAGCTGTTCTGGCAAGTTGCATGTTGGGCTATTTGCCCGAAGATTTGCGTATGTATTATCCGCGTTTCGGTTATCAAACGCGTGCCTATGGCTCTTCGCAACTGGTGTTACCCATTTTCGATCTGGGAGACTGCGAATTTGTCACTGGCGATACTGGCTCGCTCGGTTCAAAAAGCCAAACACACATGCAACGGGCAGGGCTACAGATCGCCTTTACCCGTTCGCTCTGAAAAATGCCACATGAATAGTCACCCTACTCATTGTCGTCTGACACGAGCAATTGAGTGTTTGGCTACTGGCAAAAGCGAACAAAATGCGCTATAATAGCCGGGTTAGTCCTAGTCTGACATACTGAGCGGTAGAAAACGCCACCGACTCTCCAAACAGGGCCAGGCAACACATCGAACAGGAACATAAGGAAGGTATAGAACCGTGCCGTGGTGTAAATATTTTGTCCCAAAGATCGCTAAACCTGGAATTGCCCCCGGTGATCCAGAACTGAATGAGAACATTATGTACGCGAAGTGCGTCAAAGGGCATGTTCTTAAGGATGCCAACGAATGGCTTCTCTGCGAAAATTTGCCAGCGCCAGATGCTCTTTGCTGGCAAGAAGGTGGAGCGACCCTGCTAACACTGGGCGTACGCCAGCGTGGCGAGACGCAGCAGCCGGGTTCGTCAACGAACCAAGGGAATAGGCCATAGACGGCTAGATCATAGGATTGGCTTTTTGCGCATGGCTAAACGCTCGCTTTCTGTCACTATGTATGTCGCGCCCGCACCTGCCTTTGTCGAACGCGTACAGCATGATCTCCTGGCATGGTATGCCTACGCCGGGCGCGACCTTCCCTGGCGTGCAACATCTGATCCGTATGCGATACTTGTTTCAGAAGTGATGCTTCAACAGACGCAGGTGGATAGAGTATTGCCCAAATATCAGCAGTTCTTGGCTGCTTTTCCCACACTGGCCGATCTCGCAGCCGCACCAACTGCGGACGTTATCTCAGCCTGGGTACCTCTGGGTTATAATCGGCGTGCGATCAGCCTGCAAGCCATTGCTCGCCAGGTGCTTGCCGATTACGCGGGCAAATTGCCGGACACGATTGAGGAGTTGTTGAAGCTCAAGGGTATCGGACCTTACACTGCCGGGGCCATCGCCTGCTTTGCGTACCAGAAACAGGTTGCTACGGTGGATACGAATATTTATCGCGTCCTGCACCGCGTTTTCCTGGGCCTGGAGCATCCTGAACCGAAGTTGAGCACCGTGGCTATGTTTGCTTTTGCTGAGCACGTTTTACCCGTCGGAGATGCCTACAACTGGCACCAAGCACTGATGGATATGGGCGCAACCATCTGTACCAGCGCCAACCCGCAATGCGCACGTTGCCCGTTACAGGAAAGCTGCACCGCCTATCAGGAAATGAGCCAGCACAGCCTTTTCCCGTCAGGTGATGTCCTGCGCCAATTGCGCAAAGTAGCTGAAAAGAAAGCGACCTATGCAGTCCAGCCGTTTACCAGCACAAACCGCTATTTCCGTGGGCGTGTCGTCGCGCATCTGAGCACCCTGCCCACTGGCGAGTATCTGATGTTGAGTGAACTGGGGTCTGTCCTCAAAACCGATTTCCGGGCTGAGGATCTGCCTTGGCTGGAGAAAATGCTTGCGGGCTTACAACGCGACGGACTGGTTGTATGGGCCGAGGACGGTGTGAAGCTTCCATAGTCATAATGGACACCTCTTCCCTGCGAGTGCTACGCTATAGATAGCAGTTCTTTTCACAGACACAAAATATCTTCATGGAGGAATCTCACGTTGCAACTTACGAGTGTGAATGATATTACTACAACCCACCGGCATATTTTTCTGTCGCCGCACTTCGATGATGTCGCCTACTCCTGTGGAGGCACACTGGGCGTTCAGGTCAGCGTTGGCTTGCGTCCGTTGGTCATCACTATTTTTGGTGGTGTACCCCAGGATACGACGTTAAGCCCCTTTGCTATGGATATTCATCGGAAAATGGGCTTCAGTCAAAATGTTACCACCGCAGTCTCGACTAGGCGGCGGGAAGATGCCGCAGCTATGGAACTTCTCGGAGTCGATTATCTCTGGCTCGATTATTCAGAAGCATCGTATCGTGGCACGCCTGCCTACTACACGAACGATAGCCAGTTGATGGGTGGCGAGGTCAACCCCGGTGATCGTTGGATTGACGAAGAGTTTGCGGAGACGCTGATCGCGCTCCGCAAACGTCTGCCTGACACGGTTTGGTACGCGCCTCTGGGTGTGGGACGCCATGTCGATCACCAGATCGTGTGCAGCGCCGCAGATCGCTTGACCCAATTGGGTGCGAAGGTGAATCTCTATGAGGACTTCCCCTACGTCGTACGCCAGCCGGGTGCGTTGACTGAGCGCCTTGAGGAATTCGGTAACACGTTGGAGCCTGGTCTAGTTGAGATGTCCGAAATGCTCCACTTACGCCAGCAAGCTTCCGCGAAATACGCTTCACAGACGGCCATGAATTTTGGGGATGAGGCGACCATGCTCACCAGCATTGCACGCTATGCCCAGACGATCCGCCCCGTCGAAACAGTGCATCTGGAACGCTACTGGACCGCTCGCTAAATACACTGGGCAGGGCTGCACCCCGTCCCAGAGCCGGAGGCAAGCTTGCCTCTGGCTTGGTGGAGGGCTTGGGGGTTGCTAACTACTCAGCACGTCTAACGTGTTGGTATTGTCATCGGTAAAGTAGACGACGAGATTCCCCCGTTGATCGGTGGTTGCCACCACCCCAAAGAGGGCCGAGCCATTGCCCGATTGTAGGTCCACTGGCACATTATCGATCTGGCGTATACCAACCGTTCGGGCGTGGGCAAGATTTATCTCCACGAGATTATTGTCGCTCAAATTGACCACCAGCACATCCCCATTGAGCGGATTGATGCTCAAACCACCGGGCATGTTTAGCGGCTTTCCCTGAAAGGCGGTTATGCCTGCGTTGGTTGAGCGCGTATTTGTTGTGTTGAGCGTGGTGCTGTTGGGGAAAGCTGCGATACGGTTTTTTGCAGGATCAAGCGCCAGCAACACATCGGAGAAGTGTTTGCCGTTCACTTGAAGGGACGGCACCCACACCATACCAATCTTGGTCTCTTTCCCGGCACTGCTCAACTGACCAATCTGGACAACGCGAAGAGTTGTCGTTTTGTTCTGACCTGGAATGATATCAATGCGGTCAATTGTCGCATCTGCAACGTTGCTTGTGAAAAAGGACGAGATCGATCCATCCTGTTTATTGTGCAAGCCCCCGTTAAAAGCCTGCCCCCAGGGCTTATTAAACAATGGGCTTTTGACCGTTGTCAGCACAGTGCCATCAGACTTGAAGATCTGTATATCGTTGGTGCCCACGTTCGCGACCCAATCTGTGCCGCTCAGCGTGTTAAATGCCTGATCTGCTGGCCCCTTTGTGCCTGCGTTAGGCGTGGCATTGAAGAGTCGTCCCGGCCCCATTTTGTTAGGGAAACGGACAAGCGTTGTGCCGCCATCATCTGCGCCGATGTTGGTGACAACAATATCGCCGCCTCGCAGCGAGCCGTGAGCACCAGTTGTACTGGCAGCCGGAGCCAGTGCCACACCATAGGGATTGGAGTCAACCGCCAGTGTACTGCCATGCTCATCGACGATAAACGCTGTACTTCCAACCACCGCAATCCTGTTTAGCTCATTGATGGTACTGATACGCCCCTCGTGTGAGGCAGCGTCACGCGCATATGTGCTTGTGCGGTTCAGCAGGACCAGAGAGAGAGTTGCCACCAGCACAGCGCCGACCAAGCCAATACTCAGCAGTGTGAGTATGCGACGACGACGTTTCGTTGTATGTCGATTTTTTCTTTTTGTCATGGTAGCTTGAAATGGGTCTTTCCAGGGACTCTGTGTCATTGCAATTACCTCATTTACAAATAGATTCCGTGAGCAATGCTTCGCATTTGTACACGGGTGTTACACGCTCAAACACATTGAAGTTTTTTGAGTCACTCAGGATAATACTCTAACGTATTCGCTGTATGTGCATGGATAGGTCTAGTAATCACAGAAAAGTACTATTTTGAGGTTAAGAAAATCGGGCCTCTTTTCTGACAAATCTGTCAGATTTTTCCACAATTGGAGGATATGCTCACCCATTTTCTCTCGCTCTCTCTGAAGAAAAGGCCATATTTCTTGGCAGCGTCTCAATAAACAGAGCCTATGTGAGAGGCATAGCAACGGTCTGAGGCCCGAAGAGAACGCTATGCTGGCTCATCCGATTGTGCGATAGCTATAATTAATGGTAGAATAGCGTGGGCACAGATAGAGGGACGCAACTTTTCGTGTCCTCTTTGCTGTAGAAAAGCCAACGAGGACATGTAAGCGTATACTATAGTAGAGAATGCTGGAGGGTCGATGAAGGGCATTGAAGGGCTAAGCCTGGGACGATATGAACTACGACGCCGCATTGCGCAAGGTGGTATGGCAGAGGTCTATTTGGCTTATGACCGCCGGGTCCGTCGTCAAGTAGCTGTCAAAGTACTCTACGGGCGCGACGAACCATTTGTGCGCCGTTTTGAGCGCGAAGCCCTAGCAGTCGGTGCCCTTTCCCATAATCATATCCTGCCCCTTTACGATTTTGGCGAACAGAGTCCCTGGTATTATCTGGTGATGCCCTATGTCGATGGTTGCACATTACGTGATTATCTCTTTCGGCATAAGCCACTCACATTAGAAGAGGCTGCTAGTTTTCTCAGTCAGATCGCCTCCGCCCTGCAACATGCTCATGATCAAGGGGTCGTGCATCGCGATGTCAAACCATCGAATATCCTACTGCGCCAAGATGGGTACGCGTATTTGGTCGATTTCGGTTTGGCCAAAGCTATGGAGGGAGCCGAAGCCCTGACCAGCGTTGGTGCGATGGTTGGCACGCCCGAATACATGGCTCCCGAACAGTCCAATGGCATGAGCGATTATCGCAGTGATATCTATTCGTTGGGTATTATCCTTTATCAGATGCTCACCGGCCAGCTACCCTTTAGCGCCGCATCGCCGGTGGCCGTTTCGCTGAAGCATATCCAATCCATACCCGCTGCGCCGCGTACGCTGAATAGCACCATTCCCCAAAGTATCGAGGATGTGATCCTGACCGCTATGGCTAAAGACGCTGACGAACGCTATCAAGCGGCCAAAGACCTCTCTGCTGCCTTTTGGAAAGCACTCCAGCAAGAAACGTCCCATAGGCAAATGCTAGCTGGGAGCGAACGTCTGGCGAATGAGAGCGAGGGCAGCACAGAACGTAGCGACAAGGAAGAGCATAATGCTAGCATGACAACTACTCAGATGGTTGCCAGAGAAGAAAAGGGGCGAGAGATTCAACTGGAACTGCGCCCGCCCATCATGCCATTGCGTTTTCCGTTGACAGAAAAACCCGGTGTTCTGGTCTCTATTCCTGATACAACCTCGTTGCCGCTAGAGATAGGATTCCCACGCCGGTTGCGCAACTTGAATAAACGCACGGTAGCCTCGCTTCTCTGTCTGGTGATGCTTGTGCTGGTATTACCGCTAGGTATGCTCACTTGGCAGGCCCAGCATACACACCTGTTTGGTTTGTATGGTTCTGATGCTTCGCCCGCGCAACGTGCAGCAGCAGTTGAGCAGACATTGCTGGCGGCACAGTC
The DNA here is from genome assembly GCA_039923935.1 of Ktedonobacteraceae bacterium. GTDB lineage: Bacteria > Chloroflexota > Ktedonobacteria > Ktedonobacterales > Ktedonobacteraceae > Paraktedonobacter. The sequence continues at coordinate 4,482 of JBDTBU010000022.1, read as the reverse complement.
GCGTGTGGAGGCCACTGCGGGCCTCACTAGCTCGATTGGAGCGGGCAAGGTTCTCTACACCAATACGCTAACCAACCCAAGCGGAGGCTGGATTGATGACGGTTCACAATGTTTCTTTAGTCCTCAGGGCTATCATGTCCACAGTTCGGCTGCACACGAGTATGCTTGGTGCTATTCCAATCAACAAGCATATAGCAACGCCATAATCAGTGCTCAAGCCCAACTCATCCACGGGGATGTGTATGGGCTGGTCTTCCGTCTAAGCCCCACGACGCAACAATTTTATACCCTGGAAATCAACAATCGGGGAGAGTATCGCTTTGTGTTGGCGAACGGGAATAACCCTACTACCTGGATTACTCTGATCGACTGGACCCACTCCAATGCTATCTCGACGAGTTCTAACACCACCAATACGTTTCTAGTCGTTGCTGCCAAATCCACCTTTCGCTTCTATATCAATAAGCAACTGATTATTACCAGCTATAGCAACACCACCTATACATCGGGCATGATAGGCTTTCTGGTGGGAGGTGATAGCGCCGATGGGAGCGAAGCTATCTTTAAGAATATGTATGTGTTTCAGAAATAGCTGCTCTCGTCGCCCATCCCAGCGAAAATGGTATGTTTGGGAAGAAAAAGTCAGAACAATCTGTTTTCATACTATGGATATTACGAATCTCTGACTACGAGAGGATCTATTATAGATGAGTATTGATGCCCCCCTTTCACCATTGTTCCCTAAAAATGGGCATATTCCCCTGGCTACCCATGTGGTGTATCTGGCTCTGGGAGCCAACCTCGGAGATCGCCGTGGCAATTTGTCTGCGGCCCTGCAACGCCTGCGCGAGGTGTTGGATATCGATGTAGTCTCTTCTGTTTATGAGACTGAGCCAGTTGGGTACGCTGAGCAGCCGCGTTTTCTCAATATTGTCTGCCGAGGAAAAACCTGGCTTGATGCACTTCACTTGTTGAAATATGTCAAAGAGATTGAGGCCGCGATTGGCCGCAAACCTTCGTTTCGCAATGGGCCGCGCCCGATAGATATCGATATTCTCTTTTACGATGACCTGAGCATTGAACAGGACAACCTGACCATTCCGCACCCACGTATGCGTGAACGCGCCTTTGTGCTGGCTCCTCTGGCCGAGATCGCGCCTGACGTGCTCGACCCGCACAGTGGAAAAACGGCCCTGGCATTGTTGACAGAGATCTCACAAGAGGGCGTGACTCAGTTTGCTCCCAATCTGAAAATCTCGCTTGATCGCGATATTCAGAGTGGCCAGCCCACGGTACATGTGCGGTTGGGACGTGCAGGCGTTGTGTCCGTCGCCAAAGCTATCCTGATTGGCGACGAGGGGCACCAGCAGTGGTTTAATGCTACCTTTGATCTCTATGCCAATCTGGACGCGACCCAAGCAGGTGTGCATATGTCGCGTTTCAGTGATGCTCTGGAAGAAGTGTTGGAAGAGATCGGTATGCAAGTTTGGCCCCGTATCGAAATTCTGGCCGAACATATTGCGCAAGCCATCGTCAAGAATCAGAAAGTGCTGCGCTCCGAGGTCCATATTCACACCACCTACCCCTTGCAGCGCTGGACCCCGGTTTCTGGTCGCCGTACACAAGAGGTTTATGGTTTGTTGGCCCAGGCCGTTGCCACACGCGAGTATTCGCGGCGTATGGTTGGAGTCGAGGTTGAGGGCATGGTTGCCTGCCCGTGCGCCCAGGATATGGTGCATTCGTTTGCGCAGGTGCGTCTGAAAGAAGAGGGCTTCGACGAAAAGATGATCCAGAAAATGTTGGAGGTCACGCCTCTCGCCACGCATAATCAGCGTGGGCGTGCGACGCTGATGGTCGGCACGAGCGTTGATCTGGATGCTAGTGGGTTGGTGGATATCGCGGAAGGTGCCATGAGTTCGGAGAACTACGGCCTGCTCAAGCGTCCTGATGAGCTTTACATTGTCAACAAAGCCCATGCTAACCCACGCTTCGTCGAGGATGTCGCACGCGAAATTTTGCGTGCTATGGTTGAGCACTATCCCGATTTGCCTGATGACACTTTTGTTTGGGTGAACCAGCGCAACGAAGAAACCATTCATAAATACGATGTCGAGGCCGAAGGCTGGGGCACGCTGCACGAACTGCGAGCAGAAATTCTCCACAATCAGAGCCTGCCGCACCACACAACACGCGAAGAGTGGTTTGGTATGGCACAATCCACCTCTCACGTCCTCAACCACGAGTCCTAACATGCCCACATATGTGTAAGCATGAGGAGAAAGCCGCCGCGAACCTCTAAAGGGTATCCGGCGGCTTCTTAGATCTCCTCGTTTTGTAGTTCCAGACGTTGCTTGACATAACGTGTCAGTGAGTGTTTGCAAAGTAGAGAGACCACCAAGAGTGCGAACACAACCCCAAGCGTGGGCAGTGTATAGAACCTCATCAAGTGCATCGCCACCTTCCAGCGCGGTCCCAGTTCCCAGCCAACCATGAGAACCGTGGTGCACCAGATAGTGGACCCCAGCAGAGAAGCTAGCAAAAAACGCGAAAAAGGCATCACAGCGATACCTGCGGGGAAACAGGCAAATGGACGAATATAGGGTATCATACGTGAAAGAAAAACCATACGTGCCCCAGCGCGTGCAAACCAGCCTTCGGCCAGGCGCACTTTTTCCGCATCAATATGCAAGAAGCCAGTTAAATGGAGCAGCAGCGGTTCACCATAGCGCCTGCCAAGACTGTAGGCGGACGCGGCACCCAGGAGGCTACCAATAATCGCCACGCCGATCAACACTCCAAGATTCAAGCGGCCAAGCGCGGCGAGTGCTCCGGTGCAGAGTAACAAGGTTGTATTGAGTAAAGGCACGCCGCTGCTCTCTAACAGCAGAAAAGCGGTTACTAGCACATACACCAACAATGGAGGTATATGTTGCAATGTTTGCACCACAAAGCCCACATGCTCATCCTTTTCGTCTAATCGTCCCGCTTATGCGAGAGCGATGCGTCACAGTTTCTCTATTACGACGTATAAACGCTGCTCATGGTTGCAATTTCCCTATTGTTTTTTGCAGCAGCCTTTAGACGCTTTCGTGCATCTGCCCGACGAGCTTGCGTGCAACATACAGCCAGTGTTCGGGATTGTCGTCGGGGATCGAGCAGCCATTAGCCAGGATCAGGCGGCGCCCCTTGGTTTGCGTGACTGCGGCCAGGATCTCGTTCTCAATTTCAATCTCGCTGCCGTGGGTTAAGGGACCGCGTTCGGCTAGGCCACCCATCAAACATTTATCGGTCAAACTCAGTGCTTCACTTAGGCTGGGACCGGTCAAGCGGTCACTCCAGCTTATTGCCTGCACTGGGTAATCAACAAAATCCTCGAAATAGATTTCGTCATCCACCTGCTCAGGATCAGCGTGCACATGCACGACGTTCAGCCAGCCCTTGCTTGCACCCGCCAGTGCTTGTAGATCGTAGGGACGGCCCAGACGTGCATACTCTTCCCGCGTGAAGTGCTGGTTTGTCGCACCCATGCAGGAGAAGAAGATACCACTAGCCCCAGCCTCGACAGCCGCTGCCAGCAGTCCGCGCAGGTTCTCAGCGATGATTGCCAGCCCTTGCTCGAACGCTTGTGGGTCTTGGCGTGCTGCTGCAACGACCTTTTTGCGTCCAACCCAGCGCAGGGCGTAGGTCAGAGGACTGAAGATCGTGAGGATCAGGGGATAATCCTGGCCCAACTGGGCGCGTAAACTGCGAATACAGGTCAGTTGCTCTTGGAAGATTGGTGTCTCCAAACCCAATCTGGGGAGCGTGCGTAGTTCAGTGGCCGTGATCCCGCGTCCCGGCTCTGGGTAGGGAAGGTCCGGCATGATTTTGACAATATCCAGTTGAAACGTATCATGGAAGAACGCTTTGGTGAGTTGTGCCAGACGTTCGCCAGACCCGTCCGGTTGAAAGTGGTGCCAAAAAATAAACGGCACCCGATCCACTGGTGCACCAACCAGGGCCGCACGCACCCGCTGGCCCGCCGTCATCTGAGATTGCGCTGTTGCCATAGTAACACATTCCCTTTCGTCAGGACATTTCCTGAGAGGTTCTCAACAGTAATTCAAGCATTCCCTTTGAGTATACGCGCTTTCCTACTTGATACGCAACGTGGCAACGTACTGTCTTGAGCCAGCCACCATAGCCGCATTTTCCCTCTTCCCAATCTGCCAGAGGTATGGTATAATGCGCATGTTCAAGGGCCCATAGCTCAGCGGTTAGAGCTGCCGGCTCATAAGCTCAACTGTGCGCCCATGTGTCTTTACATACCATGCCTACGGAGGTAGGCGGCACTGAGGTTAGAGTGTCTAAAGCAAGGTCTTACCTGGATGGGAAAGCCTGAAGGGGACAATAGCATGACCTGTAAAAGTCTGGTGAAAGAATTTTGCCAGGCAGCTACGCTGTATATGGTTAAAGCTGAATTGCTTGAATCCTAGTCCGAGC
>JBDTBU010000021.1:0-7271 GCA_039923935.1 Ktedonobacteraceae bacterium | reverse complement strand
GCGGGATATCCTATACGGCTTACCGCTTGTTTATCGATGTGCAACGGGGGATAGTTGAGCGATTTCGCTCCATGCCGATTGCACCTTCCACCATGCTGTGGGGACACGTCCTGACCTCGCTGGTCTCCAACGCGATTTCGCTGGTAGTCATCATTCTCGCCGCGTTGATTATGGGCTTTCGTTCGTCGGCGGGCATCCTGTCATGGCTTGCCGTCGTTGGCATCCTCGCGTTGTTTACGCTGGCTTTAACCTGGGTTGCGGTGATTCCCGGACTGACCGCAAAATCGATAGACGGTGCAACAGCCTTTTCGTATCCGATTATCTTCCTGCCCTTTATCAGTTCGGCGTTTGTGCCAACCAAGTCGATGCCGCTGGTAGTCAGGGTCTTTGCCGAAAACCAGCCAGTGACGGCGATAGTGGACACCATCCGTGCGTTACTGTCTGGGCAGCCAGTGTCTCAAGAGATATGGGTTGCTCTTGCATGGTGCGTCGGCATTCTGGTTGTGGCCTACATCTTTGCGATGAGGGCATATAAAAAGCGCGTGTGAAGAGAAGCAAAGGGGGGTTGCAATGGCTAGATTTGTGTGTACATAAGTCTAGCCGCAGAGATCGCGCTCTCAGGAGATACGTCCTGTTGAGTTTGGACTCGGAGGTTGGGATACAGTCCTCTCTGGACAGGCGCTGTAGTATTGAACGAGAGCGCCTGTCCAGAAGAGTATTCGATCAGAGACGAGGTGCTGATTCGCTCTGGACAGATTGTGCAGAAGGTGGAAGCTCTGGGGCTGAAGAAGACTTCAGCAATTCCTCACGGACAATGGTCACATCGGGGGGCGCAGTGATGCCGATTTTGACGCGCTCGCCTTCTACAGCCAGCACGGAAACGCTGATCACACCGTCCAGGATAATACTCTCACCTACTTTTCGTCGCAAAACTAACATGTCGGGCCTCTTTCTTTGGAAGAGCCTAAGACTGAAGCATCCCTGCGCTGCGCCACCCATCCATAATTGGCTCAACATCGTCACCGTTTCAACTGAATCAGCTTGTGAACGGAGAACCTCGTCCTTTACAGATGAACTTGCAGAACGCGAAGGGTAGATACAATCGTACACTTTACACGACTACCACCGAGCGTTCAACTCAGGATAGAAAACATAATCCACCACACAATACAAACCTATAACTTGGCGCTTCCTACACACGGCTAGCGCGTCTCGGCAACTGCAAGACGCGTTCCGTTGTTGCCAGAATGAGTCTCTAAAAAACGGGTCGAGTTGTTCCAGATGCATTGCGCTAGCTCTGCGCTATCAACCAGATAGACGCCAGAGGTAACACGTTGTCGCAAGCTCTCAACCCTCTCAGCACGGTTCTGGGGCCATTGGCCAACCGCCTCCTGACAGCCTTTCTGAACGCTTGTCAGGAATTGAGCCTGATCCCCCGTATCCGTACGCATATCTCCTTGGACTCCCGACTGAATAGAATATTCGGCGGGAGGCAGATTGAGATCGAGCGTGCTATCTACAATAGCCTCTTCCATACTACGTTCTCACAATCTAAAAACACTGATCTCACATAAGAGAGCAGATCATCGTGGTTTCTTCAGTACCACCCTGCTTAGTATCATCGTCATAAACCACCACTTCTAGAGGGCCACTTCCTTGCCGCTTTTGCGGAGTAGAAACGCGTCCAGGTGTGTGCCAACACAGAAGGAGAAGATGACAAGTCCCCCAACAGGATAGCCTCAGATTCCAACGAGTTATGCTCTATCCCTTACACTATCTATTATAGAGTAAGAGTGTGCATTCCGTATATCATGAATGCTTGATAGAGCCACTAGCCACATGCTGATGGCGCGGGCGACTGGCCTGCCGTGTGCTCTGCTGGATATGCAGAGCGTTGCGCAAGCGCAAAATCGCTTGAATATGCAACTGGCAGACACGCGATTCAGAGACGTTCATAATCTTACTAATCTCTTTCATCGTCAGTTCCTCACGATAGTAGAGAGCTAGGAGCAAGCGTTCGCGTTCTGGCAACTGGTCAAGCGCGACACGTAGCAGAACGATTTGCTCCTGGGCTTCGACTTGTGCATCCGGTCCTGGCGAGCGCTCGTCTTCCAAGAGATCGCCCAGCGAGGTAACACCCTCATCTTGCGTAAGCGGACCGAGTGGTGCATCTAGTGATAAGACTATTGTACCCGCTTCCTGCAACATTTGACGATAGCGTGCGGGAGAGATCTGGGCTTCGGCGGTAATTTCATCTTCTTTAGGTGGGCGTCCCAGACGTTGCTCCAGATTTGCAATAGCATATTCAATTTGGCGTACGCGGGCCATAGCCGTGCGTGGAAGCCAGTTGAGTGAACGAAGATGGTCGATTACCGCGCCTCGGATACGCACAGTCGCGAACGACTCAAAACGACTGCCACGTTCAGGGTCATACCGATCAATCGCATTAATCAAGCCAATTGTACCACAACTCAACAAGTCTTCGGCGTCCAGCAAACAAGAAGGTGGAATGCCGAGGCGTCCAACAACAAAGCGAACCAGGGGGGCATATTCGCGAATGAGTTCGTCACGCAGGACGGGATCGCGTGTGGCGACAAACTGCGTCCAAACGTCGCTGATAGCCGCTGACACACTCATAAAATATTCCTCCTCCTATCTCTACTTGGACTGCATGGGGGGTACATCCATGCAAAAAAGGTAGCCCTACCCATGAGTTTCCCTGATATTCCCTAATGAAGAAAGTGTAACGAGAAGCGTGCGTGAGGAATATTGCCATTGGTCACAGACTTGGTTGCTAGAAGTCCCCAGTTTGTGTGTAAAAGCAGTGCTTTAGAAGTTCTGAAAGAAGCCGATGTAAGAGAGTAGATCGAAAATCGTCTGTCAGTTTATATAGCGGGGAGGAGTGCCATATGAGGCGCAATAAACAGTCCTCGGACTATAACGAACGAGGAAGATATACTGAGCTAGGAGATATACAAGAACGCATACTCCTGGAGCAACGCCAAGTTGATGCGCTGATGGAACGAGGGTTTTTGTGGGAAGAGGCGGTGCAACTGGTGCAACTACGCGAACACATCTATGAGAACGCGGAAGTGAAGCAGCGCTTGGAAGAGGATGCGCATATGCAGTTCGCTCGTTGGCTCTATGAATGCGGGGCCATCAACGAAGAAGAAGAAAAAGAAAAAGATAGTTGAAAAATGGCTTGCACAGAAAAGAGAGATGTGCTATACTCCGCTGCGGAGAGATGTCAGAGTGGTCGAATGTGCCGCTCTCGAAAAGCGGTAAGGTGCAAGCCTTCGTGGGTTCGAATCCCACTCTCTCCGCTCCCGGAGGAGTCTCATAGTGGTCTAGTGAGCACGACTGGAAATCGTGTAAGGTGCAAGCCTTCGTGGGTTCAAATCCCACCTCCTCCGCCCATATCTTTGAAGCTTGAAGTTGCTTTATGCCTAGAGTATCGCTCTTCCTCTGCTAGCTCACTGCTAGCAAGATCACCCCGATTTCAGAATCACGCCTGCTGAGAGGAGATCCACTGTTGGGAACATTTACAATCAAAGAGCAGCAATTCTTACTGAACGGACAGCCGTTTCGCCTGCTTTCCGGCGCTATGCATTATTTTCGGGTACCAGAGGCGAGTTGGGATGATCGGCTCGCTAAATTGCGAGCTATGGGACTGAATACTGTCGAGACCTATGTGGCCTGGAACCTGCACGAGCCACGTCCCGGCGAGTTTTCCTTTGCGGGCAAATTAGACCTGGTACGCTACATCCAATGTGCTGCCAGCCACGGGCTACAGGTCATTGTGCGTCCCGGACCCTATATTTGCTCTGAATGGGATTTGGGTGGGTTGCCAGCGTGGTTGCTCAAAGACCCTGGTATGCGTCTGCGCTGCTGTTATGCGCCGTATCTTGAGGCTGTGGACCGCTTCTTTGACGTGCTATTGACCCAACTCGCGCCGCTCCAGATCAGCCACGGTGGTCCCATTCTCGCGATGCAGGTGGAGAACGAGTATGGCGGTTATGGCAACGATAGCGCCTATCTGCGCTCCCTGGAAGCTAGTATGCGTGCGCGTGGTATCGATGTGCTTTTGTTTACCTCGGATGGCCCCACTGATGAGATGCTACAAGGTGGGATGCTGCCGTACCTCTTCAAAACGGTCAATTTCGGCTCACGTGCAACTGAGGCTTTTGGCAAACTGCGCGAATATCAAGCAGAGGGGCCACTGGTGTGCATGGAGTTCTGGAACGGCTGGTTCGATCACTGGGGCGATGCTCATCATGTACGCGCACCAGCGGACGTGGCTGCTATATTGGACGAGATCCTGGCTGTGGGTGCTTCGGTCAACTTCTATATGTTCCATGGCGGCAGCAATTTTGGCTTTATGAACGGGGCGAACGAGTCCAAGGGCGAGTATCAACCCACTACGACCAGCTATGACTACGATGCGCCCTTGAGCGAGGCGGGCGATCTGACCCCCAAGTATCACCTGTACCGCGAAATCCTGAGCAAATACACCACGCTCCCAACGCTACCCATACCAGAGAACGCGCCCAAGCAGGCACTCGGCGCAGTGCAGTTGCGCGAGTCTGTTGGGCTGTTTGAGGCAGTAGAGCAGCTCGCACAGCCGCACTTTGCGACCACGCCCGAACCGATGGAGTATTTCGACCAGAACTATGGCTTTATTCTGTACCGCACGACGGTGAGCGGGCCACGCGCAGAAGTGCCGCTCACCTTGCGCGGGCTGCATGACCGGGCGCAAGTGTTCGCTGACGGGAAACTGTTGGGCACGCTTGAGCGCGGCTTGGCTAGCCCCTCGCTGCCCTTGGCTGTTCCCGCCGAGGGTCTCACGTTGGATATCCTGGTAGAGAATATGGGACGTATCAACTTCGGGCCACACTTACTAGACCGCAAAGGGATCACCGGCGGCGTGCTGCTCGGCTTGCAGTATCTCTACAACTGGACGGTCTATCCTCTGCCACTTGAGCAACTTGACGCACTGGTCTTCGGGACTGAGCCACAGACGGCAGGGCCAGCCTTCTATCGAGGCCATTTCGAGGTTTCCGTGTTGCATGATACATTCCTGGCTCTGCCCAATTGGACCAAGGGCGTGTGTTGGGTGAACGGTTTCAATTTGGGGCGTTATTGGCAGCGTGGTCCTCAACACACCCTGTATGTGCCCGGCTCGTTACTGAAGTTGGGCACGAACGAGTTGATCGTGCTTGAGCTTCACGAGACAGCAGATCGCATTGTGGAATTTCGCGAGCAAGCGGTACTGACTGGCAACGCATGATACGAACGTTTTAGTGGCTTTTTATGTGCAAAAACCATAGAGGGGATCAGATGAGCGACGCACCGTTACAAAAATATGTTCAGGCAGTTGAGAAGCTCCTCAAAGCGGGCCAGGCCACCGAGCATAGCTATCGACCAGCATTACAGCATCTATTAGAAGAACTGATAACGGGCATTACGGCTACGAACGAGCCGAAGCGGGTAAAGTGCGGCGCTCCTGACTATGTGATTGAGCGTGATGGGCTGATCGTGGGCTATGTGGAGGCCAAAGATATTGATGTGCCGCTGGATAAAATTGAGAAGGATGAGCAGTTAGGGCGCTATCGCCGGGCGTTGAGTAACCTCGTATTGACCGATTATTTGGAGTTTCGCTGGTATGTGCAAGGCGAGGGCGAACAGGCTGAAAAGCAGATGAGTGCGCGGCTGGCTACAACACAACCTGGTGGCAAACTGGCATTTGATCCAGTCGGTGCGGCTAAGGTTAGCGATCTGCTGAAGAGCTTTCTGGAACATCAGGCTATCGCTATTAGTAAGCCGGAGGATTTGGCGCAACGGATGGCTCGCTCGACGCACATGATCCGCGACGTGATCGTGCAGGCGTTTAAAGAGCATGAAGCGTCGAAAACGATGCGCGGCCAGATGCTTGCCTTTGAGAAAACATTGATGCCTGGTATCACCTCAGAACAGTTTGCCGATATGTTCGCGCAGACCATCGCGTACGGCCTGTTCGCCGCTCGCTATAATCATACCGCTAGCCATCCCTTTACGCGCTACGATGCTAGCCGCGAGATCCCCAAAACCAATCCGTTTTTACGCAAGCTCTTTGAAATTATGAATAGCAGTGATCTGGACGAGGAGCCTTTTGTTGGTTTTGTCGATGAACTTGCTCAAGTGCTGGACGCGACCCATATGGATGATGTCCTGGCAAAATTTGGCAAACGCACGCGCCAGGAAGACCCACTGATCCATTTCTACGAAACATTTCTCAGCCAGTATGATCCCAAATTGCGCGAGTTGCGCGGCGTCTACTACACACCTAGTCCGGTGATTGCTTACATGGTGCGTTCAGTCGATCATCTGCTGAAAGAAGAGTTCGGCATCGAGGATGGTCTGGCCGATGGTGAGATGGTGGATTACCGTTATACTGACGCAGAGGGGCAGCCGCAGACAGAGCGTGTGCCGCGTGTGCTGATCCTTGACCCTGCCTGCGGGACAGGTACATTTCTCTCCAGCATCGTCGAATATATCCGTGAGGGTTATCGCGTCTCCAACAGTGCGGGCATGTGGTCAGCCTACGTGCGTGAAGCGCTCCTGCCGCGTCTGTTCGGTTTTGAATTGCTGATGGCTCCCTATGCTATGGCACATCTGCGGCTAGGGATGCAACTCGCTGGTCTGGATTTGCCACCGGAACAACGTGCACCGTGGAAGTACAAATTCGACAGTGACGAACGTTTGGGAGTCTATCTGACCAACTCGCTCGCTGAAGGTTTTGAGAAAATGGAGGCGTTGCCGTTCGCGCATTTTATCTCCGATGAAGCCAACGCAGCCGCTGCGGTCAAACGCCATAGTCCGGTTATGGTTGTGATCGGCAATCCGCCCTATTCCGGCCATTCCGCTAACAAAGGCAAGTGGATTGGCGATTTGTTGCGTGGTATCGATTCCAAAAGCACCAAGAAAACGAGCAACTATTTTGAGGTCGATGGTCGGCCTTTGGGAGAACGCAACTCCAAATGGCTGAATGATGATTATGTGAAATTCCTGCGTTTCGCTCAATGGCGGATTGAGCAGACCGGCTATGGTGTTCTGGCCTTTATCACCAACCACGGCTATCTCGACAATCCCACCTTTCGCGGGATGCGCCAGAGCTTGATGCAGACGTTTGATGATATTTACGTGCTGAACCTGCATGGCAACTCAAAGAAGAAAGAGCGCTCGCCCGATGGCAGCAAAGATGAGAATATATTCGATATTCAACAGGGCGTAGC
>JBDTBU010000020.1:0-4782 GCA_039923935.1 Ktedonobacteraceae bacterium | reverse complement strand
ACGCGTACCTCGATTCCGCGATTGGCGTCCTCTTCCAGGGCACGAATAATATTGTGGTTGCTCAGGATGTATATCTCGACATCTACTGATTTTTGTGCGCTGTGAATAGCATCAACCAGCGGGGTTGGCCCGGCCTCCGGTTCGACGATGACGTGCACACCACGCACGCCGCTACTCAGTGTGCAGTTACTCTGACACTGCACGCGTGTGCTCGCGGAGATTCCAGGTATGTCGCAACCGGTTAACCAGCAACAGAACGCGAGCATTGTCAGATATTTTAGAAGAGCCAGCGTAGCTCTGTATGTTCTCTGTGAATACGTCATGAAGACCCCTCGACTTGTTCTTATCCGCCTGATCTTATTGTTCCAATGGCAAAAATATGTCTATCTTTATTATACAGATGCATCCAAATGTTGATACGTAGCGCTCTTTTACGTTGCTAGGATTGGTGTGAAAAACCAAAAGCACCCAACCATACGGTTGAGTGCTTTTGTTCGGGGATAGATTAGCGAACCAAGAACGGGTGCAGAGCCACGTAGAGCGGGGCAAGCACCAGAGTGATTGTGCTGAGCAGCTTGATCAGAATGTGCAGTGAGGGACCGGCGGTATCCTTGAAAGGGTCGCCGACTGTATCGCCTACTACACTGGCCTTGTGTGCTTCACTATTTTTGCCCAGAATGATCCCAGACTCGTCGTTAGGGGCCAGGACTTCACCTTTGGCGTTGACGCGCAGGAAACCAGCCTCGATATACTTCTTGGCATTGTCCCAGGCACCGCCGCCGTTGTTTAGGAAGAGGGCCATTACGATGCCGCCCATCGTACCAACCATCAGCATACCAGCCGCCGCCTGTGGCCCTAGGATGACGCCGATCAAGATCGGCACCAGCACAACTATGACACCCGGCAAAACCATCGCACGCAATGCGCCACGCGTGCTGATGTCAACACAACGTGCGTAATCGGGATCGACGCGATCAGCAGGGTCTTCTGCCATGATGCGGGGATTGTCGCGGAACTGTTGCCGTACCTCTTCGATCATGGCCGTGGCGGCTTTGCCTACTGCACGAATAGCCAATGAGCTAAAGAAGAAGATCAGAGCCAATCCAATCAAAGCTGCCACAAAGACGCCGAGATTAGAGAGGTTGATGTCAAAGGCTGAGTCTTGATTGCCCGAACTGAGGTTATGGAGTACAATCAAATAGGCGCTGAAGAGCAGGAATGCAGCCAGCGCGGCGGACCCGATGCCATAGCCTTTGGTCAGGGCTTTGGTGGTGTTACCCACGCCATCCAGCGCGTCGGTGATGTCGCGCACGCTATCGGCTTGGCCGCTCATCTCGACGATACCGCCAGCATTATCGGTGATGGGGCCAAAGGTATCCATTGCCAACGTATATGCGCAACTCATGAGCATTCCCATAGTTGCCACGGCTGTGCCAAAGATGCCGCTAGCATTAAAGCCAGCGATGTTCGTCCCTGGAATGGTGACTTGGCTGCCTAGGAAGTAGGAGAGGCCAAGCGCGGCGCTGATCGCCAGCACTGGAAGAGCCACACATTCAAAACCTACAGCGATACCTGTAATGATCGTCGTGGCTGGACCAGTCAGCGAGGCTGCGGCGATTTCACGCACCGGACGCCACTGACCAGCCGTGTAATACTGCGTGATATACACAAAAGCGAGGCTCAGCGCAATGCCGACCAGACCTGCCAATCCATACCAGACCCAGGCGGAGATACCCATGCTCCCACTGACATTGTTGCCCTTCAAGAGCAGATAGCTGCCCACGAAAATGCCAATTGCGGACAGGATACACGTAATGTAGTAGCCAATGTTTAGTTTGCCCATCGCGAGTGCGCTCAGGTCGCGCCCGCCCGCCTGCCCTGGCTCAACCACGCCCTTGGGGGTAATCGAGAGCAGGCCAATCGCTGAAGCAATCAGGCCAAAGGCATTCATAACCAGAGGGAAAAGCACCCAACTAATGTTGTTGGTATGCAGAGCTAATGAGGAACCCAGAATCATCGCGCCAATATTCTCAACCGCAGTCGATTCAAAGAGGTCCGCACCACGCCCGGCGCAGTCGCCCACATTGTCGCCTACCAAGTCAGCGATAACCGCAGGGTTGCGTGGGTCATCTTCGGGAATGCCAGCTTCAACTTTGCCGACAAGATCAGCGCCCACGTCAGCGGCTTTGGTGAAAATACCTCCGCCCAACTGTGCGAAGAGTGCCACAAAGCTGGCACCAAAGCCAAAGCCTACAATCAACGATGGCGTATTTGTCGCTACCGCGAGTGTACCGTTCAGGTCGCCATAGAGCAGGAAGAGCGTCGAAACACCCAGCAGCGAGAGAGCAACGACCAGAAAGCCGGAGACTGCGCCGCCGCGTAGGGCAACCGTCATGGCCTCACCCAGGCTGCGAGTGGCAGCGCTAGCTGTGCGAATATTGGATTTGACCGCAATAAACATACCAATAAAGCCTGAGACGCCGGAACAAAATGCTCCAACTACAAAAGCTATTGCGGTATGCCAGGCCAAGTCGATTCTAGCTGCCGGGGTTCCTTGACCCAGCAGGCCCAGTAGCACGGCTAGGACGATTGCGGCAAAGAGAGCGAGGATGGCAATAGTTCGATACTGACGATACAGAAAGGCTTTTGCGCCTTTAAATATGTGATCTGCCACTTTTTGCATTTCTGGCGTACCAGTGTCCTTTTTCAGAACATAATTTGCAAGATACATGGCGAAAATCACTGCCACCAGGCTCACACCGATGGGAACCCATATAAAATAGTTCTCGTTCACAGTCAGAGATGCCCTCCTTGATAGGCATGATTCAGGCATGCCACTACTCTGTGGGCTGCGAAGGCAGGTCACCACCTGGAATGTACGGCATACATGAGAAGCAATTACTCGTTCGGCATGACCCCCAAAAGGCTAATTTCCTCGCTGGGGGCGTTGTTGTCGAGATCAGTGTAGCATATGTGTTTGCTAAAAGACAAGTACAATATGCAGAGTTCGCTGAGCAATTCACTGTGGGATAGAGCAAACTGGTTGTACAACCTGAGATAATTGCTATAACTCCCTACGCCTTCCGAGTCAGAGCTGCCTGAATTCGTGAGAGTTGTGGCACAACTTGTTTTTTACGCGACACTAGGTCTTCGATGATAATGGTCTGTCCATCAGGCTCTAAAGGTTTGCCAAAAGCCTCGGCCACCGCGCGTTCGCCTCCTGAAATCAGCAGGTGACAGCACATATTGATGATATCGACGATCATAAACAGGAAGACATGATACCCTCGCTCATGGTTGAGTTGGCGCATAGTTTGTAGGAGTTCTGCGCTGCGTTTCTCAATCGTGGCTGGACTGGCGGTCTCGACTGTGCCAATGGCGAAGTGGGCGTCCTGCACCGTGAATTCTTTAAAATCAGAGGTGAGCAGTTCTTCAGCGCTTCTCTCGTCGAGTTCAGAGGCGGCAATGGTGAAGATAGCTTGTCCATACTCTTCGATATTCTCGCCAGTAATCTGTGCTAGTTCGGCGGCTACCCGCTCATCGCGTGGCGTGCAGGTGGGCGAGCGCAGGATCAGCGTGTCGTAGAGTAGCCCTGCGAGTAGCAGGCCAGCCACCTCGCGTGGAATCTCGATCCCGGCTTCGTGATACAGCCCAACGATGATTGTGCCAGTGCAACCGACTGGATCGGCGCGGAACATGATGGGCCGCTGGGTGTGCACATCGGCGATACGATGATGGTCGATGATGCCCAGCACCTCGGCCTCCTCGATACCATCCACCGCCTGCGTGCGCTCATTGTGGTCCACCAAGATCACGCGTTTGGGTCGAGGTTTGATAAGGTCGGTGCGCGACAGAAAGCCGACCAACTGACCGTCATTGTCCACAACTGGCAGCGAACGTCGTCGCATCAACATGCTCTCAATTTCGCTAACTTGGTCCTCTGGATGGCAGGAGTCAAACTCGTGCCGCATGATATGCTCAACATTGATGCTGAGGTTTATCAGGCGCATGGCGGTGAATGTGTGGTAGCCTGTGCTGATAATCAAGACTCCCTGCTTACGTGCCGCCGCCAGGGTGCGCTCGGAGACCAATAAATCGCCAGTAATGACCAGGGCCGCAGCACCATGTTCGATAGCGGT
Source organism: Ktedonobacteraceae bacterium (assembly GCA_039923935.1). Taxonomy (GTDB): domain Bacteria; phylum Chloroflexota; class Ktedonobacteria; order Ktedonobacterales; family Ktedonobacteraceae; genus Paraktedonobacter. The sequence continues at coordinate 643 of JBDTBU010000020.1, read as the reverse complement.
TAACTGAGCGCCCTCGCGATCTCCAATAATGACCAGACAGCCCGGCTCGATATAATCAGCCATTGTCTCGGCCTGCATGGCCCCCACGAGAATACGGTCTCCCAGCGTGCGTCGCCCCTCGACAAGTACACGTCCTTTAAGCGCTTTAATCAGATTATTCTTGTTGAGTGGTAGGCGATTGACTGCCTGGGGATGCAGATCTTCAAAGAAGAGCTTGGCGAAATCTTCAGAGGTAATCAGACCATGCACTTTGTTCTCTGCATCGATGACTGGCATGGAACGTCGGTTATGCGCCTGCAATAACTGTCCAGCCTCTAAGAGCGACTGGTCCAGGTAGGCGCATATCACGCCGCGCCGCATGACATCGCGTACCTGGAGATACACATCATCAATAGCTTCGGGTGCCTCGACTGTATAACGGTCCAGGACAAAGCGCACCTCTGGCTTGAGTTCGCCATTGCGTGCTGGTTGGGCCTGGCTCTCGCCCTGAAGTTGAAGTAAACGGGCATACGCATAGGCTGAGGCAATTGAATCCATATCTGAGTTTTTATGTCCAATAACGTAAATAGGCCTGGGCATGCAACATCCTTTATCGAAAATGGTGGGAAGATGGTCAGTTCTCTTCTATTATGTCGGCTCAAAT
>JBDTBU010000019.1:0-2558 GCA_039923935.1 Ktedonobacteraceae bacterium | reverse complement strand
CAGGATTTACGCGCCCAGATCGATCAACGCGCCGGACGTATCAAAGAGGCCGAGGAGCGTTATCTCGCGCTGCAACAGACCGTTGAGCAGCATCAGGCTGAGATTGCCGAGGCCCAGCAGCGCGTCCAGACCCAGAGCACGCTTTTGCGTCAAGCCGAAGAAGGTGCAGGCACGTTGGATACGCAGATCAGTGCACTTGAACAGGAAACCCAGCAACTACGTCAACAACTTGCAGCCCTAGAGGTAGTCTATCGCAGGTGTTTGTTGGACAGCCAGAAGGCCCGCGATGCCGTCGAGAGCCTGCTTGAGCAACTCAACGAAGAGATGGGCATTACTGATCCACACGAACTGGCCCGCTACGCCACGGCGGAGGTTCACACAACTGAGGTGAACACAGAGAGCGTTGGTACTGCTGTCACTGCCAAAATCGAAGATAGTGAGGCTCTGTCTGCTGAGGAAGAGGCGGAACTGCGCAAATTGCGCCGTCGCGTCGATACCCTGCGCAGCAAGCTCAAATCCCTTGGTGGTAGCGATCCCGATGCGCCCCAGCAGTACGAGGAGACGCGTACACGCTATGAGTTCCTGACCACGCAGATCAGCGACATGGATCAGGCCGCGCTCCAATTGCACACCATCATCACGCAGCTTGATGTCACTATGGCGCGTCAGTTCGAGATCACTTTCCAGGCCATCAACGCACGTTTCCGCGAGAACTTCGTCACGCTCTTCAAAGGCGGCAGTGCACGTCTCGAACTGACCGCAGCGAAGGGCGAAGAAGATCATAGCAACGGGAATGGAAATGGGAACGGGCATAAAAGTAGTGAGAGTGCGAAGGGTATGCCCGCAGGTGTCGAAGTCATCGTGCAGCCACCCGGCAAAAAGGTCCAGGATCTCTCGCTGCTCTCAGGCGGCGAACGGGCCATGGTTTCAGCGGCCCTGCTCTTTTCCCTGTTGGAAATCAACCCGCCGCCCTTTTGTCTGCTCGACGAAGTGGACGCCGCGCTCGACGAGTCCAACGTCAACCGTTTCTGCGAGATCTTGCGCCGTCTGGCCCAGCGCACCCAGTTCATCGTCATCACCCATAACCGCGTCACTATGACCTCCGCGCAGGCCATCTACGGCGTCTCTATGGGTGGTGATAGCGTCTCACGCTTGCTTTCGCTTAGGTTGGAGGACGCGCAGGCTGTGGCGGGTGATCGGTGATATCCAGCCTTGTGAAGCTTTGAAAGCTGTCTACGGTTTCTATGGCTATCCCTCACTATCCGTTATGCTGGTGTATGCCAGATTTCAGGCACGAAACGAGGCATCTAGTGAGGTGATGCGTAGGGCGAGTCGCTTCTCATCATGGCTAATCGCTCTGGTGGACCAGCAAGTGCGTAGATCAGGGTGCCCAGGCCAGAGAAAATCAGGACAATGACAAACCAGCCCCAGGTTCCCATTTTTGCGCTTCTGACCAGTGCGCCAATCCAGGCAACAGCACTAAAAACGGCCCCTATAAGCAGGACGATGACACCAATCAATCCGATGGATGTTAGCAGGTCGTTCGTAGGCAGCGAACAGTCTGGTCTGCCAAATTGGTTCGTCGTACAGTGGTTAGCTGCCGCCACAATCGCCGGGACAAACATACTTGCACCAATGAGTGCGATAATAAACCCAATAATCCAGAAGATCAAGACAGTTTTCTTCTTCAAAAGAGGCTCTCCTTCGCTCGTAGAATAGGGATGGGAACTTCTAACCCATCAGTGAGTAGTATAGCAAGGTGCGGAAACAAATGCAAGATAGCGTGTAGGAGAGCATAGTGACGTTCTCTGATTACACCGTGTGCAAAGAATGATTCTGAGAAACATTCTCTAGAAAGTAATCATCAATTTACAAAACGAGAGGAAGCTCAATCAATATGGAAAATGAAGTTTCACACAAGCCAGCGCCAGGATCGTCGCAACAAATCCAGGAAATTATGCGCCAGTTGGGTGATCTCTATCCCAACGCCACATATGAACTGGATTTCTCAACACCACTAGAATTGCTGGTCGCGACTATTCTCGCAGCTCAGTGTACCGATGAGCGCGTCAATGCCGTCACCAAAGATCTGTTCCAGAAGTATCGCAACGCGCACGATTACGCCACAGTGAGCCAGGAAGAATTGGAGCAGGATGTACATTCAACAGGCTTCTACCGCAACAAAGCCAAAAGCATTCGCGCCGCCTGCCAGTACCTGTTAGATCATCATCAGGGTGAAGTGCCGCGTACACTTGCGGAAATGGTCAAAATTCCGGGTATTGGGCGCAAAACGGCCAATGTCATTTTGGGCAATGCTTTTGGAATATCCGAAGGCTTTATCGTCGATACCCACGTAGGCCGTCTGGCACGTCGTTTTGGCTGGACTAAGCAGTCGGATGCGCTCAAGGCCGAGCAAGATCTTATGCAACTCGTGCCGCGCCAGGAGTGGCTGAACGTCGCACACCGCATGATTCTTCATGGACGGGCTGTGTGTGCTGCACGCAAACCAGCGTGTGGGCGTTGTGTACTGGCTGAAGTGTGTCCATCGGCTGAGGTAT
>JBDTBU010000018.1:0-4789 GCA_039923935.1 Ktedonobacteraceae bacterium | reverse complement strand
GACCATCTCCCCGGCTATGCCTTGCCTGATCTGGCGAAAGTCGCACCAATGGAGCTGCTGCAAGCGGAATATGCCTTACAGTTTGCCGACACAATAGCAGAGAAACAAGCCGTCTATGGCCTGTCTGTTACCACTGGACAATAAAGGAGATGCTGTCATGGAACTTCAAAAAGTCATAGTAGAATTTATAGAGATGCATGAGCTAGATAATTGCACTGCTAAAACTCTTAGCACGTATGAACAGCGTTTGCGCTACTTTTCTAGCTGGTTACGCTCTGCTCATAATATCACTGAGGTAGAGGATCTCAAACTAGAGCACTTGCGCGGCTGGATGGCCTATCTAAAGAAGACACCAACGTATAGAGGCAAGTCTCTTAGTGATGAGTCTATACACAGTTATGGTCAATCCCTCCTCGCGTTTTGTCACTGGTTGGAACGAGAAGAGAAGCTTGCTAAGCCCATAACACCACGTTTTAAGTTACCTCGTGTAGAAAAGAAGTTCGTTCCTACCTATACCAGTGATGATATTAAGAGATTGCTTGATGCTTGTGAAGAGGGTGATCTTGATAAACCTGATCTCCGTCGAGCTTTGACTGCACGCAATAGGGCTATTGTTAGCTTATTTGTTGATACTGGCATTCGCTTGAATGAGCTAGTTGGTCTGCGCCTGGGTGATATCGATAGGAGTTCTCGGATAATCCTGGTACATCGCAAGGGGAACAAATGGCAGCAGGTACCAATCTCGCGTGATGGGTTCCGGCCATTGCATCAATACCTGAGTAGCCATCGGGCGGTGTTGGCTCGTAGCGAAGATGCGAGAAAAGATGATCCGGTGTTTCTGGCTGATGATGGGTTGCCACTTACCCAGTGGGGCGTTTCTATGCTTTTCAAGAGATTGAAGAAACGTACAAGCATAGATGGAAAAAAGGTTTCTCCGCACCAGTGCCGCCGTTACATGGCTACAACTCAGTTAGCTATGGGTCGCAGCCCTCTTGACGTACAGAGACAGATGGGTCATACTACGCTTGCTATGACTAATCATTATGCCTCGCTTACAGTAGATCAACTGCGTAAGTCGCATGAAAAGTATTCGCCTTTGAGGGGTGAAAGTGGGCCTGCTGAAGAGGATAATTTTGGTCGAGGGTACTGGAATGAGTAGGATGTGAGACCAACTGATTTTCGATCTGTGGACTACTAATTCTCTAATGCACGCAGTAGTTCCAGTGGCTGTGAGACGGCTCTACAGGCCGATGTAGAGCCTTTCTCATAACCACTCATTTACACGCAGTAGGTCAGGGGTTCGAATCCCTTGTCGCCCACCCTAAAGCGGCTCTGCAAGCCCGTTTATAGCATGTTACGAAAATACTATAGATGGGTTTTTTAAGTACAAAATAGGCGATCTGAACTGCTGCCTTCTGTTTTTGTGAAAATTGATACCAGTCTCTGACAGGACTTTTAGTTGATGAGCTTATTTCTTGGCTCGCCAGGATCTGTTAAATAGGTTGTAAGTATGGTATGCTTATATTCACAAGAGTGTGTCATTAGCCTAGATGAAAGGCGGAAAAAGAATGACTACTATTGCAAGATTGCCTGTTGTGGTTCCTGCTGATTGGGTTCCTGGCCCATTACAAGGGCAATGGACCTACGCTGATTATGCAGCTCTGCCAAATGATAGGCAGCATTATGAGGTTGTGAAGGGAGTGCTCTATATGGCTCCTGCCCCGAATATGGGGCATCAGGGGATAAGCCTTGAGATAGCGGCGTATCTGCGTCAGTTTGTCCAAGTAGCAGGGCTAGGGCGAGTTTTTGCAACTCCTACTGATGTTGAATTAAGCCCAGGGGATGTTGTTCAGCCGGATGTGTTTGTTGTTCTCAATGAGCATCTTGATCGAATTACATACACTCGCTTGATTGGTGCTCCTAACCTAGCAGTTGAGATTTTGTCTCCAGGAACGATGCGCCATGATTTGCATGAGAAGCTTGACGCTTATGCACGTGCGTGCGTGCCAGAGTATTGGATTGTTATTCCTGGCGAACACGTTATAGAGTTGCTTGTTCTTGAGAATAGGACTTATCGCTCGCTTGGTGTTTTCCAGGGTGAGGCGATACTTCCTTCCCAAATCGTGCCTGATTGGTCGGTGACTGTTAAGCAGTTTTTTGTTTTTGCATAGCTTGTCAAATGCCAAACGCCTGAGTAGGTAATCCTCCAGGCGTTTTCCTTTAGAAATTGAAGCTCGACTCTTGCTCTCTGTCTATTTGAATTGATCTTCTCACAATCTTTACGGCTCGATAAGTCCTTGCTCGTATCTCCACTTTAGGTCTCCCAGCAAGATTTCCTGCTCTTCTGCTAGATATGCTGCATATTCCTTTGGAGACATCTGTTCTATCGTGTGCACAAGATTCCGCTTTTCCTCGTCCCAGACCGATTCAAGATAAAAGCCGTTTTGCTGTGCTTCCTGCTGAAGCTCTCCCAACTCGCCATCGACATTCGCACGAAAATCGTAATCACCACGTGCTATTCTGCGCTCGACGTTGGGGAGCCGCATGAACTCAGCATTTCGCATCGCCTCAAGTTCGATATAGCGAGCAAGCGCCTGCTCTTTGTTAAACTCACCCATAAAATCTCCTCTTAAATTTGACTCGCTCTATAAGGACTTCTGTTGGCGAAAAGCAGCCTTGTGGTTAACTCTCATCACACAGGATGGGGAAAAAGCTTCGTCTTCTCAATTCTCAAAAAATACGGAGAGGGCTTTTATTGCTTGCCAAAAAATACAAAATGCCAAGGAGGAGAATTGAACTCCTGACACCAGCATTTTCAGTGCTGTGCTCTACCAACTGAGCTACCTTGGCTTGTCTCGTTTAAGAGTACAGGCGGATAATACCATACTGGCGCGAAGCCGTCAAGCCCTTTACAGCACAAAACACCTGGATATATCAGGAGAGTACCCTTGACACCGATCACTGAGAAGAAAATCGATCTTGGAACACCTCTGTTCGATACTACACATCACATAAGAGCCTTCCTTCTTTGAGTGCTAACCAAACAGCCAACAGCTCAAAATCAGTGTTGATAAAACGCCAATCAATGCCGATGTACTGCTCATTGCGTCTCTACTGCCAAGCACTGATCCGTTCCTCAATCTCTTGCGTACTTGCCATATGTCCGCTTAAGAGCGTGCAGTACATGCAGTACATTGGGCAGAGATGAAAGATCATGTGTCAGTACTCATTTGCCACCCAACGCCAACATCTCAATCACGACAATAATCCCAAAACTCACCACCGCCGTGAAAAGGCTCCAACTCTGCAACACACGTAAGAATAAATTGAAGACGATAAATATTGAGATCAACGATGCTTGGCGTAGGGCGTGGCGCATTGTGGGATGCGCGATCCGTCTAGCTAGTATGCCACGCGTGAGGAGATGGATCAGCGGCGCGAGGGTACAGAACAGCGCCACGCTCAGTAGTGTGAAAAACACCACAAAAGCTAGCACATTCTCCGGTGGGACATAGCGCGTGAAGAGCAACAGCCCACTCCACGCGAGCAACGCGATAATGGACATGCTGATGAGCAGCGTACGGGCGCTTATTGTGCGACGGTGTGTTTTTGTAGTAGTCATACTGATGAATTATACACCGCGTGTTTCCAGAAATGTCTCTTTTTATGACGATCATTTGCAAAAGGTCTGAAAGCACGAGCTTTTAGATCGTCGTAATAAGCTGTGCCTCGAACTCCCGGCGGTGGTGCTCGCACAGCCACCAGATTGAGCCATTGTCGATGACCCGGCTCAACCCCTGCCAGGGACGCGGATACCCTTGCAGAAAGGTGTGCAGCGCTTCCAGTGCGGCCCCTTCCAGGCGTTGCATTGTCTGTACCTGCGCGTCCAGTTGTGCATTGCTCAGAGCGTCTAGCGCATCGATCTCTGGTAGATCGCTGAGGATCTCATTGAACACGTCGATCTCTGGTGCGAACCGCTCGATATCGACCAGCTTAAAAGCCTCGTTGACGCCTTTGCCAAGCGGCATCCCAATTTCGAGCACTTTGACCATACGACGTAGCCAGGGACTCATGCTATTCCACCACTCTTTTCCCTGCCGTATCTCATACCCTTGCTCTCCCGTAATTGGGTGCGGCCCCTGTGGATACTGGCAGAGCAGGCGCAGCCTATACCCACGGCTGACCCAATCACGAGGATTGATGTGGGTGCGAGACGCGCGTTCCAGCACAAAAAGGCCAGGGCAAACATTGTTCAATTTTTCCCGTTCCAGTTTCATCTGTTGCTGGCTCTGTTTGAGGTTCGTGCGGTACAGGTATTCCAGGCTTTGATTGAGGCGGACAAATTCACGTCGCATCTCATCGGCTGACATCTGATCCGGTTGCGCTCTAGGGCCAGGTACCAACGTCTGAGTGATGAGTTGTTGCGTCCGTTGCACAGTTGCCTCCATCTGAGGGACCGTGCTGGCATGGATACCATAGAGCAAGGTTGTAATAGCAAGACGCTGCCCTTCGGAACAGACAATCTCGCTCTGTCCCCGTGCCAGTTGTCGCTCCAGGTCTTCATAGCTATGCGCATGGGGAACTTGTTGCTGCATGGGACAGCGACAAGGGATCTTCCGTTGCACGCGCAGTCCTTGAAACGTCTGGAGCAGATCATCCAGCGTTTGTTTCAAGATCAGCAGGAAGGTATATGGGAATGGTCCCCATACACAGAGAGATATTTCGCGTTGCTGAGCATCCAGTTCGATCTGGGCCTGCTGACCCGCATAGGCCAGGCGTGCTCCCTCGC
>JBDTBU010000017.1:0-10048 GCA_039923935.1 Ktedonobacteraceae bacterium | reverse complement strand
TTTACCAACCATCTTGCCGCCAAACTCGCTCTGCAATTCGTTCCTGATGGCACTGGCGATCTGCAAACCACGTTCGGTCCCGAAGACATTTTCCACTATATGTACGCCATTTTCTATGCGCCCACCTACCGCGAGCGGTACGCTGAGTTTCTCAAGATCGACTTTCCGCGCTTGCCTCTCACGTCCAATCTCGAACTTTTCCGCGTGCTGTGCGCACATGGCAAGCGTTTGGTTGAATTGCACTTGCTAGAGAAAGTTGCCAGAGGTACCACCGGCTTTCAGGGGCAAGGCGAATATGCCGTTGAAAAGATTGAGTACGTTCCCAAGCCGAACCAGCCAGAGATGGGCTGTGTCTGGATCAATACAACGCAGTATTTTGAGGATGTACCCGCCGAAATTTGGGCGTTCCATATCGGCGGCTATCAGGTTTGCCAGAAATGGCTCAAGGATCGCAAAGGCCGCGCCTTGGCTCTGGCTGACCTCAGAGACTACCAGAAGATCATCTCAGCCCTCAGCGAAACCATCACCCTCATGCAACACATTGACGCAGCGATTGACGAGCACGGTGGCTGGCCGATAGCGTAATGAGCACTATTGGCCAGCGTTTACGATGTAAGTGGCTCTGGTGGCGAGATCTACTTTGTCAGTATGGTCAATGTACAATAACGGAGCCGAAGCCGGAGGCAAGCTCTAAGGTGAACTAACGTTTCTCAAAAGCCTCGCGTAGCGATTGCGAACTTTCATGGACAGCTTTTTTCGCCTGGTCCATAATCTGGGCCATGCCGAAAAAGCCGTGAATCATGCCGGGATAGCGACGAATGGTGACGGGGATGCCCGCCTCTTGTAGTCGTTGCCCATAGAGTTCGCCTTCGTCACGCAAGGGGTCGTACTCGGCAGTTACGACCAGTGCCGGGGGCAATGCGTGTAGATTTGTTGCCAGCATGGGTGAGGCCAGCGGGTTGATCTCGTCCTCCTTGCCGCTCAAATAGTGGTTTTTGAACCAATCCATATCGTTAGTCGTCAAGCCATAACCCGTGCTATTTTCCTTTTTGGACACATTTTGGGCTGTGAAGTCGGTGGCAGGATAGATCATTAACTGGAAGACCAGCCGTGGACCACCCTGATCGCGGGCCATTTGCGTGACAACTGCTGTGAGATTGCCGCCTGCACTATCGCCGCCGACTGCGATCCGCGAGGCGTCCCCGTTGATCTCTGCCGCATGTTCAGCGACCCATTTGGTCGCGGCATAGCAGTCTAGGGGTGCAGCCGGAAATTTGTGCTCAGGTGCGAGGCGGTAGTCAACCGAGACGACAACGCAGCCTGCTCCGTTGGTCAAGCTGCGACACTGGTTATCGTGCGTGTCCAGGGTGCAGATTACCCAGCCACCGCCATGAAAGAAGACCAGCACGGGAAAAGGGCCATGACCTTCCGGGGTGTAAATCCTGACCGGAATCTCACCCGCTGGACCTGGGATCGTGCGGTTTTCGACTTTGGCGACCTTTTCACCTGCCACCCCTGGTTGTGCAGCTATGAGTTGGCGTAACACTTCGGGCGTGAACGAAGTCATCTCAGGCATGTTGATGGCTGCCATTTGGTCGAGATAAGCTCTAGCTTGTGGGTCGAGAGGCATAAACAGTTTTCCTCCTAGCAATAGTACAAAAAACACTCTTCAAACGTTAGTCTATCTGCTCAGATAGATCAACGTCAAGGTCAATATGTTACCCTACCCTGGAGCTGGAGGCGAGCGCCGACAAAATCCCGGAGCCGGAGATAAGCGCCCGAATGTAGAGCTGGCGCTTATCTCCGGCTCCGGGATTCTCAAAACGGTGTTAGCGACTTCAGGGGCAATGCCTGTGAAGAGGAACTTTGAGCGTTAGATACCGAGGATACTGCGAATCAGTGATGGATTCGGGTCTTGCGTAGGACTAGGCACAGCACTTGTTGGCGGGGGTGTAGAGATGTGGCCTTTGTTGAAGACATGTGTCACCTCTGGGGTAGCCGTCAACGTAGCGGTTGGAGACGCTACACTGGGATTTTGTAGAATAATCGGGATCGCGGAATCTATGGGTGTGGGCGCAGCGACTGGCCCATGAGACGCTCCTTGCACACTGGAGGCAGTCGCGACCACGCCAGGCCACTTGACTCCGCTGATCGTGATGAGCAGGAGCAGAGTACATATTCCAGCGCACAAGACAAGGAACATAATCAACGCGCGTAGTACGGGCCTACGTGACCCTTTCATACATAAAACCATGAGTGTATCGAGCATTTTTCAAGGAACCCTTTCCATCAAATAGTGTATAAATCAAAAAATGTGTCAAATTTCGTTGTAAAGATTGTTATCTCATGCCTTACCTCTCTTCCTCCAAAGGCAGCGTGCGACTCAAGGTACGGCTCTGTGTAGAACGTCGCACCTTTTTTTCATTTGGTTGATTGGTTCTGGTATGCAGAGGGTGCGTGCTGATTGCAGCGATCTTCCGGTGACGCACTGGGACTGTTTGTTCATCCTCACTTTCCGCGTCATCCTGATCGTGAGACACGAGCAGACGCGTGTTCTCCTGCTCAGCTTGAGTGGCTACTGAAACAGCCTCAAGTTTGCTGGTAGCTTCATCATCGTGATTGTGTATCGAGAGGATGCATGTGTCTACATTCTCCATCTCAACCTGAGCGCGTGCTGAAAGAGCCGTCTGTTTGCTTGTGACTTCTTCCTCCTCGTTGGGAAGAGAAAAAGTCTGAGTATCTATGTCCTCCAACTCACCATCTAGCGGGTCAAGTTCAATAGTTGTGACCTCGATGATGCTCTGATTTGCTGGTGAAGCAAGTTCAATAGTTATGGCCTCAACGATGCCCTGCTTAGCTTGTGAAGCGAGTTCAATGGTTGTGGCCTCAGTGGTGTGCTGGCTGATATGTGTAGCAGATGCGGGTGTGCTGGCAGTTGTTGAGACCGTACCTACTTGGGCAGTTGGAAGTTTCAATGCGGCACGTTTGACCGTGATTGGGAGCGATGAGGCTGGTTTAACGTCTGGCAGAACATACATTGGTGCTGGTTGCGCCGGGTGAGATGGCGAACGACGTGCGATCAATGAAAGCTGCTCAATGCGACTAGCCCATGCCTGGGGCTGTTCTATTTCCATGATAATACGCCGGAATTGCCCTTCGATGTGCAGGGCAACAGCGTCTTGCAGGAGCGAGACATACCAAAGGTGCGTATAGGCCAGCATCAACTGACAGCGTTTTCCCAGATAGAAGATGCGTTGGTTGGTCAGGATCAACAGGCCACGGTCCAGCGGTGGATAGATGGCTTGCTCTGAATTGGTGAGTTGGTCACCACAGAGCGCGGCACCACTACTATAGTGCGCGTATTCGCCCGGTTGCAGGCGTACAGGCACCTGAATGATCGGAAGCACGTTCGATTTGAGCGCAGACACAGGTGCAGAGCCAGTTTCGGGCGTGCTTTTTGCAGAGTTGCGCTTCTCCGCTTGGGCAGCAGCAACACGGGTTAGCGTTTGCTCAAGCGCAGGAAGAGGGTTGCGCTTCTCCGATTGAGCAGCAGAAACGCGTGCAAGGGTTTGCTCAAGCGAGGTACGAGGATGCGCACGTTGCACTGGACGTAGCGGTGGCTCGCGCCGTGGGATATGTGTGGGCTGTATTTTGACTACTGGCAGAGGGCGTGAGGGCTTGTTTGCAGCAGCTACCCTGGTTGGTTGCACGGACGGAGCATCCTCCAACATGGGCGCACTTGGTAGGTCTGATGCAGAGCCGATTGACGTGGGTGAGATGGGTTGTGCAGATAGAGCCTCCGCTGGAATAGGCAAGCTGGGCTGGGCTGATAACGGTAGCGGATTTACGGGCATGTGCTCGGTGGGTTGTTCTGGCAAGGGCAGAGAACTGGCTGGGACTGGTAATGTGGACTGTTCGGACATGTCCTCAGCGATTTCTGACGCGGGCAGCACGGACACAGGCAGGTCGTTGGTCGGAACATGCGAAGTGGGCTGCTCAGCAAAATCCTGAAAATCGTCGAATACATCTGCAACCTCCGACTGGGACACCGTTTGATCTTCAGACAGAGATTTATCCGACTCAGGCAAAGGTGTTGAGGCTGGCGTCGTAGATGTGCTTGGACGCAGGGCGTCGAGAAGTGCGGGAATTTTTTGGGTGCGTTCCCAGGTTTTGGCCTGCGCACGAGCGAGATCGCGAGCCTGGGTCGTACGGGAACGTACCCGATGCGAAATGATATGAGGGCCAGCTTGCTCAGCATAGGGCAGCAGGTGAGAAACCATCTCGCGAGCAGTTTCCGGGTCGGGAATACCACGCAAGGTCAAGCGGCGCAGACCGAAGCAGAGTTCTAGCCGCGCAGATGCAATACCTAACACAGTTCGATAGGTTGGGTGGATGTAAGTAAGATCATCCAGACTATAAGATTTGCCAGCGATTTCGATGGAATCGCGATAGAGGCGACAGGTTTTCCCCCAACTAAACGTACAATCGAGTAGAGCTTGTTTGTTACTCATCAAAGCGTTCCTCCCCATCCAAACCACAACCATTGAGCACAACCACACTACACGCATGAAAATGAGCACTCTTACTAAGAATGACGAAAGGGGAAACGCAAAGGTAACACACGCTGAAACACCTATATGTGTATATGCATTTCAACGCGTGTTACGAGCATATGGCTAGCGGCGTTTTTTGAAAGGTGAACGCAAGATGGTATTGCGCAGGTGCGGCCAGAGATGGGCGAGGTCACGCTCCTCGGTAGGCACTGGCGCGTGTTGGGGCGAGGCCCAGCGTTCGCGGACAAAGAGGTCGGCGAGACGGCGCAAGGCAGTAGCCGCATCTGGGAAACGCCTGCTCAGCGCGAACGTATACTCATAGGGCGTTTGCCAGGCAGCAGGTGGTGAACCGATCAAACTGGCAACCCGGCAGAGGCGCGTATAAATCGACGTGATCGTTGAGCGAGGCGAGCGGCTACCCCGATAGCGTACGATTGAGATGCTGAGTATGATGAGCGAGCAGAGCAAAAAGAGCAGCGCGAAGGCCAGCAGGATATTCTGGACTGTCAGACCCTCCACCGAAGTGGGGGTAATGGGCGGCTGTGTCGTGGTAGGCTGCGGTACGGTCTGACGTGTGTTTACTGTGCTCGTCGGGCTGGGCGAGCCTGCTGGGTGCGTCGGGCTGACCGTGGGAGTGGTATTCACAAGCGCTTGGTTGGGGCTGGTAAAGCCAGGTGTGGGATCAAAGTTGAGCCAGCCATAGTTTGGGAAATAGACCTGCACCCAGCTATGGGCGTCGTTGCCATTGACGATCCAGACTTTCTGTTGGGCGTCGTAGTGTCCCTGGCTGAACCCGTTGACGATGCGTGCAGGCAGCCCTAGCAGACGGGCCATAACCGTCATCGCGGTTGCGTAATAGGTGCAATAGCCTTTATGTGTATGCAACAGCCAAGTCACAGCGTCAACATTGTCAGGAACCGGCGGATTTTGCACGGAATACGTAAACACAGCCGCATTATTCAAATGCGTTTGCAAATCAATCACCGCTTCATACGCATTTTGTGCATCGTGTGTCCAATTTTGCGCGGTTACATTGACCTCAGAGGAGAGGTTACTAGGTGTTTGCAAGTAGTGCTGTTGGAGCGTTCCGTAATTACTATCGTTTGACCAAGCATTTGCATTATCCCCAGGTAGCGGAATGGTGCTGAGATTGGCGGGTGAGGCCGCCGGAACCTCGGATGTCACCTGATAGTGTTCCTGATTGGTCAGTGGATTCGTTTGTGTCCAGGCAGAGGTAAAAGTGCCGCTACTATCGCTAAAAAGCGTCACGGGGACCGTAAAGCTATAGGGTTGGAGAGGTGCGAAGATATAGCTTTTGGTACCTCCAGGCGCTTGAATAATCGTGATTGATGTTTTGATCTCGTTATAATTCGCGGACGAGACCTCCAGTGGGAGCAGTTCGTTTGCGTTATGCAGCGGGTTGGAGTTGTTCAGTAGAGCGGTCCAGGTATGTCCATCGAACTGATCGAATGTAAAAGCCTCCAGGTATTGTCCCTGCATGGGCGGGGAAGTGGTATACGAGAGGACTGGCCCACTGGGTAGGTTGACATTGCCAGTGATGGTGAGCTGGTCGCCAAAGAAGTTGGCTGGCGGCTGATAGGGGCCGAACAGACTGTTTGGATCGTTCAGTGTGGGGAACTGGCCGTGACTGATGTTGGCCCAGGCATTGTCCAGGTTATTCCAAAGAGTGACGCCTGAAGTTGGCTGGTTCAGCATCGGCAAAAACCAGCTAAACGGGAGAATGAGCAGCATAAAAAGCGCAACAATCCGTAGCAAACGTGCAGTCATGCCGTTGAGCCAGTGATGGTCGGTGTAGAGGCCATCATTTTTCCATTGGGTGATCTGGTTCGCCAGGTGTGTGCGTGCGATCAGCAAGATCAGTGCACTGGCAAGAATGACAATTAGGAACGAGAGATCACGTTTCGTGATGTAATTCAGATTGACAATCATAATCGAGACATAGACCAGGGCTACCAGCCAGGGGAGATGTGCACGATAGATTAGCCAGGAGCCGAAGTAGCCCAGAAAGAAACACAGGAAAGAGAGATAGAAGAGAAAAACCATCTCGCTATTTGACGAGCTTGTTAACATAAAACCACCGATGACCACTGTACGCAGGTTAGTGAGCAGTGTGAGCGGGGAGTCATGGTAGGCCAGGGAACTGGTCAGCAGTAGCGCCACCCAGAAACCAGCGAAACAGGCACCAATATGTAGGGCTGCTTGCGGGAAATAGCGACTTTTTGAGACAATCAGCCCACAGAGCAGGCCAATGGCTGTGGTAATCCATAGCACCGTTGTGTGAGTAATCGTAATCGCAGCCGTGACTGAATAGACCACGCTATAGACCGCCACCGCCAGCAACAGCAGAGGAAGCCAGCCCTCAACTGGTGCTAGGGTAATATGACGTTGTGGCTGTGTTGCAGTTGGAGGTGGTGTAGATGGGTGCTGGAAGTCGGGAGCAGACCGGGCACGATACGGATGAGTATTGGGCGCAGAACGAGTCTCAATCAGGCTAGAGCGCATGTATAATACTCCTGGTGGTTTTTAAAAATCACAGTATTTTTTACAGAAAGTGGTCCAGAATCCCCGCGCTTTCCAGCGCCAAGAAGTAGTCACCAAGTTTACGCTATTGGGCAACAAAAAACAGTGAGATAGCTCACATTTTGCTGCTCTTTTCTGAAAAACACAAAAAGAGAGCAGGCGTGTTGCGCAAAGAAAATGTTTTATATAGTGTACACTATTTTTGGCAGAGAAAATAGTCCTGCTTAAGCAGCGAGATGGACTTTCTTTTTACCGAAGAAGCTGAGTAGCATACTAGCGCTAGCAATCAAGCAGCCTGCCCCAAAGAGAAAAGCGGCGGAGAGATTGACATGGACTTGGAGCCAGCCTGCGACTGAGGGGCCAATACTATAACCGATGCTCCAGGTTATGGAATAGCAGCCTGCGAGCAAGCCACGATAGCGATCTGAGACCTGCTCCATTTCAAAGGCGGCGTACATAGGTTCGATCAGTGTGCGCATGAAAGAGCGCGTATACTCGCCTCCGACTGCTAATGGAAGAACGGGAGCAAAACCGGTCAGGATCATCAGCGGTGCACTCAGATACATCACTGTGATGATGATCCGCAATTTGCCCCAACGTTGCGCGAAAAACGGGGCAGTTAAAGCAAAGATGCCTCCGATAAAGCCAGAGATTGTAAAGATGACGCCCAGTTGGCCGGGCAGGAGGTGGAAACGCAACACAAAATACAGTTGAATGAGCGCCACCACCGATCCCTCGCCCATTGTGAAGAGCAGATCAGAGCCGAGTAATTGCACGAAAAGCATGAGGGGAAACTTTTCCTGTGTGGGCATGGTTATTGTAGCTGGTTGCCCAATAATAAAAGCAGGTGTTGGCATATCCTGGTTCTGCTTTGGAACGGGAACCTGCTCTGCGGAACGGTTAGTGCGACGATCATCGTGTAACAGCCAGAGAGGCAAGCCAAAGACGAGTGTAAAGAGTGCGGCAGTCAGCACGCCCCAACGCAACGGAACTGTGCTTGCGGCAGATACATGCAGGATGCTGGCAACAAATTCAGGGATAGAGCCACCCAACAGGTTCCCCAGGGAGCCAACGCCCAACAGCAGAAAACTATTCAAGGCAAAAACACTCACCCGTTGTTTTTCCGTCGTGTTTGTGGTTAGCAATGGCAAGTTAGAGACCCAATAAGCTGAAGAGACAAAGCCCTGAATCAGTGAGCAAATGAGTAGCCAGGGGGCAGAAGTACCTAGCGCAATGGCAGCTAGGGATATAGGGGTGAGCAGTGCCGTTGCGATCAGCACCGGTTTGCGTCCAATGCGGTCAGCTAGCATCCCAATGGGAACGGCACTGACTAACGCACCAAGGGCAGGCATCGCGCTGAATAGGCCGATAAAGTCAGGATGGTAGCCTAAACTATAAGCATAATAATTGACCGTAAGAGTCGCGATAGTGAGTTGAAAACCCTTGCCAAGGGTAAAGAAGAGTAAAAGATACACATTGCGCGGAAGGTGTAAAAGAGAAGCTAAAACTTCCTTTTGCGATCCCTTATCCTGGTGAGTACGTGACTCAGATGGGTCGTCAACCAAAGACATACGAAATATGCTCCTGCTAATCTTGAAGAGAGAGGTTTGTATCCATGCTAACATGCTTCACGAACCTACCACAATGTCCAAAGGGACAGCTAACAGAATCGGCTATGCAGGAACAGAATGAATATTCCTCTGAGAGTCGTACGTGTACTAGAGAGAGCACACTATTGATGCAGTTGGCAGGGAAGGCCCAATGAGCAGGTTCGTCTCACGTTTTAGAAAGGCAGGGTTTTCCAGATGGCCAGTATGGTTTTAGCGTTTGCATTCTTGCCAGGTAGTATCATTGCCTGGTTGGTTGTAGGATTAATTGCCGGTGCAGTGGGTGGTATGTTGATGCGTGGCAGCGGTTTTGGCATCGGTGGTGATCTCGTCGTAGGTCTTATTGGTGCGCTTATCGGCGGCTTCCTTGCGAGTTTGCTTGGTTTCAGTGGAAGCGGGGGCTTAATAGGAAGTATTGTCGTCGCTATTATTGGAGCCTGCATCCTGATCGCTATTCTCCATGCGGTTGGCAGCGGGCGGCATAACCGTAGCACGTTGTAGTACGCAAGAGAGCAGAACTGCATCCACAGGAGAGCCACCAACCGGCCAACAGTAACCGGTTGGTGGTTCTCCTGCTGTTTTCCCTGTAGAAAAATCTAACCCCAGCGTTGTTCGCGCGTATATATTGCGACTGCCCGGTTGAGAGCACACGAGATGGGTAATGTGAGCAGTCATAGGGACTATTCAACATACTATACATTTTATGAGGAGAGAGCACATGACAGGGGTACATTTTCAGATTGATGGTCTTATCACTTGGCTGATTGTTGGAGCAATTGCAGGCTTTTTGGCGAGCGTGTTGGTGCGCGGGAAGGGCTATGGCTGCATAGGAAACACCGTGGTGGGTCTTATTGGGGCCGTCATCGGTGGGTATCTGGCGAGCTTACTGAATCTTCAGGAGACGTTCTTTTTTTGGGGGAGCGTCGGGATCTCCTTTGTTGGAGCCTGTATACTCATCTTCATTTTGCAGATGTTGAAGGGTGATAAGCGCTGAGCACGTTGGTGGTCAGGATGTTTCCAGAAATTGGAGCGTTTCGGCGAGTTCAGCGGCACAGTGTGGGCATTGGGTGAGATGTTTGGAGATCTGGCTCTGCTCCCCGTCGCTGAGCACGTTGGGCAGACACCAGGCACTCAAGGCAGCACCGGAGGGGCAGTCGCGGCGATACATCAGTGTGAATAGGCAGGTTGCGGTTTTCTGGTAGCTCACGACCTGTTGCTGGCAGAGTTGACAGTGGTCGATGTGCTGTTGAACAGTCTGAGGTAGGGGGTCGCCATCGCAGAGAAAAGCGAGAAGTTCTTCAGGACTTGCATGTGGATCGTTCATAACCTGCTTTTTCATCTCCTATA
>JBDTBU010000016.1:0-5606 GCA_039923935.1 Ktedonobacteraceae bacterium | reverse complement strand
TTATCGTGATCGCTGCCCCAGGGTTCCGGGTCTGGCACACTATCTGCGTCAACCGAACGCTCCAACGCTGCCACAGGTATCAGGTCAAGCTCAGCATCATCTGGAGGCTCGGACTCTGGCTCAAGCGTAGATGGCGTTTGCTGCTCTTCCACGCCCTCCTGCCAGCCAAGCTGCATCTCGAAATGGCGCACATGCGGGGTTGTAATGCTTTGATGATCGTGCAGAAGTTGTTCAAGTGTGAGAGAATTCGCAGGCAAACCCAAATTCGCACGCACTAGCAAAATATCCATATATTCAACCGCAGAGGCAGCAAAGACACGAACATGTTCTGCGGGCATACAATCATACAGCCGTCCTAACTGAAACACCGCTTCCAGCGAATGTACCGGCGTCGATTTCCATTCCCACTCCGTTGATTGATGTTTTTGCGTTGCGATACGGTAGTAAATCATTGATACCTCTTTCATAGGGAGACGACACTACCACACTCGTTCGGACAAGAGCCAGACTGCATAGTTATAGTTGAAATGTGGACACATCTCAGGAGTGAAAAATCTAGCGTTCGTGCAATATTACCATGCTGGATGAGTGGCAAAATGGCTAGAGACGGTGGAGATGATGGTACTGCTAGCGGGTAGGAGGTAATAAGCTGAGCATGACTTCTGGCCTATTGCTCGTATCATCGAAACCTAGCGTATTCGAGGCAAGCCTGCTATACTCTTACCGCATCCTTCATACCTGAAACGGATGAGCGAGACACGAGCATTTATCACCTATGTGCGGCAGCGAAACTCTAGCTCCAGGTGATATAATGGGTGGACATATGGAAAGAAAATTCTACGGAGCACATACATCAGGAGAGATACATGCCAGAGTTTAAAGTTGAGGCACCATTTGAACCCACTGGTGACCAACCGACGGCCATTGCGGAACTGGTCAAGGGCATCGAAAAAGGCTATCGCAAACAAACATTGCTGGGCGTGACGGGTAGCGGCAAAACGTACACCGTGGCGAAGGTTATTGAGCAGGTGCAGAAGCCGACACTGGTGCTAGCGCCCAATAAGACACTAGCTGCACAGTTATTTAGCGAATATAAAGAATTTTTTCCTAATAACGCGGTTGAATATTTTGTCTCTTATTACGATTATTATCAGCCAGAGGCCTATATTGCGCGTACAGATACCTATGTTGAAAAAGAGAGCGTGCTTAATGAGGAGATCCAGAAGTTGCGGCTCTCGGCTACGCGCAGCTTGTTCGAGCGACGCGATGTGCTGATCGTGGCCTCGGTCTCGTGTATCTACGGCCTGGGTAGCCCGGAAGAGTATGGGCAGGTAGTCCTGACGTTGAAAGTTGGCGAGGAAAAGCGCCGTAACAAGATTCTGCGCCACTTGAACGAGATCCAGTACGAGCGCAATGATGCCAACTTTGTGCGCGGACGCTTCCGAGTGCGTGGCGATGTGTTAGAGATTTTTCCCGCTTACGAGGATATAGCTGTACGCATTGAGTTTTTCGGCGACGAGATCGAGCGCATGACTGAGATCGATCCACTGACTGGTGAGGTGCTGGGCCAACGCCAACGCTTAGATATTTACCCGGCCAAGCACTGGGTCACGACCCAAGAGCGTTTGAATGGGTCTATTGAACTGATCGAGAAAGAACTGGTGGAGCGTTTGGAGGGACTGGAGGGCGAGGGCAAGATACTGGAGGCTGCTCGTCTGAAACAGCGCACAAACTTCGACATCGAGATGTTGCGCGAGACGGGCTTTTGCTCAGGTGTGGAGAACTATTCGCGCCATCTAGCGGCTCGTGGCGCGAACGAACAGCCCTGGACACTGCTGGATTATCTGCCGGAAGATTTCCTGCTGGTTGTGGACGAGTCGCATGTGGCGCTGCCCCAGGTACGTGGGATGTTCGCGGGTGATCGCTCGCGTAAGCAGGTCCTTGTCGATTATGGCTTCCGCCTGCCCTCGGCCCTCGACAACCGCCCACTGACCTTTCCTGAGTTTGAGAAGCAGATCAAGCAAGCCCTGTTTGTCTCTGCCACGCCCGGTCCCTACGAGCATGAGCACAGCAATGCCGTAGTTGAACAGGTCATTCGTCCCACCGGATTGCTTGATCCTGAGATTAGCGTGCGACCAACGAAGGGCCAGATTGACGACCTGCTGGCTGAGATCCGCAAACGTGTGGAGAAGAGTCAACGCGTGCTCGTCACGACCCTGACCAAGAAGATGTCTGAGGATCTGGCGGACTATATGCAGGAACTAAATATCAAAGTCCACTACCTGCACTCTGAGATTGACACCATCGAGCGCGTAGAGATCTTGCGTGACCTGCGCCTGGGCGTCTATGATGTTGTGGTGGGCATCAACCTCTTGCGTGAGGGTCTGGACTTGCCGGAAGTCTCGCTCGTTGTGATTCTCGACGCTGATAAAGAGGGCTTTTTGCGCTCAGAAGGTTCGTTGATCCAGATCGTTGGACGGGCCGCACGTCATATTGAGGGCAGCGTCATCATGTACGCCGACAATATGACACGCTCGATGCAACGCGCCATCGACGAGACAAACCGCCGTCGCCGTTTGCAAGCCACCTACAATGAGCGCAACTCGATCACCCCACGAGGCATCAAGAAGGACATAAAGACGCTCTCTGACCGTCTCAAGTCCATGAGCGGCGTAACCGAGGGTACAGATGGAGATGGCAAAATGGCTTCAACCATCTTGCACGGCATCCCCAAGGACGCGGCTTTGCGGCTCATCAAAGACCTGGAGTCACAAATGCGCAGTGCCGCCAAGCAGCTTGAGTTCGAGAAGGCTGGTCAGTTGCGCGACCAGATTATTGAAGTGCGCCGCGCTATGCTAGAATAAAAAACCACAGCAACAATCCAGCAAAACACTGTCAGCGTTTTGCTGGATTGTTGCTGTGGTTCAAAAGTTTGTTACTGTTCAAGAAAGGTTTGGCTATGTCCGAACAGAATCAACAAGATATTCCCATCGCCTGTAGCCTCACCGCACAGGATCTATCCACACGTCATGTTGAAGTCGAGGAGATGATGCGCGGGATCGAAGCAATCAAAGAGCTAGCGGATGGCTACATGTTGAAGTTTCCGGGTAGCGCGGATTGGGCCAGCACACTGCTCCAGTTCGTCATCCAGGAGCGTGCCTGTTGCCCATTTTTCACCTTTGAGCTACACTTCGAGCCGCAGGAAGGACCGACTTGGCTCACCTTGCGTGGGCCTGAAGGCACAAAAGGTTTCGTTGCGGAAATGATTGGCACAGGATGAAACCCTCAGCTATTACGCAAATAACCAACCATGAAGATAGAGGAGCACCATGTCTACCAACAAACAACAGGGGCTTGTGAAGAAGCAGGGGTTGATACCAACAGAACTTGCAGAGATCAAGCTGCTAGCTGATATATGTAACGCACATGAGGGGTTAGACCTCAAATTGAACTGGAGCATTTTAGAGCAGCGTGAGCAGGATCAGACGAACGATTTCCTCTACTATAAGGATGGTTCACTGGTGGGTTTCTTGCCGTTTTTCAGCTTTAACACGACGGAGGCTGAAATTAGTGGGATGGTGCATCCCAACTATCGCCGCCAAGGTATCTATACGGCGCTATACAGTGAGGCTAGGACTGAGGCCCAGCAGCGCGGTCTATCGAAAATCCTGTTGATTGTCGAACCTACCTCGCCCGCTGGTCAGGCTTTTGCACGTTCGTTGGGAGCGAGCTACGATCATTCTGAGTATAAGATGGTGCTTGAAGAGCCGCGCACGCCCACACGCGTTGAGGAACGCCTGCACTTTCGCGTAGCCACGCCAGATGATCTACCGACTCTCACCCATATTACCGCGCTCGTGTTTGATCTGCCAGCCAATGATGTCGATTGGTACACGTTAGATATGCTTGAGCAGGCAGATCACGGCTTTTATGTAGGGGAATTGGACGGTGTGGTTATCGGCAAAATCGATGTCTCGTATAGCGTGCATGGCGGGCATATCTACGGCTTCGGTGTACTGCCAGCACAGCAGGGGCGTGGTTATGGACGCCAGATCCTCGCATGTACCATTCAAGAGATTCTCGCCAAAGGCCAGCAGCATATTACCCTTGAAGTTTCAGTTACCAATAAAAACGCACTTACGTTGTACCAATCGTGTGGTTTTAGGGAAACGGGTAGCTACGATTATTATCAGGCAGTAGTAGAATAAACGCGTGCAACAGTATGCTCGACAACTACAAAGAAGGATGGTAAACTTGTAGAAACACATGAGCGTACTTTTTGTAGGAATGTAATACCAATCCCTAAACATGGAGGAAAAACCGCATGTATGCGACACATTTGCACTGTACCTTTTGTGGAGCAACGTTTCCACTAACCAGGCTTGGCTCCTGTCCCCATTGCGCACAGCCGGGCGCAGAAAGCGCCCTTAATGAGACGCTGGGAGTGCTCTACGATGTGGCCGCGCTGAAAAGGGATCTGGATCGCGACGAACTGGCCCGGCGTCCTGCTGGGATCTGGCGTTATGCTGAACTACTGCCAGTTGCCGACCCAGCTTTTCGCGTGGACCTGGGTGCTGGTGGAACTCGCTTGGCGCATCTGACCCGCGTACCGGAGCGTGGGGTCTACATGAAGGTTGAAGGCTCTAATCCTACCGGCTCGTTCAAGGATCGGCCTATTGGTGTCGCGGCCTGTGTGGCTCTGGAACAGGGTGCAAAGCGTTTGGCCGCTCTGACATCGGGTAATATTGGCTCGGCCCTGGCTGCTCTAGCGGCGAAAGCTGGTGTTCCAGCGCTAGTGTTGCTGCTCGGTTCAGCCGGGCGATCTGGGCAGGAGTCGTCTGTCAGCGTCGAGAAGTATGTGCAGATCAGCGCCTATGGTGCGCGTGTGATAACGCCCAGCGGCGACCTGGGCACGCTCTACGCGCTGGCTGATCGTCTCGAAGCTGAGGCTGGCTGGTCCTTCGTGCATAATGTGCAGGCGTACCAGACCGATGGCGACAAAACTACTGCCTTCGAGATCTGCGAGCAACTTGGCTGGCGTGCACCCGCCGCTGTTTTTGTGCCAACTGGCACCGGAACCAACCTCTACGGTATCTGGCAGGGCTTTGTGCTCTTCAAAGAACTTGGTTTTATCGAGACGCTGCCACGTATCTTCGCGGTCCAGCCCGAAGGTGCGGCCTCTCTTGTGGAAGCCTGGACTAGTCAGGTAGAGGTTCCGGCGCTGTTGGAGAGCGTTACCGAGAATATTGCGCCGCCGATTAGCCATCGTGTCAGCGGCTACCATGCCTATCACGCGTTACGAGCCTCAGGCGGTGGTGCTCTGGCCGTCTCTAACAGCGAGATCCTTCAAGCTCTCAAGGATTTGGCAGCCTACGAGGGCATTTACTGTGAAGCGGCGAGTGCCTCTGCTTTGGCTGGTATCCGCAGTGCCCTCGTGGCTGGCCTGCTCACCCCAGACGAGGTTCAGGAACAGGGTGTAGTTGGTATCCTGACCAGTTCTGGCCTCAAAAACAGTCTCGCCCTGCGCCAAGTCTTTAACCCGCCACCTCAGATTGAGAGCACATGGGAGGCTATGCAGGCATTTTTGGCATAAGAGCGTTTAGCGT
>JBDTBU010000015.1:0-15284 GCA_039923935.1 Ktedonobacteraceae bacterium | reverse complement strand
GGATGGAAGCGGTGCGAGAAGATCAGGTAGAGGCAGCCGCTCCCCCTGGCCCAGTCTTTGTCGCGTTGCGAGGGATACGCTTCGGAGATGGGGTGCGAATGGTAGTAGATCATCTCGCCATCGTACTCATCGATATCGTTGTAGATACGCACGAGGTCGGCCTCGCCGATGATGGAGAAGTCGTCAGGATGCTCAGCAGCGTTGGCCGTGGGATAGTTTTTGATGGCCAGCGTATCAACGCTGCCGATGGCTCCGCAGCCCTCGTTGGGATAGGCTGCGGAGATATGCGCGAGCATTTCAGCATAGATGTCGCGAGGAATGCGTACACGAAACGTTACCACAATAATTTGGCCTCTAACTCTTCTTCAAGATTGTCCAGATCGCGGGTCCACAAATCTTCACTGAGATATTTCCAGCCTCCATCGGCGAGGATTACCACAATTTTACCATGTTCTAGGCTGGATGCAACCCGCAGGGCTGCGTGGAGTGCCGCACCACACGAGGGGCCAGCGAAAATGCCCTCTTGATCCTTCAACTGGCGTGTGCGGCGGATGGCGTCAGAACCAGAGACCAGGATTTTTGTGTCGAGTAGGGATTGATCGAGCACGGGCGGGATAAAGCCGTCCTCCAAGCTGCGTAGACCTTGCACGCCGTCGCCCTGCATGGGTTCGGCGGCGACGATCTTGATGGCGGGATTGTACTCTTTCAGGCGGCGTGCGTTGCCAGTCAGCGTGCCACCAGTGCCGAGGCCAGCCACAAACACATCGAGATCGGGCAGGTCTTCGATGATTTCTAGCGCGGTTCCTTCGTAATGAGCGCGTGGATTAGCGGTATTACCGTACTGGTAGAGCATGACGTAACGATCATCCTGGCTGGCGAGTTGCTGTGCCAAACGTACCGCGCCGTTACTGCCAAGTGTGCCATCAGAAAGGATAATCTGTGCGCCGTACAGTTCGAGCATCTTGCGCCGTTCGTTCGTGACATTATCGGGCATAACGGCGGTGAATGCATAGCCCTTGACGCGTGCAATCATCGCTAGAGCGATCCCCGTATTGCCGCTCGTTGGCTCTAGCAGGGTCGCACCAGGCGTCAGTTGGCCGCTGGCCTCAGCCTCCTCGATCATCTTTTTTGCAATGCGATCTTTGATGCTGCCAGAGGGATTGACTCCCTCCAGCTTGGCAAAGACCTGCACTCCCGAACGTGGACTGAAGCTACGTAGCTCAACAAGCGGTGTGTGACCAATGGTTTCAAGAATGCTACTGTAGCGCATAACTTCCCTCGTGATGGCTTAGCGACCTCCGGCCATCGCAGGCAAAAGGATGACAGTATCGGCAGGTCCAACATTGGTTGCAAGTCCCTGGAGATGGCGTACATCCTGATCGTTGACGTAAATGTTGATAAAACGGCTGATTTCTGCTCCTGGCTGAATTTGCTCTTTCAAAGCCGGATAGTTGACATACAAATCAGATAGCACGTCGGAAAGCGTCTCGCCGTTGGCTTTGACTTGTTTCACGCCACCAACCGAGGGGCGCAGGACGGGTGCGAGTCGAACAGTTGCCATGGATAAGTTCTCCTTTAGACAGTTCTGGATGCGCTAAACATCCGAGATAATTCCATTGAAAATATGTGATCTTGTACTACTCGCCTCTGGACATGTCCGTAAACGAGTAGTACATCTCTTTAGTGTGCTGCGGCGGCCACAGGCTTGGCTGGCATGGCACAGACATCGGCATAGGTTGGCAGATTTTCGGGATTGCCGTGTGCGCCGCAGGCTGGACAAGCTGGGTCGCGATACAGGCCCAGTTCGCTGAACTCGCCATCCAGCGCATCGTAGGTCATCATGCGCCCAACTAGTGGCTCGCCAATGCCCAACAGCAGCTTCAGCGCCTCGACGCTCTGCAACAGACCAATCACGCCTGGCAGCACACCCAGTACGCCAGCCTCGGAGCAGCTTGGTGCTAGCGCGATTGGCGGCGGCTCAGGATAGAGGCAGCGGTAACACGGTCCCTCGTAGGGCTTGAAGACGGTCAATTGGCCCTCAAAACGGAAGACGCTGCCGTGGATTACTGGCTTGTTGGCCAGTAGCGCGGCATCGTTGAGCAGGTAGCGCGTTGGGAAGTTATCAGTGCCGTCGAGAATCACGTCGTAGTCGGCGATGATGCGTGCTACATTGGTCTCGTCCAAACGATCAATATAGGTGATGACTTTGACATCGGGGTTGAGCGCCTCGATGGCTTGGCGGGCAGACTCAGCCTTGTACTCGCCGACCCGTTTGGTGGTATGGATCACTTGGCGTTGCAGGTTGCTTTCCTCTACTACGTCCATGTCGATAATGCCAATCGTGCCTACGCCAGCCGCAGCCAGATACAGAGCCGAGGGTGCACCCAGGCCGCCTGCACCGATCAGCAGAACACGCGAATCGAGCAGCTTGAGTTGACCGTGTTCGCCAACCTCTGGCACGAGCAAATGGCGACTGTAACGCTTGAGTTGGGTCGCGTCGAGCGTGCGTGGCTGCACAAAAGGCAGGCCGCTATTCTTCCACTGACCATAGCCGCCGGCCAGCGAAATAACATCCTCATAGCCCATCTGCTTGAGCGTCAGGCCCGCGTACAGCGAACGTGTGCCGCCTGCACAATAGAGCACTACTTTTTTTGATTTATCAGGAATAGCCTCTTCAATACGTAACTCAAGAAAACCACGCGGCACGTGCAATGCGCCAGGAATATACCCTTCGTCCCACTCGTTTTTCTCGCGTACATCGACCAGAACAATCTCATCTTGCTTCTGCTGACGCTGCTGATTGAGCGCGTCATTCGCCTGGGCGGACGTCCATTCAGGTACCTGTCGCCGCGCTTGGCGCATAATTTCACGGGAAGCATCGCCCATGTCTCTTACCCTTCCGCTTTGTTGATATACTCTATCAACTTACTTTTGTCTTTCTAAAGAAAGCTTACCACGTCTGTTCTTCATCGTCAAGGAATGTTGAGCTTTCGGGGGAACGAACACCACTGTTCGCGTTTTCTGGAGATAATAACAGGCGTGGGTCGGGAAAATATTCCGCCCGCGCTTGTTCGTGGTATGCGAAAAGTGTAGCCAGCCATATGATGCACGAAGGACACACAACATGCTGATGTATTGTGTGTCCTTCGTGTCTCTCTTATGGAGAGGAAGTCTCGGAAATAGCCTTGTGGGGCTAGGTTCTTAGATTTTTGTCTGACCCATATTGCCCATATTGCCACCCAGACATTTTTTGATCTCTTGGGCTGAATTGAACGTTTTGTCAGGAAGGATGCGCTGCATTGCGCCAACCACTTGATCGTTCGCACCAGCTTGGCGAGCGTGCTGACACAGTTCCTCTTTATCGAGCGGATAAGGAAGCGTGCTCAAAACCTGATCGATCTGGCCACCCATCTGGCCAAGCTGTCCAAAATCAAAACTCATGGTAGTACCTTTCTTGTCTATGCGCACATCGCTGTATGCATGGTTCCAATTGACACCATCCCTGGAAATTCATCTCCTCTTACTATAGTAGCAAGTCCTATAAAAATACATATCCCTATGCATGTATAACCGCTTGTGTGGTTTTATGCTGTCCTACCTCAGCAAGCAGCGTGCTCAACCAAAGCGGCTAGGCTGGAAATAAAGGCAGCGTTTTCTGTGTTGATACATGTCGGAAGGATAAATTTCCAGAGTCACTAACATCTTGCAATGTTCCGGCATCTACGCTGCGTAATGTATACTAACAATAAGCCGAAAAGTCGTCCATTAGTCGAGAAGTACAAGCACAGAAGGGGTAGACAGCATTATGACAATGTCGAAGCGGTGCATTCCGTATACACCACGCACACGCGAGTTGCGTGAGACTATTTTCGCGCTCGTCACAACGGCAGGGGTTCACTTGCGCGACCAGCAGCCATTCGATGTGGCTGGCGATAATAGTTGGCGCGTCATTCCAGGCGACACGCAGCCGGAGCAGCTTATGGTGACGCACGACCATTACGATCATAGCGACGCTGACCGCGATCTGAATTGTGTCTTTCCCATTGACCGTTTGCGCGAACTTGCGGCTGAAAACGTGATTGCGGGTGTGAGCGACAAGCACCTCGGCTTTATGGGCTACACGCAGAACTTTCGCGACCTGTACGAGCGTGCAGCGCCGGAGATGGCGAAGATTGTGCTGCGTTCTAAGGCTGATGGGGTCGTACTTACCGCCGGTTGTCCGCTCTGTCACCGTGTGGCCGCGATTATCCAGCGCGAGATCGAGATGGCTGGCATTCCAACGATCCTGATTACTGTTGCGCCTGAGCAATCGATGCAGGCTGGGCCGCCGCGTGTGATCGCCCCGCATCACTTTAGCATGGGCCATTCTCTGGGCGGTCCCTTCCAAAAAGAGGTGCAACGGCAGGTCTTGCTGGATGCGCTCCGGCGCTGGGAGACACGCGAGGAGCCGGGCAAGCTCTGGGAGATTAGCTATCCCGACTACGATAGCAGCGATTGGCAGCCGATTGAGCTGCAAGAGGCTTGAGCCAGATTTGTGTTTTTGTCAGAAGCATGGTATGCTTTACGTAACAATTTGAATGCATATATGTTTGTCTTCGGGGCAAGGTGAGGGAAACCATGGTTTCCTAATTCCTGATCGGCGGTAAAGCCCGCGAGTTGCTCTTCGTATGAAGAGCAACAGACCTGGGGAAGTTCCAGGGCCGACGGTATAGTCCGGATGGGAGAAGACACGCGCAGAGTAGCTTGAGATGCAGAATGCGGCTGGTTGGCTGCGGATTCTACGCTCAGTATGCTCTGTCTTGTATAGGCAGAACTGTGGATTATACGATCCTGAGTGTGGATCGTGTTATCCTGTTTTGTGCATATATCCTCCTCCTATCCACGCTTTACCCTCACCTGCTCCTAAACTGTTTTTTTGTGGTGAACAGTAAGGAGTCTTTCACAATGGACGATCAAATGGCAATGCAGCACGCTCTAGCCTGTGCACGCAGTGTTGAAGGGCGCACCAGTCCTCGTCCTCCTGTCGGCGCAGTCGTGGTCAGCGATGGGCGTATCGTCGGGCAGGGAGCTACCACGCCACCCTATGGTCCACATGCGGAAGTGCTGGCTCTGGCCCAGGCTGGCGAGGCGGCACGCGGTTCTACGCTGTATGTCACGCTGGAACCGTGCTGTATTTCCGTGCATACCCCCCCTTGCACGCAGGCTATTATCGCCGCGCATGTTCGCCGCGTGGTCGTGGGCACGTATGACCCCAATCCGCGTGTGTGCCAGCAGGGAGTCGCCCAATTGCACGAGGCGGGCATTGCGGTACATCTCCTGCAAGAGGGTCCACAAGCGCGTGAGGCTGCGGAAATCGTGCGGCCTTTCGCCCTGTTTATCGCCAACAGTCGTCCGTATGTGACTGCGAAATGGGCAATGACGCTTGATGGCAAGCTGGCTTCCCACACAGGCGACTCTAGCTGGGTCAGTAGACCGGATGCGCGGTCATGGGTACATGATCTACGGGACCGTGTTGATGCTATCCTGGTGGGCGCTGGAACTGCACGCATGGATAACCCGCAACTGACCGTGCGCCTTGCACCAGAGCAGATGCGCTACCCACGAACGCCGCGTGCACAGGCTCCCTTACGCGTGATTATGAGCACCAACGGCGATCTACCCACGCATCTCGCACTGTTCCAACCCGAACTAGCGAGCGGTACCTGTATCGTCGTTGGCGAAGGTTGTTCGCGTGAGACCCAGCAACGGCTGGTTGCGTACGGAGTCGAGGTGCTGGTTGCTCCGTTGGCTGCGTCCGGTCAGCTTGCTATTGATGCGGTGCTACGGTTGTTGGGGCAGCGTGGTCTAATGCATGTGTTGATCGAAGGGGGCGCAAACGTGTTGGGCAGCGCGTTCGATCAACAATGCATCGAGCATGTCGCGGCCTTTGTCAGTCCGAAACTGCTCGGTGGACGTGGTGCACTGTCTCCCCTGGCGGGTCTAGGGCTGGCGAATATGCAACAGGCGCGTCACCTGTCCAACATACGTACAACCCAGTTTACCGCCGATATATTAATTGAAGGCGACATTGCCAAGGAAAGTGAGAGCAGGTTATGAGCGATACCTTAAGCAGAGCAGGCAGAATGTTGACTATCGCGGAGGCTGTGCGCGAAGTGCAGGCCGGGCGTATGGTAATTATGTGCGACGATGAGAATCGTGAGAATGAGGCCGATCTGTGTCTCGCGGCTCAGTTTGCAAGTGCCGAGGCGATCAACTTTATCGCACATCAGGCGTGCGGGCTGATCTGCGTGGCGCTGACTGGCAGCAGGTTGGATGATTTGCGCATCCCGCTCGCCATACGTGGTGGTGAGCCGTTGCAGGGCACAGCCTTCACCGCCTCGGTTGATGCTTTACGCGGTACAACCACGGGCATTTCGGCGCATGATCGAGCCACGACGATTCGTGCGCTGGTCGCATCCACTACCCAAGTCGGCGACCTAGCGTATCCTGGCCATGTGTTTCCGTTACGCGCCCAGCCTGGAGGCACGCTAGAGCGGCGCGGTCATACCGAAGCTGCCGTTGACCTGATGCGTATCGCTGGCCTGGAACCTGGGGCTGCGATCTGCGAGATTTTGGCGGAAGACGGCGAGGCTGCGCGTGGTGAGCAACTGCTGACACTGGCACGGCGCTGGAACCTCGGCCTAATCTCCGTTGAAGCCATCGCCCAGTTTCGCCGAACGCACCGCATCAGCCGCATCAGCGAAACGTCCCTGCCGACGCCAGAGGCCACGTTTCGGCTGTTGCACTACCGCGAAATTGAGACTGGCCTTGATTATATTGTGCTGCTCTTAGGCGAGATGCAGGACCGTCCGCAACCACTGTTACGCTTGCATTCTGCCTGTATGACTGGTGATCTCTTTGGCTCGCAACGCTGCGATTGTCAGGCCCAGATGCACGCCGCTATGCGAGCGATTGCTGATGAGGGCCACGGTGCGCTGCTGTATATGCCGCAAGAGGGACGCGGCATCGGGCTGTCCGGCAAGCTCCAGGCCTATGGTCTACAAGAGCAGGGCTACGACACAGTTGAGGCTAACGAGCGCTTGGGCTATCCCGCCGATGCCCGCAACTATCACAGCGCCGTCGAAATCCTGCACGATCTCGGCATCACGTCCGCCCGCCTGCTCACCAACAATCCGGCGAAAATCCAAGCCCTGCGTGAGCGCGGCCTGAGCATCGAACGAGTAGCCCTCGAAACGTCGCCCACAGGGACAAACAGGCATTACTTACAAACCAAGCAGCAACGCTTTGGGCATCTGCTGACGGATTTTTCTGATATTCCGGTTGTGATATAAGTATAATTGAGATAAGATGGAGGAGAATAGTCCATGAATTCTAACGTAACAATGTCAGCACCGCCAGAACCGCAATTAGACGGTAGTGGACTGGCTATCGGGATTGTAGTGGCTCGCTACAACTGGCCGATTACTGGTGCGTTGCTGCAACTGGCACAAGAAGAACTACAACGCTTGCATGTGGCCGATATACACATCGTTTCGGTGCCAGGAGCGTACGAGTTGCCCACAACTGCTCAGGCTATGCTACGCGGCGGGAAATACGACGCGTTGATCTGTTTCGGGTGCGTCATGAAAGGGGAGACGCGCCACGATATCGTTGTGAGCGATGTCGCTGCGCAGGGTCTACTGCGGGTTTCATTAGAGACACAGGTTCCCGTGATCTTTGGCGTGATGTGCGCTGAAACCCAGTCTCAGGCCGAGGCACGTATCCCGCGTGGCAGCGAATGTGCGCGGTCCGCTGTCGAAATGGCCCAGACCATTCGTGTACTACATACAGCAAAATAGGACAAAGGAGTAGAAATATGTTTACAGGTATTGTGGAAGAAATTGGGACATTGTTGCGGATTGGGGAGCATGGTGTAGTGATACAGGCAGAGCATATTTTGCAGGATGTCGCGATAAAAGAAAGCGTGGCAGTTGATGGAACGTGCTTGACGGTGACGGCGCGTGGCGAAAACTGGTTCGAGGTCGATACCATCCCAGAGACGTTGCGCTGCACCCGCCTGGGCAGCCTCACGCCTGGCAGTCCCGTCAATCTTGAACGCTCGCTGACGGCCAATGGGCGCATCGGTGGTCACATGGTGCAGGGTCACATCGAAGCTACTGCGTCCGTGCTCGCGCTCACGCCTGATGGGATTGGTTTGACCGTCGAGATCGAGCTACCTGCGCAACTGGCCCCATTTGTGATCGCAAAAGGCTTTATCGCGCTCAATGGCGTCAGTCTGACTGTTGTCGAACGACACATGGATCGCTTCTCCGTGTCGCTGATCCCCTATACACGTGAATATACCAACCTGGGACAATTACAGGTAGGCGCGCTTCTGAACCTTGAGACGGATATTATTGGCCGTTACGTGGTGAGTATTGCGGAAAATATCGTGCAGCAACGGTTAAGCGAACGGGAATAGACATTCACCCGTAATGAATGAAGTCCGACCTTGCACATGCAAAGCCGGACCTCATTCATTATGAGCACGTCCCAATGACACGCCACACTACGCTACAAACTATGAACGTCCATCAACCTCAAACACGCGTGTGCCCCAGTTGACATTCCCAGTGGTCGTTTGGCTGCTGACAGGCGGCACGTACTCGGTGGCGAACCAGAAGCGGTTGTGGTCGGGATCGAGCGTTGCGTACGAGTAATCGCCCCAACGTGTGCCATTGACATACGGCCCCGTGCCAGCGGCGGCGATGGTGATCGCACCAAAGGTATGCTGGCCCTCGCGCATAACCGCATACGCTGCGCTGGGGAAGTTATTCGGTCCACTGAACGTGAAAACGACAGCGGCGGTATGATCCGGCCCTGCCTGAATGGCTGGATAGAGCAGGTAGTTCCCTTGTGAGGCAACATACCCCTGATGCGCGATATCCGCTCTACTAAGCACTTGATCGTCGATGCGTGGACGTACCTGGAACCATGCAACACCAGATCGTGCAGCAGTATCGTTGGGTAGCATAATGGTCGTATCGAGCGCACCCCATAGTTCACCATTGATGAATTGGGTTTGCTGCATACGATCATCGCCACTATTCAGCAGGCTCGCGTTCCCCTGCTGGATCGCTGAGGGCGGCACACCGTAGGTTTCAGAGGTGAGAAGCATGCTGGAGAGTGTTGGCAACCCGCCTTCGCTCACCTTGTGGCGGTTCGTGAGTGCCCAGACGCCGATGCGGTTATCAGTCGTACCGTTGGGGTCCAGCGAATTCAGGAAGAACTCTGCCCCAGCCTGACCGTTGGTCGTTGCTGGCTGAACTGAGGCAGCCGTTGTCCCGCCAATGTTCAGGTTGTCGAAATGGACAACATTGACGGCGTGCGCCAGATCAAAAAGCTGATCTTTCGAGATAGCATAGATTTGCGCACCGTTGAAGGCTGGCCCAAGGATGGAGAACTCGTTTGCACTGACATAGATGTTCTGCTGATCGATACCCAGCAGCGGCTGATCGCCAAAGCAGGGGCAGCCAGCATGGTTCGGCATCCCAAGACTTCCGTCGTCGGTCGCTTCGAGGTGATAGACCGTCCAGGGCGT
Source organism: Ktedonobacteraceae bacterium (assembly GCA_039923935.1). Lineage (GTDB taxonomy): Bacteria > Chloroflexota > Ktedonobacteria > Ktedonobacterales > Ktedonobacteraceae > Paraktedonobacter. Next base: position 5,704 of record JBDTBU010000015.1, on the reverse strand, counting down.
CGTCGGATCACCGCTGGTATTAACGGCAATGTCGGTACGGGCCTCCGCATTATCGCCGCGAATGAAGAGGATGATCGCAACCCAGGTGTGTGTAGACTTGTCGAAATAGCAACGAGGATCACTAGTAAAATCCTTGAGTCCTTCGTCAAAGAGCACGTTCACGTTGAACGGACCCAGCACCGGAGTACCATTGGTGCGATAGATGGTGAAGGCTGAGTTCACGGGGTCCATCACAAAGCCGTTGCCGACGCACAGCCCTTGGTCCGGCGGCTCAAATCTTGCCCCGAAGTTCGTGACCTCACTATCCAGACTGCTGGACCCATTGAAGTCCTGCAAAAGCTTGCCCGTACGCATCGCTTGCCCATTGGCGCTGACTTGTCCGCTCGGAGCAGTTGTCGCGGCCCGATTCGTACGAGGAATTTGGCGCACACCTTTCGCGATTTGCTTGACGGTGCTTGTGGTGGCGACGTGTGAGGCGCTTGCGGTTGGCGGATGCCGGAGATCAACGACGCCAAACGGCGCAATGGTGCCCTTGGTCGCGCTGGTATAAACGGTGGCCTGCTGCTGAGCCATTCCAGAAGCGTGTAAAGAGGGCACGCCCACAAATAAACTTCCTACAAGAGACAAACAGAGAAGCGCCGCCATACCAGCGGCCTGGATGAGATGTGTTCCTTTAACGGGAAGAGTGAAGCGCATGCGACTGACCTTCCTTTCAGACACAAAAGAGACTGGTTTCGTGTGAAGCGCGTGTGCAATAATAAACCTTGGAGAACACCGCTTCCTGCGAAAAAAACGTGGATACATAGGCACCGATAGATAGTATACACTATTGCAAGAGCAAAAAGAAGGAATTTTCAGAAAGCCGCGAGGGACGCCGGACGCGAGGGTCAGCGTCCCCCACGCGGGTCTTGTTTTGTGCTACACTATCTATTAGTGCCGAATCGTTGTTCATTCAAGAGTTTTTTGTGTATTGAGTTTGTGCAGGAGAGACACCCCTATTATGACGCAAATGATTGACAAAACATCCCCTCAAACGGCTGTTGGCAAGTCTTCACGCCGCTTGGATGCGTTGGATAAATTGACTGGGCGCACACGCTATGCTGGCGATATAACGGCCCTCGGTTTGCTCCATGCGCGGCTGGTGCTCAGTCCCTACGCCCACGCACGCATCGTGCATATTGACGTTTCTGCAGCTTTGCAGGTTCCAGGCGTGAAATATGTCTATACTAGCGAGACGCTCGGTATCGTCGAGTATGATAGTTCTAATCGCTCAAAGTCGCCTTTAGCACGAGAAGAGGTGCTTTGGTGCGGACATCCCGTGGCAATCGTGCTGGCTGAAAGCGAGGCTGCTGCTGTGGATGGCGTGCAAGCGGTTGATGTCGAGTACGAGCCGTTGCCTGCTGTGCTGGACCTGTTAGCCGCGATGCAGCCTAGCTCGCCGCTGACCCGCGTACTGCAATCTGAGGTCAAGTCCGAGATTGCTGGCGGAGGCGCACACGCGGCTGTGCCGGAAGGTGAGGGCGAAGAGGCGGCTGAAGAGAAGGAGCAGCTTTCGCCCAATGTCGTCGATCAAGGACGTTTGCATGCGGGCGATCTCGCTCAGGGCTGGCGTGAGGCTGATATCGTGGTCGAGCGTACCTTCGAGACGAGCATTGTGCATCAGGCGTATATCGAGCCGCAATCAATTATTGTTGTGCCTGACCGCGCAGGTCATCGCCTGACCATCTGGCCCAGTTCACAAGCCATGTTTGGCGTGCGGGCAGACGTATCGAGCGCGTTGCAGATTCCAGAGCGCCAAATCACGGTTGAGTCTACCCCCATTGGCGGGGCTTTTGGCGGCAAATTTGGTCTGGTCGAGACACTGGCTGCTGCTGCTGCGTATACCTCGCGTCGGCCTGTACGCTTGGTCTTCACGCGTTCAGAGGATATGCTGGCCTCTAATCCGGCACCACGCTCAACGATGACATTCAAGCTGGGTGCTCACAAGGACGGCACGCTGGTGGCGATGCAGGGCAAGCTGATCTTTGAGACGGGAGCGTATTCGGGTGCGTCCGCGATCCTGGGCGGCATCATTGCGGGCAGCATGTATCGTTGTCCCAACTTCGATTTGCGGTGCTACGAGGTTATGACCAACACCGTCGGAGTCGGGGCGTATCGTGCTCCCAACGCGCCTCAAGCCACGTTCGCGCTCGAATCCCTGGTGGACGAACTGTGCCAGAAGCTAGGGATGGACCCGTTGGCTTTTCGCCTGAAAAATGGCCTGCAAGAGGGCGATCCCTCGCTCGATGGTCACGCGTGGCGGCGGATCGGCCTGCTGGAATGTCTGGAGAAGGTCAACGAGCAGCCGATGTGGACTGAGCGTTTTGCTCAGAAGACGCCGCCCGCCGGATTGGAAGGTTGGAAGATTGGCGTCGGTCTGGCCGCAGGTGGCTGGCCGGGCGGCACAGAACCAGCCGCAGCAGCTTGTCGTTTGGAGAAGGATGGCACAATCACTGTCGTCGTCGGCAGCGTCGATATTAGCGGCTCCGATACGTCGCTGGCCCTAATTGCGGCTCAGGGTTTGGGCGTTGCTGCGGAACAGGTGAGCCTGACACACGCTAACACTGACACAATGCCCTATAGCGGCGGTACAGGCGGCAGCAAGACCACGTATGCTATGGGTGCGGCTGTGCTTTCTGCAGCACGCGATGCCCGTACGCAAGTTCTCACTATCGCCTCTGAGATGCTGGAAGCTGCTACCACTGACCTGGAGATTGAGGGCGACAAGGTTGTGGTACGTGGTGCACCAGGCAAGAGTGTCACGCTTGCCCAAATCGCCGGAGCCTCAATGCGCTTCCGAGGCCAGTTTGAGCCTGTCTATGGTCGTGGTCGTTCTGCTAACCGCGTCAGTTCGCCCATGTTCACGGCGCATCTCGCCAAAGTCGCTGTTGATCCTGAGACTGGCGAGGTACGCGTGCTCGACTATGTGGCTATCCAGGATGTTGGTTTGGCTATCAATCCCGCCTTGGTCATAGGTCAGATTCAGGGCGGTGTCGCTCAGGGGCTAGGTTGGGCGCTTTTCGAGAGCATGATCTACGACGAAAACGGCCAGTTGTTGACTTCCAATCTAATGGATTACGCGCTGCCACACAGCTACGATGTGCCGAATATCCAGACGGTATTGATCGAAATCCCCTCGGACCTTGGACCTTTTGGCGCTAAGGGTGTGGGCGAGCCGCCTGTGGTGCCTGTCGGCGCGGTTATCGCCAATGCGATCTTCGACGCGATAGGTGTGCGTATGACCCACCTGCCGATCACGCCTGAGAGGCTGTTTGTCGCGTTGCAGTGAGTGTGCACCGGTTAGAATGTGCGCTGGCGCTACACGCAAGGGGGATCGGGTGGTCAACACCGAATATTCCACCATTTGGGAATGGGATCGACGCACCCACATCCGGTACGCCCACAAACGATCCCCCTTGCGTGTAGCGCTAGCCCTGGCGTCCGGCGTCCATTTTTGGGTGTTGTGTCGCCCCTTGCGTGTAGCTGGCGTCCGGTGTCCCTCTTTCTCTGTGTTATACTGAGAATGAAAGAACCAACACGACCAAATAAAAGGTCGCGTGTCCATAGTGTATCGTTGTGTGTCTGTGCTGGAACACTATTGGCCACTGATTATGTCGTCCTCTCTTCAGACTTCTTGACATAATCTCTGACTACAAAGGAGATTATCATGGCACTTTATGATCCTTCTTCAAGAGCGCATGCGGAATCGTCGAATATTGCTCTATCTGAACAAGCTGTATGGGATGCATCCCCGTCGATTGGAGAGACTCCCCCGCAGATTTTGGCGCAAGATGCGGCTGATGGGAAGCGTGGAGCTGCGTGGCGTCTGTTACACTGGGTGATGGAGAACGATCCACGAGCGTTAGAGGCGGTTTCTTCGTCGCGAGATACGCGCTTGGCGCAGAATTTGCTGGAATTTATCGCGCTAGGCACCTGGGCTGGAAAGGCTTTTAATGTGCCTATCGCATTACGTTCTCCTTATGCACGTACACGCTTGCGTACGCTGTTCGTGCCGCCTGCTGGAATGGATGAGAGGATCAGTGAGCGTGTGCTGCTGCCGGCTCTGCACGATACGCGGCCTACTGTGCGCGAGACGGCCATGCACCTGCTAGGCATTATGGGGTCCAGTGCTGCCGTGCCTGAACTCATCGCGGCCCTGCACGATCCCGCGCCAGGCATACGCCAGCAAGCCATCAAAGCTCTGGGGCGTACCAGTAGTCCCCAGGCCGTGCCAGCATTGCTTAACGCGTTACACGGTTCGGATGAGCAACAGGGCAGCTACATTTTCCAAGCATTGGTGGGCCTCGGCAATATCGCCGTGCCGGGTCTGCTGGAGGCTAGCCAGAGTAGCTCGCCCTGGATGCGCTGGCACAGTATCCGCGCCTTGGGCGACATTCACGATGGACGAGCTTTCCCACGCTTGGTGCACGCGTTGACCGATGCGGATCATGGTGTGGCCTGGATGGCGGCGAAGGGTCTAGCCCTTTTTGGCAGAGAATGCATTGAGCCAGTGTTACACTTGCTCACCACGGCTGAGATGACCCCCTGGCTGGCGGAAACCGCGTCATACGTGTTGAGCCGGCAATATCCAGGCCATGCCGATCTCAAGCCTTACCTCGATCCGGTAATCCAGCAAATGCATCATTCTGCCTATCGTGCTGGCACCTGCTATACGGCAATGAAGGCGCTGGATCAGCTGCGGCCAAGCGGTTTGTTACACCAACTGTAGAGCACATGATGTGTGTGTCTGAACAAACGCGACTATTCTTTGGTTGATGCGTATTGGACGCTGTTCATCTGCGTCCTGTTGACTTATACACAACTTGCCATCGCCTGAACAAGCTCAGACATTTCGCTTGATCCGTATAAAAGAGGGCAAAAGGTCCACTTGGGTGCCTGCTGAGCGGAGCAGTATGGTATACTGGATAAAAGCACACACGGAACCTACATTGCTGTTAGAGAAAGGATGCTGAGAGGTGGCTAAAGAGCAGTCTCTAGACAATCTTTGGTTGGCACAAACGCTTTTCGACCTGGAGGGTGTCAAGTTTGGGAATTTTACGGTTAGTGAATCGACGGTGAGTTCCCCAGTTTTCGTCAATCCCAAGGTCTTGATTAGTAACCCAACCGCCTTGCGTGTCGCAAGTAAATTGATGCAACAAGAAATCGATTTGGCCCAATCGTTACGTCGTCCGAGGGTTCATCCTTTCGCTCTAGTAGCGGGTGTACCAGTCGGAGGTCTGCTGCTGGCCTCGGCCTACTCGCTGGAGACCAACATCCCGCTGATCTATGCGCGGAGCCGCCCGGAAGGCACTGGCAAGCGTGGCATTGAAGGGCGCTACTCCCCCAACGATACCGCGCTGGTCATCGATGATCTGGTGACGCGCGGCGGTAGTGTGCTGGAAACGGCCAAACTGCTGGAAGAGAATGGCCTACGGGTCAAGGATGTGATCGTGTTGGTTGATCGCGAGCAGGGCGCTACCGAACGCCTACATCACCAGGGCTATAACCTGATTAGTATCCTCAAACTGGATGTCATGCTGAACCATTATATGTCGCGTGGCCTGATTTCTGAGGAGACCTATTCAACCTGCGCGGAATATCTGCGCACCAAACAAGGCTCAACCGAGGCCAATCCACCGTCCGCCGCCATGTAGCACACATGACA
>JBDTBU010000014.1:0-18512 GCA_039923935.1 Ktedonobacteraceae bacterium | reverse complement strand
AGAGAGGCGAGCCTGAGAACGGCTTGCTTGTTAGGCTTTGTGCAGCATCTTACGCTGTCTCGCGGCTTCTTTTCGTTTGCATTTCACGCATGGTTTCTTGTAATGCTCGCGCCTATGGGTCTCAGCCAAGACCCCTTCTTGCTGGATTTTGCGACTGAAGCGTTTCAGTGCTGTCTCAAACGATTCGTTGTCGCTCATTCTCACTTGTGCCACTCGAAAATTACTCCCCTCAACGGCCAGTTTTGAGGAGTATATCTTCTACAAATAATCACTGTTCAACGCGCTTGTGTCCCTCATGGACCTGCTCAGAGATTATAGTGTAGCCTCACTCATACGTCAAGGTTTTGGCGCTTTCTCGCTGCGCGTTTGCCTGCGGCTACTAGGAATACCAACAAGCCAAAGCCCAGGATACTGAACAGACTGATGGTGCGGTCGAGCAGTACTCCTGCGGCGGCTAGATTGTGGGATGGGGTAAAAAGTGTCAGCATCGCGATCATGCCAACTTCGACTAGCCCGATTCCGCCGCTCGTAAAGGGCACAATGGTTAACAACGCCTCTCCCAACGCGATAAAGATTGCCGCCGCTGCCATGTGGGGCAGGTCGCCAGGGATCAGGTTGAGGGCTAGGCTAACAAAAAAGAAGCGTCCCGCCTCGCATAGCCAGACAAGCACGGTGAGCAGGGTTAGGGTTGGAATGCGTCGAAAGGAGCCGAGGGTGCCCTCTTGTAGATGCTCGTAATGGCCCTGAAAGCGTTGGGGAATAAAGCTCCGAATTTGCCCAGGAAACGTGCGCAGGAGCAAGAGCGTGCCTATGCCTACCAGCACAATCGCCAGTGTCACATACAAGCCAGCGCGTAGATAGACGGGCAAATTCGCATGCAGGCTAACAATAATGGCTGAGAGAAACAGCAAAAGCAGCACAATCAGGTCGAGCAAACGTTCAGCCAGCACCGTGCCAAAGGTACGTGTGGCCGAGACCTCCGCTTCCTGACGCAGTAGATAGGCCCGGTAGACATCGCCCAGCTTGGCGGGCACGATGGCGTTGGCAAACCAGGAGATGTAGAGGATCTCCAACAGCTTCCTGAAACGCGGTAAATGTACGCCATTCTCATTCCTATAGCCAACGTTTTCGAGGAGCATACGCCAACGTAGGGTACGAATGGGAAAAGAGAGGTAATAGGTGAAAAAGGCGGCGAGCAAGAAAATGACGTTGGCGTTGTGCATTGTGGCCCACGTCTGTGCTGGGTTGATTTGGAGTTTTTGGGCAGTGTAGGCCAGAAAAACGAGTACAATAGCCAGTGGTACCAAGGTGCGCCAGTTCAACAGACGTTTACTAATCGAGATCTGCTCACGGGTAATGGACGGTTCGCTTGCGGTGACTGCTGGCACGACGTGAACTGACGTCCCTTTTTCCTCTGTTGAGGTCAACGCTATTTCGTCAAATGGTGTATTACCGGGGTCATGTGTAGACACGGTTTTTCTCCCTGATGACGCACTTTTGCAGCCAGGGATACGTTGATGCAGTGCTAGCGAGACTCACGGCGTTACTTGGTATGTAGTGATGCCGCGTACACTGGTTGGGCGCTGGCAATGGATGAGTGGTTTTCCTGGCTGCTTTCGAATGGCTCTTGGGCTGTTATTTTCCCTAGACGAATTAGCGCGATCAAGAGTAACGCCAGCAGATTCGTCAGACTATGTACATAGAGATTATCCACGAGATTATGAACATAGACGGTGATAAGTGCAGCCATCAGCCCGATAGCGAGTGCGCGGTCATTAGTGAGTTGGCCCAAAACCTCAAAACGTGTCTGACGGCGGTAATGAGAGATAAAACGTGCAGGGTGTAGGAAGAGCCTCAGTTTCTCGCGTTTCTCCAGGGGAGCCTGGATGCGTTCCTTGAGGTGCGGCAATTGCTTTTTGAGTTGTCCGCGACGATTGCAAATCTGCTGCACTGCACTGCTACTCGCCACGATTATGGCAGTGAGAAAGAACAGGTAGACTACCAGCCCGATGGTGCCAGTTTCGGCGGCAATGTTAATATAGTAGTTGTGCGCGTGCCCTAGCGAGTTGACAAAGGTTGAGATAAAGTAGTGGGGATAGGCATCTGGGTAGTTACCGATACCCACACCGAGAATGGGGTGGGTGCGGTACATGTTGATTCCAGCGATCCAGTGTGCTAAACGTTCAGCAGTCGAAAAATCCTGCGTATTGGGTTCCAGCAGATTGATGTTCACCAGACCCAGAAAACGCTCAACTTGCCCAAAGAGATAGAGTGGAATCAGGCCAGTAAGTAAGCCTTCGACCAATAAGAAGAGTCCAACGAGTACAAAACGCATCCAGATGCGCACACGAGGCATACCCACGAGCACAATAAAGATCAGCGCTGCCAACAAGGCGATCTGGCCTCCACGCGATTGGGTAAGCAGCATGGCTCCCCCAATGAAGGCACTAGCAATGCCAGCCGTAATGCGGGTCAGCCAGTCACGACCAAGCAGCGTAATCGCCAAGGTGGCGGCCAGGGCCATGTTTAAGTAGCCCGCGTACGGATTGGGTTGATCAAAGGTGCCATAGATACGCAAGGTTAAGCTGCGCACAAACGACTGTGGCCCCAGGCTAAAGATCGCTTGTGCATAGCCAAAAAAAGCCTGTGTGAGTGCCGCGACGATGATAAAGCTAACGAGCATCCAGATCTGGCGTCGCGTGCGCAAATAGTGTGAGCCAAACAGGACCAGCACGAGAAATTCCAGCCATTTGGCAATCTCTTTGAGACTGTCTGATCGACTGATCGCGATGGTCATGGAGAGAAACATGACCCCAATCAGTGCCAGAATCGCCAACATCAGGTAGCGCGGGACACCGCCAGCTTCCCTGTCACGCGGCCCGCGCATATACGTTGGCAATGCCCAGCTTAGCAGCCAGCCAATGCCGAGGAAGCCGACCAGAATATCAGCACTATCCAGGCGTAACCCTGCAACGCTAATATAGTCGAGTGAACCCCAAGGTACAGCTAGAGCCATCAGATACAATGCTGTGCGTGGTCGTAAGATCGTCCAGATCAGGGCAATCAGGTAGAGCGGAAGACGCACATTCCAGGGCAGAGGCGGGACTAACAACAACGCGATAGCCAGCGCAGCTCCCACCACTCCCACAAGTGTAGGCGTGCCGATAGAACTGCGTGCGGCCTGATAGGTTGTTGCTAACCATACCATCGGCTGCGTTTGACGCATCCCTCTGACCCTGGATGTACTCATTGAGTTTTTCGTCTCTTCCTTCTCTACAAAAACACCTACACAGCTTTTTACGAGATTGCACTTAAATTCGGAATCTGGCTGCGGAACCATTCAATAGTTTGGCGCAGACCTTCTTCCTTGGCAATGCGTGGCTCCCAGCCCAGCACAGTACGCGCTTTGGTAATATCTGGGCGGCGGCGCTCAGGATCATCGACGCGGCTGGACTCGAACTGGATGCTAGACGAGGCATTGCACAGTTTGATAATGGTATGTGCATATTCCAGGACCGTGTGTTCTCCTGTGTTCCCCAGATTGAAAACCTGCCCAGCAGTATGTGCATAGAACATGGCCCGCATCAGCCCCTCGACCAGATCGCTTACATAGCAAATGCTGCGCGTAAAACTGCCATCACCGTAAATGGTCAATGGCTCGTTTTTCAACGCTTGCGTGATGAAATTCGGGATCATGCGACCATCAGCTAGTTGGCTGTTTGGGCCATAGGTGTTGAAGATACGCACGAAACGCGCGTTGATATGATATTGGCGATAAAATTCCATAGTAAATGTTTCGCCAAGACGCTTGCTTTCATCGTAGCAGGCTCGCGGACCAATGGAGTTCACATTTCCCCAGTACTCTTCACGCTGCGGATGTTCTAGTGGATCGCCGTACGCCTCAGATGTCGAGGTATACAGGAACATCGCGTTCTGCTTACGTGCTTGCAAGAGCATCTGATACGTGCCCTGGCTGTTGACCAGGATCGTCTCGATGGGGTTTTCCAGATAACCCACTGGGCTAGCTGGGCTGGCCATATGGAAAATGGCCTCAGCTTCAAAGTCGAATGGCTGCGTCACGTCATGCCGTAAAAACGTGAAATGTGGATGATTGCGTAATACCGCGATATTGCTCTCCGAGCCGGTAATCAAATTATCGACGCAGAGAACTGCGTGGCCTTCTTGCAATAAACGGGCGCAGAGGTGGGAGCCAATAAATCCTGCTCCTCCAGTCACAACAATTTTCAAAGAACAAGACCTCCAGAGAATAGATGCCTTCATGCATGTTTTTTTACTGCCACAAGCGGCGAGAGCAGAAAGATTTGGTGATCCCAGATCCCCTACTAGGTTGCGCCTGGACTCTGCTTACAAAAACCTGCACATCGGACGGATACAAAAGAAATAGGTGTCCTGTCATGGACAGTATACAGAGATTGAAAAGTTGATGGTTCTACTGATCAGTCCCTGCGGGTGTTGCGCGTTCAATATCCAGCGTGTTTTGCGCTAGCTCTGTAACACCACCCTGACCATCTGTTTCCCTTGCTTCGCTGTTTGCTGGAGGAACGCACAGCTTCAACCGCACTCAAGCGGCTAGTTCGGCTGCGTTTTTAATAGTATACTGTATGCCAGACGTTTTGCCTATCTGAAGGTAACGAGATAGGAAACTTAACAATACAACAATCGATCTTTTCTCGCAACAATCACGCTGTGCTGGTGTTGCACAGTCAACTTGTAGGAGGATTTCTGATGGCGCTTGTTCTCTCTCAAACGGATGTTCAGCGTTGCCTGGATATGCCAGCCGCAATAGAATCTATGCGCACCGCTTTTCTTGCGTTGCACGCTGGTCACGCGCAGATGCCCCCGCGTGCGAGTATTGAGCTTTCAACCGAGAATCTAGCTTTGCTCATGCCCTCACTTTTACAAACGGCCACACAAGCCAGTTTCGGGCTAAAACTTGTCACAGTGGTCCCGACAAATCCTCAGCGGAGTCTTCCCAGTATTTCGGCGACAGTGTTGCTGCTCGATGCTACCACAGGGCAAACGCTCGCTATTTTGGCGGGAAGCTGGCTGACTGCCATGCGTACTGGTGCGGTTTCTGGTCTGGCAACCGACTTGTTAGCTCGCCCGGAGGCTGATGTGCTGGCTCTTTTTGGCGCGGGTGCTCAGGCTCCCATGCAGGTGTGGGCCATCCATACTGTGCGTCCCCTGCGCGAGGTGCGTGTGGTCATTCGTGACGGAGCGCACTATAAATACGAACAACTCGTGCGCACGCTTCAGCAGCAGCTTGGTACTGCTTGCCCACCATTGCACCGCACCGCGAACGCTCATGAAGCGCTCACTGGTGCTTCGCTGGTGGCTTGCGCGACTCCTGCAACCTCTCCACTCTTCGCCTCGCCCGATATCGCTCCTGGTACGCATATCAACGCTATTGGGGCTTTTACGCCCGCCATGTGTGAGGTTGATCCTGCGACTCTGGCTCGCTCACGCATCGTTGTCGATCAGCGTGAGGCTGCTTTAGACGAGGCTGGCGATTTGCTCCAGGCACTTGCTCAGGGTCGGATCGCTGGCCCCGCCACCTGGCTTGAACTGGGTCAACTCGTTAGCGGTGAGCAGCGTGGCCGCCAGTCATTGGAAGAGATCACTTTTTTCAAATCGGTTGGCCTGGGTATCCAGGATCTCGTTGTGGCTTCTCACGTCTATGAGCGTGCACGCGTGTTGGGTGTAGGTGTAGAAGTAGACATTTAAGATAATTCATATGTAGATTTATTTTCCCATAGACCTTTTTATGAGTATATATAGAGTTATTTTCCTGTAGGCCTTCTAATAGACATATGTTTAGCTATTCCTCCTATATGCCTTCACTTCTGCACGAAAATTGGGTATAATTCTGTCACTGCATAGTGCATAGTCCCTGACCTTCGTAGATTGTTCGGACCAGGTCCGGTTGAAGCGTGGGCAAGCCCAATTTCGACATGTGGGAAAGGATCACAATCCTTTCATGAAAGGAGATATCTACATGTTATTTTCGCAGAAGTGGTTGCGATACACTTTGGGAGCTTTGTGGCTTATTGATGCAATACTCCAGGTGCAGCCGCAAATGTTCACGTCGAACATGATCAATAGTGTTTTGTTGCCGACATTAAGTGCGCAACCTGCGCCAGTCGCTGCCAGCCTCGACACGATTATCCTGATGATTACACAACATCTTGTCTTCTTTAACCTGCTCATCGCCGTGGTGCAAGCTGAGATTGGTCTCTTCTTAATCACTGGTTTGTGGGTCAGAGAGACGGTGATCCTGTCTATTGTGTGGGCTTTCATCATCTGGTATGGGGGTGAGGGCATGAATATGCTACTCACTGGGCAGGCCAGTGTGCTTACGGGTGCGCCAGGAGCTGTCCTCCTCTATCCGCTGCTAGGGCTGCTCATCTACCCACGAAAAACCTCTTCAGCAGAAACCAGCGGAGGCAACTTGCTCTCGCGGATGCACTTTCGATGGGTACTAGCGGGCTTCTGGATCTTTGCGGCATTGCTCCAGTTGCAGCCCTTCTGGTGGCAACCGGGGCAGATCGCCGGGACTATGAGCAGTATGACCGGTATGGGCAAGCTTAATGCAATCCTGATAGACCCCGCGCTGGTGCCACTGGCTAGGCTCACCAATTCCCTTGAAGTGCCGCTTAACAGCCTGCTTATTGTGATCTTTCTAGGGTTGGGGATAGGTCTGGCACTGATCAAGCCGGATCGGTTGCGTCCCTGGCTTGTTTTCTCCATCTTGCTCAGTCTTCTGATTTGGTGGGGTACGCAAGGCTTTGGCATGATCCTCACTGGCCTAGCCACCGATTTCAATTCGGGACTGTTGATCGTCCTTATGACCCTGGCGTGCTGGCCGAAAACGAACACCTCGCCGCAGCACGCGACACACAAACAAGCGCCCCCCACTGTGAAACAGCTAGAGAGTGTCGTGCAACTCACGGAGCCAGTTGTTTCATAACACAGCACAGGGATGCAGAAATGCATGCATTCCACATTTTCCCTGGGACCAATGGATTGTATGATGGTCCCTCATGGCATGTATTGTTGAAAGGAGAATCACGCATATGCCATCTCGACGCACATTTCTGAAAATGGGGGCTGTAGCAGGTGCAGGGGTATTTATTCCTACTGCTGCTTGGCGTGCCTGGGCCTCGACAACGCTTCCACAAACACCACTGCTGGGTGCAAGTATCCCGCAATTTGTGGAGCCGTTGACAACCTTTGTGGGCAAAAGGGTCGGCTCCCCGATCATTAACGTAGGCATGCAGGAGTTCCAGCAGAAGGTTCTGCCGGACAGTGTGTATGCAACAATGGTCCCTCCCTTTAATCAGGGAACATACGTCTGGGGATATAAAGTAGGCAATCGGCCTCCGTCTTACCCTGGTTTCACAGTAGAGGCCCAACGTGGCATCCCTACTGCGATCAATTACACGAACAACCTGCCTTTCCCAAACAGCTCTCATCTTGAGCCACTGCTGACCATTGACCAGACGATTCACTGGGCAGATCCCCTGAATGCAGGTTCAAGCCACCATATGGGTTCATTCCAACCCTATCAGGGTACCATTCCAACAGTCGTTCACCTGCATGGTGCGGAAGTTCCCTCAGCGTTTGACGGTGCTCCAGAGGCGTGGTTTACCCAGGACGGTATCCATGGCAAAGGGTATAGCACCCTCGCCAATACGGGCAAGAATTCGGCCCTCTTCGTCTATCCCAATACCCAGCAGAGCACGGCGCTCTGGTTCCACGATCACGCCTTGGGCCTCGTGCGCATTAATGTCTTCGCTGGGCTTGCTGCGATGTATTTCCTGCGTGACGAATTTGACACTGGGCAGCATAACAACCCCTTGAGACTGCCGGCTGGCAATCAGGAGGTTGAGCTTATCATTCAGGATCGACAGTTTGATACCAATGGGCAACTGCTCTTCCCTGATGGCACACCCGCTGATAATCCAACCGGCCTCAATGGGACTCCAACCAACCCCGGAGCGCATCCCTTCTGGATTCCAGAATTCTTTGGTGATGCCATTGTGGTCAATGGCAAGACCTGGCCGTTCTTCAATGTCGAGCCACGGCGCTATCGCTTCCGTGTCCTTGATGCTGCGAACGCCCGCTTCCTCCAGATGGCGCTGGTGGATTCGTCAACTCAGGCTCCTGGTCCGATCATCTGGCAGATTGGTACTGATGGTGGTTTGCTTGATAAGCCGGTCAAGTTGTGCGATCCAAATGATCCGAACGCGCTCCAGCTTTTCCTGGCACCGAGCGAACGCGCCGACATCATCATCGACTTTACTGGCCTGGCAGGTCGGAGCTTTACACTGACCAATACTGCCGTCTTCCCGTTTCCGAGCGGTGGTCCGCCCGACCCGGCAGTTGATGGCATCGTTATGCAGTTCAAAGTGAATTTGCCACTCTCCAGCCGGGACACGACCTTCAACCCCGCGAGCGGTGGGTCACTGCGTGGTGGACACAATCAAGAGCCAGCCATTGTGCAACTAGCTAACCAGGCGACTGGCGCGTTGGGTGCTGGCGTGACCCCATCGGTCACACGTCAGTTGGTGCTGCTTGAGGTCGAGGGACCGGGTGGCCCACTGATGGTCACGCTCCACAATTCAAGGTGGACAGGTACTCACGACGGTACCGATATCCCGATGTCGGGTTCGGTGCCTGCTGAGATGGGGCAACCCTACTTCTTCACCGAGCAGCCACAAGTTGGCTCGACGGAGGTGTGGGAAATTGCCAACTTGACGCAGGATGCGCACCCAATCCACATTCACCTGATCCAATTCCAACTTCTCAACCGTCAGAATTTCGATGTCACGAATTATCGGGCTCAGTATGACTCGCAGTTCCCAGGCGGCACTTTTGAGGGACTATTGCCAGATGGAACGTTGGGCTTGATGAACTACGCCCCTGGCGTGTTTATTCCCGGATACGGCCCACCGAATCCATATCTGACGCCGAATGCTGATGGTGCGATTGGCGGCATCCCGGCTCAGACTCCGTTCGTTCAGGGGGATCTCGTTCTGCCCAATGCCAATGACGTTGGCTGGAAGGACACCATAAAGATGTTCCCTGGCATGGTTACGCGTATTGTTATCCGCTGGGCACCAATCGACACGAAGGTCGGTGATGTCAAGCCAGGACAGAACCTGTACGTCTTCGATCCGACTGAGGGCCCCGGTTATGTCTGGCACTGCCATATTATCGATCACGAGGACAATGAGATGATGCGGGGATACACACCGAAGTTTTAGTGGGTAGTTAAGTAGAGATCTCTTGATCTGTACGAAAGATATGAGTTGTACCTGTGTATTATGTGCCTCCGGAGACACATAATACACAGGTACAACTCATAGTAAACAGAAATGTTCGATCAAGGCATCTTTAGGAGAGCACGATGAGATATATGCGTACTCGTTTGATGGCCAGACGTGTGTTCGGCCTAGCACTGACTCTGTTTCTGCTGCTACTGGCTGGCTGTAGCACCGCGACGAATAGTGGTAATGCTGCCGCGCCGATCACACAGAAGTGTGGGGCTGTGCATACGCAGCATTCGCTTGTGGTCGCGATGGACTGGAGCATGGCTAAAGGCGTTGAGGATTGCTTCTGGCAAGCTTTTCAGCAGTGTGGCCCTGCGACGCTGATCTATTCACAAAGCGACTCCGAGGCCAGCACGATCCACACGTTTTCTCTTCAGCGTGAGCAAGGCCCGTGCCTCATTACCGACAGTGTGCAGCACTTCCTGGCGCCACACCCGCCGCAGTCCGCTATCAACTATACCTGTACAGACCTGCAACGGCAAACCGATGGCCTGCACTTTCTCTCCTGTGGCACTCTGGGGAACATCTTGGTGCCCACTGTTGGTACGCATAAATAGGGAAAATAGATAATAAAAGCTCTTTTGAGAAATCTATGCCAACCCAAGTCGCTCTATCAACTGGGGGAGCATCTTGCCATGATCGGCGATCAATGCAGGTACATCGTGGGGTAATGTAGCCCAGAAGAACTCGAAAATATGTATTCCTGAATTATCCGAAGGATAGCGTTCTTCATGCCGCCATGTGGCTTGTGGCTCTCCCTGATAGCGCAGGTGATAGAAGGAGCGATGATGGATCTCTTCACGTCCGAAATCAGCCATATCGCGCTCCTGTGCGCCTAGAAACCCATCCAGGATAAGTCCAGTTAGACCAGTCTCTTCAAACGCCTCGCGCAAAACAGTCTGCTCTGGTAATTCGCCTGCCTCAATAGTTCCTGCTGGCACCTGTATCCCCGCTTCTGGTGCGTAGGGCTGGCTAAAGACAAGCAGCTTGTGGTGGTGAGTGATATAGACGAAGGCTTTGTGTTTCGTGGGTTTCATAACGGTGCCCCTGAACCTTGCTTTCTCTTCCAGCGTTGATACATTACCTCATCCCCCAGACTCAAAAATCCCCACGTTGTAAACCCATGCACGATTACTACTAGCAGTAGCGACCACGGTTTGGGCTGCACGACGTAGAGTGTGCTGAAGAGGATGCCAGCCAGTCCCACGCCCGCCACGCTGCGCCAACTCCATTTGCCTAGGCGGTGGTAGAGTGTGTAGGTGGCTGTGCTGACTAGCCAGCCCCAGCCGACCCAGCCCGTCCACTGTGCGACAGCAGTTAGCAGGAAGCCGCGAAAGAACAATTCTTCCACTGGCCCGTTGATGCACAGGTAGTAAAAACCCTGCAAGAAATGATCGCTGAGCGTGGGCCAACGGAACCAGGGACCGACAATACGCATACGATACGTTGTGGCGAACACGGCCATGCCCAGACCGATGAGTAGACCAAGCAGCAGTTGCCACGGCCAGTTACCAAGGGTGAGGCCCAACGCGGAGAGCGGCAGATGCACAATAGCAATATAGATGAACGGGATAACTGCAAAGGGCAAAATGCGCATCAAGACATCCGGCCAGAGCCAGCGCCAGCTTGAGGCAACAGTAGAACGAGGTACTTGGGATGATTTGATGCTGGACAACGTGCGCCCCTTTCTGAGATGAAAAGATGAGTAATTGTTCAGGTCATCAAGAAGAACAGACCTGAGCAGTTCTAGTATACGCCGAGAAACATCTATGCAAAGCGTTTATGCAGCCTGGCCAGACCCTCGCCGATCTCGGCGTGTACGAAGTTGCCAGCCTCTAGTGTCTCATCGCTTTTGCCTAGAAGACGTGCGTAGAACGCTTCGCCTTGTTCCTGCAAACTGGGTGCTTCTTCCACATTCTCCAATGCATCGTTGACCTCTCCCTCTAGCATATCAAAAAGCATATCCTCAGCTTTCCCGTATTGACCTGTGTAGTCAAAATACCAGAAAAGCAACTGACGGGTGCGCAAGGGCGTCTCGTAATCTTCCAACTTGTCCAGTAACTCTTCTACCTCGGAGATCTTCTCAAGCTCTTTATTATGACTTTTAGTATATAAAACCTCCAAAAAGAGATTGCACGCTTTGAGATAACTATGGTAGCTATTGCTCTCATCTTGCTCATCTACGAAAAGATCACCCTCAGCTTTGAGCAGCATAGCCACTAGCCAGCACTTCTCGACATTTAGCGTTTCCACAGTGGTCAACATCGCCAGCAACGTCTCGTCTGAAAGCGTGCGAATAAAGCCGCTACCCATGCCTAGTGCCTGTTTAAACTGCTCATCGATTAGTTCATGTGACGCGTGATAATCTTTGATCTGCTTCTGATAAACAATCTGCGCTATAGCCCGGCTCATCTCTTCAAACATGCGGAGAAGATAATCTTGTTGCGCCATGTCTTTCTGCTTTCTGCTAAGGATGCACGCTTGTGCTGGCTGGAAATCCTGAGCTTTGCTCTCTTTAACTATGGCTCAAGTGTATCATTTTAGCAAGGGCAATAAAATAAATGGTTGTGTGTTTATTTGCATATCGACGTAAATAAACACACAACCATGCTAAAAGAGCATTTATCCAAGATTGGCTAGGGCACGTTCAATTCTAGCCAGTGTGCGCTCGCGGCCTAGTACTTCGACCATTTGGAAGAGTGGCGGAGTGGCCTTGCGTCCACTGACAGCGACGCGTACCGCACCTAAGAACTGTCCAGGTTTGAGACCCAGTTCCGTCATCAGTGCACGCATCTGCTCCTCGATGATGGCGGACTCCCAGGTTTGCAGGCTGGTCAGCAGTTCGCGGGCGCGTGTCAGGGCATTTTTTGTGCTCTCTGCGTCCATGCCCTTTTGGATCACCGGAATCTCGTAGTCCCAATCTTCGGTATAGAAGAACGAGACGGCGTGCGCGGCCTCGCCCAGTGTGCGCAAACGTTCTTGCTCTAGGATCAGCACGCGTTGCGTATACGCAACATCCAGCGGGCGCGTGATAGCATCCGGCAGACCGCCCTCGGCTGCGGGCCGCTCCATATAGGGCAGAGTACGCTGCGTCATCTCCTCAATTGAGAGCTTGCGAATGTAGACGCCGTTCATCCAAGCCAGCTTCTCCGCATCATAAATGGCTCCCGATGTGCCAACACGATCTAGTGAGAAGGCTTGGATCAATTCCTCACGCGTGAAGAACTCAGTTTTATCGTCGTAGGACCAACCGACGAGTGCCAGAAAGTTTACAACCGCCTCTGGCAAGAAGCCTTGTACCTGCAACTCTTTCCAAGACGCAGCGCCATTTCGCTTGCCGAGTTTGCGTTTATCCTTGCCCAACACATCAGGCGCGTGATAGATCAGCGGGATTTCCCAGCCCAGAGCATTCCAGATCTGAATATGCAGCGGTGCGCTAGAGATCCATTCTTCGGCGCGGATCAGGTGTGTGATCTCCATTAGATGATCGTCTATCACATGCGCCAGATGATAGGTTGGTAGTCCGTTCGATTTCAAGATAATCGTGTCATCGACGTTGGAATTTTGAAAAACGATATCGCCGCGCAACTCGTCATGTACAACCGTCTCACCCTCTAAAGCTGTAGCAAAACGCACGGTCCATTTCAGACCCGCATCCTCGTTGGCTGCACGCTGTTCTGCTGTGAGATAGCGGCAACAGTGATCGTAACGCGGCGGTAATTTTTGCGCTTGCTGCTCTTGGCGCATGGCGTCCAGGCGTTCTGGTGTGCAATAGCAGTGATAGGCGTTCCCGGATTCGATGAGTTGATTGGCATATTGCAGGTAGAGCGCTTTGCGACTGGTCTGGTAATACGGGCCATAGGGACCACCTACGACTGGCCCTTCGTCGATATCTATCCCCAGCCATTGCATGCCTTCGAGCAAAAATTCAACTGCTCCCTCAACGGTACGCAGCGTGTCGGTATCTTCAATTCTCAGAATAAATTGGCCGCCTGTTTGCCGTGCATACAGCCAGTTAAAAAGGGCTGTACGGTACCCGCCGATATGCATCAAGCCAGTTGGGCTGGGAGCAAAACGCAAGCGCGGCTTTTTTCCGCCCGCCATAGTGCGCTGCTCTTTTGTGTGCTGATCTGTTTGCGTCATGACAATAACCTCTTCTTTGCGACATTCCGAATGTAGGGCTATTGTAGCATAGTGGGCCAGTTCTTAGAAGTGGCGTGCATGTTTCTATTCGATCCCGGACAAAATCAGCTACGACGAATAACAAGAGGCACCGCTAATAAGGGGTACCGCCAAGAGGTACTTGACCCATCCTTATATTCGTGTCACAATTTCGTTGGAGAACCACTCTGTTCGCGTAAAGATCAATCAGGAGCAAGCAATATGACCGAGACCTCACCTATCGAAGTGAGCCAGCACGGCCCCGTTACCGTCATCCGGCTCACGCGCTGGCAGGCACGCAATGCTATCAATGGGGAGACTGCCCTGGTACTGCGAGAAGCCTGGCAGGCTTTTGAGGCGAATGAGCAGGCGTGCGTGGGCATTCTTACGGGTGGCGACCAGGTGTTTTGTGCAGGGGCTGACCTGTATGATATGGCAGGTCTGACACCGGGTGTTGTGGGACCAAACGGGCCGCTGGGTCTGACGCGTCTGGTGGGGAACAAGCCTATGATTGCGGCAATTGCTGGTTACTGTGTTGCTGGCGGGCTGGAACTGGCCTGCTGGTGTGATCTGCGTATCGCTGACGAGACTGCCATTTTGGGCTGTTTTGAGCGCCGCTTTGGTGTGCCTCTGATCGATGGAGGCACCCAACGTTTACCGCAGATTATTGGGCTTGGACGCGCCCTCGAATTGATCCTGACGGGTCGCCCAGTGCTAGCCCGTGAGGCACTGAATATGGGTTTGGTCAACGAGGTGGTTGCTGCTGGTCAGAGCTTGCAGCGTGCGCTCGAATTGGGCCAGATCATAGCCAGTTGGCCGCAAACGTGTCTGCGCAATGACCGCCAAGCCGTCTATCGTGGCTTGGGCAATGGTCTCGCGGAAGGTCTTACCATCGAAGCCGAACTGGGCCGGCAAACGCTCCAGAGCGGCGAGTCGTTCGCTGGTGCACAACAATTTCAAGCTGGAAAAGGCCGAAAAGGAATTCAAGGATAAAAGATAATGGATACACAGCGCCTACAATCACTGCTTCCAGAAAGCGCACACACTTCTGCGCAAGGAATCCTTCATATAGCTGGACATGCTGTGCCAGATTTGGTGCAGCAGTATGGCACGCCATTGTATATTTTTGATCGTGCCACCATTGTGCAGGCTTGCCAAGCGTACACACGGGCCTTTCGCGAGGTCTATCACGCTTCGGAATGTCTGCTGCTTTACGCATCCAAGGCGTATTTGGCACCCCAGATTGCACGCTTGGTGGCTGAGCAGGGTATGGGCCTGGATGTAGTTTCTGGCGGGGAACTTTCGCTCGCGCAACATGTAGACTTTCCCATGCAGCGTGTCTCGTTTCATGGCAACAACAAGTCTGAGGAAGAGTTGCGCCAGGCTATGTGTGCTGGTGTGGGACGCATTGTGCTGGATAATTGGCACGAGCTGGCACGCCTGACCCGCTTGGCACGCGAAACTGGCGTTCGGCCTAGCGTGCTGGTGCGTGTCGCGCCTGAGGTTGAAACCGACACCCATCGCTATCTGCAAACCGGACATGCCTCGTCCAAGTTTGGCTTCCACTTGGGAGACGGCGAGGCCAAAGCTGCCCTGTTGCGTATTCTCCTGGATGACCAACTCGACTTGCTGGGCGTGCATGCTCATAGTGGTACGATGCTGCGTGAGGCTCGTCCCTATGCCGAATGTCTGGAACGCTTGCTAGCCCTGGCGGCAGACGTGTATCACGAGACCAGTTGGTGGCCGCGTGAGATCAGCCCTGGCGGCGGTTGGGCTATCAATACACCTGATCGAGAGGCGACACCAGGGATCGAGATCCTGGCTGCGACCTTGCAAGAAAGCATGGTACGGGGACTCGCAGCCGTTGGCTCGCAGGTTCCGGCACCACGCCTCATTATCGAACCAGGCCGCTCGATCATCGCTCGTGCAGCAATTGCAGTCTACCGTGTCGGTGCACGCAAGACCACGCCTGGAGGTATTACCTATCTTTTCGTCGATGGCGGCATGGCCGACAATATCCGGCCCGCACTCTACGACGCTGTGTATACCGCTTGCCCCGTTGAGCGTATGCAGGAGCCAGCCGAAGAGACCGTTTGTGTCTCTGGTCGCTATTGCGAATCGGGTGATATGCTGGTGCAGGAGGTTGCATTGCCGTTGATGCGCGAAGGTGATCTGCTCGCCCTTCCTACCTCTGGTGCATACTGCCTGCCTATGGCTAGTAACTACAACCTTGTCCCGCGTCCAGCCGTACTTTTAGTGGACGAACACTCAGTGCAACTGATGGAACGGCGCGAAACGCACGAAGATCTTTTCTCGCGCTATACATTTTGATAATATCCAGTAGGGCACGTCTGTATACATAGTAGGTACGCCAGGGGAAAGGAAAGCGGAAAACAATGGGCAAAAAGGTAGCACAGCAAAAAGCTTTTAGGCCAACTGATTATAATCAGCCTACCGAGCCTCTAGAAAGCATTGTTCTTCCGCAGTCTTTGGAGCCTACTTCCCCTATGGGCAGATGGCATTCTGACGCTCCAGGCGTGCCCGCTCCCCAAGCAGAGACGCGTCCTTTTCCGCAAGAGTACGCGCCCGCCTATCCATACGCGCAATCACCTGCAGCATCTGTATATCCAGTGTACCCTGTGTTGCCGCTAGCGCCGCTCCAAAAACCGGGAGGAGCTACACCAAGGTATCGGCCTATCCGTCTACGTAAGCGGCACCGAAGTCCGGTGCCTGGGTTGGTGGGATTATGCCTGATGCTGGTTCAGTTAACGCTGCTAGCGCGGGTGATATGTATGCTGTTCGGTGTGGCCGCTACAACGCTGTGGCTTGGCCTGTTGTTTGTAGCCAGCGATGTGTTTGTTGAACCTCTACGCTGGCTGGCTACTACTATCAACATTGCGCCGCTCGCGGGTACGCAATTGCTCATCTACCTAGAATTTCTGCTGGCCGTCATCGCTTATGGACTTTTCTCTCGACTCCTGGTGGGTCTTTTGAAAGCCTTGTTACGCCCCTAAAAACGCGGCCCGTTATGTAATAAGAATCAGTCTTTGCCGAACTCGTCAAGCACATCGAGGGTATTGATAAAATCGCGATATGCATCCAGGTTGTCCTGTTCGGCCTTTTTGACTGCTGCATCATCTTTGTTTAACAACGTCTTCTCTTCACTGCCTTCCAGGGCCACTCCGGCACGTTCGAGGACACTCTCTTCTACGAAGATTGGGGTTTTGTCACGCACAGCCAACGCGATAGCATCGCTGGGACGTGAATCTATCTCGACATGTCGGCCTGCCACATCCAGAACAATCCGGGCATGAAAAATATCATCAATCAGGTCCGAGACTACTACGCTCTCGATTTTTGCCCCTAGCTCATGAATCACGTTTTTCAACAGATCATGCGTGAGTGGGCGCTGTGGACTGGTGCCTTGCAGTTCGATAGCGATAGCATAGGCCTCAGTTTGCGCTATCCAGATGAAGAGATAACGTTCTTGTTTTGTTGCCTTCAAGATAACGACCCGCTGCGATGTCTGTAAATTGATTCGCACACTTTCAACGGTCATCTCAACCATATTTCTGTCTCCCTCTTGTATGGCTGGGGATCTTCCAGAGCCTATACCGCTTTTATTCTACACCGTTTCCAGGGAGATATGCAAATCACCACTTCCCTGCTTCTCAGCCAGTGCATGCAGGAGATTTTTCCCTAGCGTCTGTAGAGTTATCCCATGCCTTTGATTTCCCTACCTCCATTGAAGTATAGCAAACAAGATCCCATATTCCAAGAGGCAGCCTGCTGTATCTTCTTTTCCGGGCGGTATAGCAGTGGTATTCGCAAGAAAAGTGGTGAATGGAGCAAAAAGGCAGACCAAGTTTAACGTTGTTCTATGATGGCTCTATAGGCTGACGCAGATCATTTGATTGCTACTTTCATCTCCACCTTGTAGCAAGTACGCTGTCAACTTTACTGTCAAAAATAAGCGCCTCTTATGGCTTAATTACCATATTAGAGGCGCTTATTGGCCGTTTCTTATTTGGTGTTAGTTTTACTGTCAGCACTCAAAATGGGGTGAGTTATGGCTTTGTTACGAGTGCGCTACGTTGATCTGGTCTGCTCCTTGTGGTCGCTCTCCGATTTGCTCTAGCAATTTTGTAAGAACTTTTAATTTTGGTTTGCTCACTCCAAACACATAGTTCTTCCTTGTCTCGTCAATGTTGGATGAGAGTAGATCGAATTGGAGGTCTTCAAGCAATCGTTGTCCATCAGGGGTAACACCGATGGCGTACCATTTTCTAATGTCGTATTGCTCCATAAACAATCCAGCCCATTTTATGGTATATTTCACTAGGAATCTTCCAACCCGTTTATCTGCTTCTTTGTTTCCTGTTTCTGGAACCTCAATAATTGGCACATAAACAGATAGGTTTTTTTCGTTCCATTTTCTGATGTCTTGCTCTCTGATATCTTTCTCCTTGATAACCCCATTTAAGAGGTTTTCTATAACATCGTCGTACAGTGGAAGTGCAGTTACCCATCCGACAATCTTGTTGCCTCTTTTTACGGTTCTACCGATATTGTTATTTTTCTTGTACCATGAAACAACAGTTTTATATGGTACACTATCTTCGTCTGCGTAAGGATGGTTCATCTGTTGCTTTATCCAAGCATCTGCTAATGTGCTTGTTGTAAAAGTTAGTTTTTCGTCCTCTTCATCGTCTTTAAAATCAGATTCTACAATTATATCGATAGCTTCTTTGGGGAACCTAATATTTGGTCTTTTTCCTTCTGACGGCAAATCGCCTGTTTTAGCTTTACGATATACCGTTTGAATTGAAGTTTTCAATACTTCTGCAACTTCTTTTGCTGTGTAGTAACTTGTCTGCATTTTGTGTTTCCTCGATTCTCGGTTTCTATTTCTCCTACTCTTATTTTAACGCAATAATTGCAAATTTGCAATATGGAAAAACCAGGAACTTTGAGAATATGTTAAAACTCATTGAAGAA
>JBDTBU010000013.1:0-11725 GCA_039923935.1 Ktedonobacteraceae bacterium | reverse complement strand
TGAACCAAAGCGACCAGATGGAGAAGAGCAGGATTGTTGGTGTGGTCAACGACGCCTGCCCGCCCGTGGGAGCTAGCGCAACTTGAACGGCGCTACCGCTCGCAATGGCTCCAATAGCCAGCGCGATGTAACCAAAGGCTACCCAACTATCCGGCCAAAGCTTGCGCCCACTCCGCGCAATGACAATCCCGAAGAAGATCAGCGCCAATGCCAACAGTCCACCACCAACTGTGTAGGTGAGGACCGCACAAAAGCTGGAGACACCGGCAAAATTGTCGGGCACCTGTGCACTGACACTACTCGCGCTACTCCATAGATAGATTGTGCTAGCCAGTGTGCCACCTACGAGCAGCAACAAGCCTATGGCACCCGTCCAGGCCGCGATCACCGCAAAACCTTTGCCACGCCAAGCAAACGCTGGCATGCCATTCTCAGCTAACTCTTCATCATCCGCACTTTCATCCTCATCTTCATATTCTTCTTCGTCATCGCCCTCATCATACTCCTCTATGTCATCCTCATCCTCATCTTCATCATACTCTTCTCTATCTGCTTCCGCCTTATCTTCCGCTTTTATTTCTGCGCGTCCCACAATCTCCTGCGCCACAATAATGCGAAAGAGCGCGAATGGTAGCCCCAATAGTAGTATGAACCCCAGCAACAGTGCAAGCCGATAGAGCAGGAAAAGCTGTATATGTCCGGCAATCCAGAGTAGGCTAGCGTGCGGAGTTGCCAGTGCCGTTTCATATCCCTGTGGCCCCAGCACTGCAAGCTGCAGAACTGGCACCACCACCAGTAAGAGCAACGCCCCTACCAAACTGGCGAGCGCAGTCCGTTGTAATTTTCCTAAGAATGATCGTTTCATGAAACCAAACCTTTGAGTCAATTGTTGTTTATAGCGTAGCATAGGTGGGGCAGATTTTGCACATGCCTGTGATACTTGGCAGAGTTTCGTTGTTCGCTTACCCATTTATCCTAGATGTATAAAAATATTATATGCGCATGTTATAATCCATCCTGGAATACGAGCTTTGTTGCAAGGGAGGTTGAATCATGGCAAAGAACCCCAAAAAGCCATCCAGGGCTGCTAAAACCCAATCATACGATAATGTGCTCAAACGTATGCTAGAGCACCAGTATCAGCCATTATCCCTTTGCTACTGGGAGATAGCACTATTGAACGTATCGAAGAACTCACCGTCGAGATGCTCATTCCACCCCGACGTGGTGATCGTGTGTACAAAGTGTTCTATAAAGGTGAATGGCACATCCTGCACTGTGAATTTGAAAGCTCGTCCAACAGCAAAATGGATAAACGTCTGCTGGTTTATCACGTACTGCTCTGGGAGAAATACGAGTTACCTATTATCTCCATCATCGTCTATCCTTTTCAAGTCACGACGGTGAGTTCGCCACTGAAAGAGCGCGATGCCGATGGCGAAATCCTCTCTTTCCGCTATCGAACGGTCTTGTTGTGGAAAGAGGATGCCCGCCACTATATCAACACGCAGGCTGTCCCCTTCTACGGTTTTCTTCCAGCAATGGACGAGATTACTGACGATCTCCTGCTCCACGCTATTGACGATATGGTAAACTATTACAGAGATGATCAACAGTTGTTGCGTGATGAGCTACTCTGTTTTCGCGTCTTGTTGGAACGAGCGCACCGTTTGCCAGCGGACGAGATGCTGCGCGTTGAGAGGAGGATTCATATGTTTGATCCCTTGTTGGAAGAAAGTCCTTGGGTCAAGGGGAAAATGGCTGAAAGCAAAGCAAGAGGTAAGACTGAGGGTATTGCCAAAGGAGAACTGCAAAGCACGAAACGGATTATCCTCAAAATTATCCAAAACCGTTTTCCGGCTTTGAGCACAGCGGCGGAAAAGCGAGTAGAAGGCATGAAACAGATCAAGGCGTTGGATACGCTGATCGATCAACTTATGCAGGCCAGCAGCGAGAGTGAAGCGCGGACTGCTCTCAAGCTGCCTCCCGACGCGTAAAGGCTGGCAGATACGAGATACGGTACACACTATTAGCCCTAGCCCCAATAATCCAGCGCACATACATAAAGAACACGTACACCTGCCTGCTCATTGCCCGTGTGGAGAGCCAGCGCTCGCCTCCAGCTTCTGGGCAAGTGTCTGCTCACGAATAGCCAAGGCTCGTTGGGAGAGTTGCTCTGCTTGCTCGTAGCGCTCTTGGTCACGGTACAGTTGTACGAGCTTGTCGAGGACGTTGAGCGTTTGGGGATATTCCAAACTCAATTCTTGCTCTTCGAGTGCCAGAATACGTAGATAGAGTGGTTCCGCTTGCTCATAACGGCCCTGGTCATAGTACAGGTATGCCAGCTTATCAAGGGTATAGAGCGTTTCGGGATGTTCGGGACCGAGGAGACGCTCTTTGACAGCCAGAGAGCGCAGATAAAATGTTTCCGCGCGTGCATACAAACCTTGGCTGTGAGAGAGTTGCCCCAGATTATTCAGCGTAATAGCCGCGATGGGGTGATCGAGGCCAAGTGCTTGTTCTTCAATCGCCAAGGCACGCTGATAGAGCGGCTCTGCTGCCTCATATTGGCCGCGAGTATAATAGAACTTTGCCAGATTATCGAGGGCAATAGCGGTAGTAGGATGCTCAAGGCCGAAGGCTTTCTCTACGATAGCCAACACACGCTGATAGAGTGGTTCGGCCTCCTCATACCGACCTTGGGCCGAGTAGAGCAACGCCAGATTATTGTAGGTTGCACCAGTGTCGGGATGCTCAAGACCGAGTGTTTTCTCCTGAATAGTGAGAATACGCTCGTAGAGGAGTTCGGCCTGCTGATAGCGCCCCAGGCTCCTGAAGAAGAGCGCCATATTATGCAGGGTAGTAGCGGTAGTAGGATGATCTGGGCCGAGTTCCCGTTCGTTTATCGCCAGAGCAAGTTGGTAGAGGGGTTCAGCCTCGGTAGAGCGACCCTGGTAAAAGTACAATGTTGCCAGATTATCGAGAATGGCACTCACATCAGGATGCTCAGGCCCAAGTACCCGCTTCCTGATGGTCAATGCCCGCTGGTAGAGTGGTTCCGCTTGTGGGTACCGCGCCTGAGAAAAGGCCAGCAGTGCCAGATTATTCAGGGTAGTTGCAGTATCGAGGTGATCGGGACCAAGTACCTGCTCGCTGATTATCAGGGCGCGTTGGATGAGCGACTCTGCTTGGGCAAACAACGCCCGTTCTCGCAAGTACCATCCTGCCTGATTGAGCAAGCGGGCTGCTTCTGGGAAGGCAAGGTTCTGTTGCTCGATCAAGGTGAAACAGGCGTGAACCTGAGGGATAAGCCGTTGACACTGTGGCCAATG
The DNA here is from genome assembly GCA_039923935.1 of Ktedonobacteraceae bacterium. Lineage (GTDB taxonomy): Bacteria > Chloroflexota > Ktedonobacteria > Ktedonobacterales > Ktedonobacteraceae > Paraktedonobacter. Next base: position 8,393 of record JBDTBU010000013.1, on the reverse strand, counting down.
GGCAAATGCAACATCTGGAAAGGCACAATTGATGGCCTGTACACATCGCTCAGCCCATTGGCGCTGCATCGGCGTATCCATCTGATCCTTGATTACCGCTTGCACGAGCCGATGGATCGTGACCGTTTTGTTATCGGGGTTGCGGCGTAACAAAGAATAGCTGCGTAATATGGCAAATACCCCATCCAGAGCAAATGGGTCGGCAGCTACCTGCTGGAGAAGAGGGCCAAGTGCGGTAGCTCCCCGTGTAATAATCTCTTCAGGAATGGCATCTGGCGCGAGAAAAGCACACAACTGGAGGAGCTCTGCCGCCGCCGGATTGGCTCGTTCCGCCTTCTCAAAAGAGAGCGAAAAGGTCATACTCACCGAAGCAGGATGAGCAGCCATCTGCCGCCCACGCCTCTTGAGCAGGCTTGCTGAGCGTGATTGGTAGCGTTCGAGATAATCCGCTACACTGCACCCTGTCTCCTCAATGTAGGCTCCTGCCTGATCGAGTGCCAGTGGCAGTCCATCGAGCAGGCACGCAATGTCTATGGCTAACTGAGCGGAGGAATGTGCCTCAAGAGGTGCGTCTGGCGCGATAAGGTCCGCCCGGCGTAGTAAGAAGAGTGCGCCGACCTCCGGCTCCATCTTCTCAAGGTCCAGTCGTCGAGCCATGCCTCCAGTCGCTTGGGTACGGCTCGTGAGTAAGATATGGCCTTGGGCATCTGGCGGAACAATCTCCTCAACCACAGACCAGTCCTCGACATTATCCATAATCAGCAGCCATTTAGACTGCTTGCTCAGCCAATGCTTAACGGCTGCTAGCACCTGACCTTGATCTTGCTCGCTCTGCTCTGCCAGACCTAACAATTCGGCCAGACCCACCATATCTGCAATCAGCACCTCGCGGTTCTCGGCCCGCACCCACAAAATGGCCTGATAGTCTTGCCGATGACGATAGGCATACTCGACGGCAGTTTGTGTCTTGCCGATGCCTCCCAAGCCACTAATCGCATGTGCTTGGCTCAAGGCCGCCACACGGCTTGCGTTGAGCAGCACAGCTAGGCGTTCGAGAATTTGCTCGCGTCCTGTAAAGAAGGGGTTGCGACGATAGGGCACATTCCATAGCAATGAGCGAACAGGTGGCGGCTTCTCGATCTCGTTGCTTGTTTCCTCCTCTACGGGTGAACTGGTCAGTCCTAGCTCTTCAGCAGAACGTCCGAAGAGTTCGCACAATTGTTTGCGATAGTAGAGGCTAGGCGAAGTCACGCCGTTTTCCCAGCGGCAGACGGAGAGGTATGTGGTACCGAGCAGGCGAGCCAGTTCGGTTTGAGTTAAATGGCGTTGTTCCCGCTGCATCCTCATTTGTATATTTGACACCTTGCGAGTCTGCTGTTTCATGAAACGATTTATCCTCTCAGTCCGATAAGCCACGCCACTCTAGCTTACCATTAAATACGTCATCGCACACACTTTTTGTAGGATATATCTTTGTGGATAGGGCAAAAAAGTGATACATGGATGATATATCGGTGATAATTCTTCGAGACACCAATCAATATATACTGAAATTAACGAGAAGGGCGCACGAGTTCTGGGTTATTAGAGCACCGCAGACCTTGATGAAGCCGCTTATTGTAAAAACAAAACAGAAGGGATTTCACATGCAATATACCACACGTTTACAGAAAAAACTTACCGTGAGAGGTCTGCTCCACGCTGCTGTGCTCCTGATTGTCCTCTTGCTTATCAGTGCTTGTAGTTCTGTTCCAACTGGGACGGGATTTTCTTTTAACAAGACTCCTGGTACTGGCGCAGTGAACGGAGGCGCGACATCTGTCATCACCGGCAAAGGGACGCCAACCGCAGGGACCGTCGCTATTGATGCAACCGTGACCTATGCCAATGATGCCATCACCGTTGTCGATGCAACGCTGGCAAAGGCCTTCACCGATGACACACACGCAGCGGCGGATGGCATGAGCCTGCTCCGTCTCAACTTCAAAGAGCAGACCACCGATGTTGCGCCCAATCCGGGAAATGGTGGCAATGATAATACCATGCATCTGATCCTGCCCAACGGGAACCCTGTGAACGAGGTCGGTGCACAGGAAGCTGCCGTCCCGTCTACCTCAACAGCACGTACAAACTGGGTCGATTTTGAAGTGCCCTCGACGGTTAATGTGAGCCAGTTGATCTTGCGGCTGGGAGTGGGCACAGAGCATCAGATCGATGTTCCTCTGAAAGCCCATACCGATGTGAGCAAGTACCAAGCTCGGACAATCACGCCCAATACGGCCATTAAATATGCTGGCCTCAACTGGACGCTTGTCTCTGCCACCTGGATACTCAGCGCCCAGGGCAATCAGGCTAGCAAAGGCATGAGTTACGTTGTACTGAGCTTCAAAGTAGAGAATCCTACCACAGACCCCGCTTACATTGATAATGGCACAAAAGAAGCCTTTCGTTTGAAAGTTGCAGATACAAGTGCTGCACCTACGTACTCAACCTTTCCAAGTGCCATTCAACCCGGTGAAACAGGTATCACAGGAACATTAGGATTTCTTGTCGCACAGGATAGCACTGCATTCACTCTCTTGATGCTTGTGACTCAGAATACTTTTACAAGTACCACCCAGGTCGCTACCCCTTTCCAAATTCCGCAAAAGTGATCGAACCAACATGTGAAGGGCAAGTCGGACCTCGCGTCCGGCTTGCCCTCGCGTGTTATAATCAGGCAAGACTTTATCTCATTGGGGAGGACACCTGTATGCCGCGCGATCTACCTCTGGGCAATGGCCATCTGTTGGTGAATTTCGATAAAAACTACAATCTCCGCGATATCTACTGGCCGCACGTTGGGCAGGATTTGCACACGGCTGGCGACATCTCGCATACCGGCGTCTGGGTTGCTGGCCAGTTCGCTTGGTTGGATGCACCTGCCTGGCAACGCGAGATGGTCTACGAGCCGGAGACACTGGTGACGTACGTAAAACTCGTGCATCCAGATCTCCAGCTTGAACTGGTCTTTCACGATTGTGTGGACTTCACCCGCCCGATCCTGATGCGGCAGGTTGAGGTGAGCAATCACGCCGATCACCCGCGTGAGATACGCCTCTTCTTTCACTACGATTGGCACATCGGGAATGCTGCCGACGGCAATACGGTTTTCTATCATCCCGCGACCAGCTCCCTCGTGGCCTACAAGCGCAGAGGCTACTTCCTGATGAACGGGCAGGTGGGCAATGACGAGCACGCACATATCGGCATCGCAAGCTGGGCTACCGGCGTGAAAGAATTTAACGGTGCACAGGGCACATGGCGCGATGCTGAGGATGGCGAACTGGGCCGCAACCCTATCGCACAAGGCTCAGTTGATGGCACGCTCGCTCTGCACCTGCCCAACGTAGCAGCGGGCGCAACCGAGACGGCGTATCACTGGCTGATTGTCGGTGCGAACCTGCCAGCAGTCGTTGAGACGGATCGTCTGGTGCGTGCACGTAGTCCAGAGAGCTTTGTGATGCGCACACGCAACTACTGGCAGAGTTGGGTGAACAAGCAGAAACAGGATTTCGCTGATCTCACGCCAGAACTTGTCGATCTTTATAAACGTAGCCTGTTAATTTTACGCACACAGATCGATCATGGGGGAGCGATTATCGCCGCCAACGATGCCGATGTTGAGCATTTCTCCAACGATAGTTACTCGTATATGTGGCCGCGTGACGGCGCTCTGGTGGCTAATGCGCTCAATCATGCAGGCTATCCCGAAGTGACTGGCGACTTCTTTAGCTTCTGCAACAATGTGCTCACCGAAGATGGCTATCTGCTGCACAAATATAACCCCGATCTCTCCTGGGGCAGCAGTTGGCATCCCTGGATCGACGCGCACGGCCAGCCGCAATTGCCCATTCAAGAGGACGAGACGGCCCTGGTCATCTATAGCCTCTGGCAGCACTATCTCAGCTTCTCTGACATCGAGTTTGTCGCGCCGCATTTCCATTCTCTGGTTGTGCCAGCCGCCGATTTTATGACCAGCTATCGTGAAGAACACACACACCTGCCTGGCCCGTCCTTCGATCTGTGGGAGGAACGGCGCGGTATCCTCAGCTATACGACTGCGACGGTCTATGCCGGACTGGATGCGGCGGCCCACTTTGCACAATTGCTTGGAGAAGGAAAACTCGCTGACAAGTACCAGCAGGCCGCCGCAGAGATCAAGCAAGCCGCCTTAAAATATCTGTGGGATGCCGAACGCGGCCATTTCCTGCGTATGATTACAGTAGATACAGACGGTACGATCCACAAAGACGCGACGCTGGATAGCAGCTTGTGCGGCCTGTTCCAGTTCGGTATGTTCTCGCCCAATGACCGGGAAATCGCGCAAACGATGCAGCAGCTTGAGCAGACGTTGTGGGTTAAAACTCCGGTGGGAGGCATGGCCCGCTACGAGAACGACTATTACTATCAGGTCACGCACGATCTCAATCAAGCGCAGGGCAACCCCTGGTTTATCTGCACGCTCTGGCTGGCTCAGTACCGCATCGCCCGCGCCCATACCCTGGACGAACTGCGCCAAGCACTGCCACTCTTGGAATGGGCGCGGACACACGCTTTAGCTAGCGGCGTCATGGCCGAGCAGGTGCATCCCTTCACCGACGAGCCGCTCAGTGTCTCGCCGCTCACCTGGAGCCACGCCGAATTTGTCATGACCGTGCGCTGGTACGTCGGTAAGCATCATCGCTTTACACGAGAGGGATAGATATTCTAATCAGTGATCATCAGCCGTTCTGCCCAGCAATTTGAGCGTGATACCCAGCGCCAGAATTGCCAGCGCGTTGACGCCAAGTTCGATCATCGCATGGTTAAACTCCTCTCCCTTGACGGTTTCAACGGAGAGCCGGGCACCAATTGAAAGGATTCCGCGTGTGGCAGAGATTATACCAATGAACAAGAAAGGGTGCAACGAGGTGGCATGCGATTTCAGGTAATGGATGACTGTGCTCAGCACCTCCATGATAATCAGCACGAGCAGCAGGTCTGAAACCAACCTGATAATTGCATTAGCGACACTTGCCTGTGCCGTGGATAAACTGTAATTAATGCCCGACATGGTGCTGCCGAAATCCCAAAAGCTGTAGCCAAGGGCGAAGACGGCTCCCAAGAAAAAACTGGCACCGACAATGGCGTAAATAATCGCGTCGCCTCGTTCTAACAGTGTGCCAGATAAGTAGCCGAAGGCGTTGTGGGGTCTGGGCAGCGTGGGTGCTTGGTGATGAGTTTGCTCGTCGGATATTTGTCCTGGTTCGTTGGTATTGATGATGGGGTTCGACATAAATACGTTACTCCTTACGTTTGTGCGCCGGGTATATTTTGATGGCATACACGTTACTGGTTTTGATTATAGTCACAGATTCAACACTTCCTACAAGAAGTATTGGAAACGCTCACTCGATGAGTAGACGGTTATAGACAAACGCGGTTATGTACGCTAAAATAGAGGTATGAAATTGATCGATGACGCGAAGCTTCAAGGCATTAAAACCTACGGGCGGGAGATCGAAGTGGTCAATCAGGCAGAAAACACCACCGAAGATCTGCTTGTGGATTGAACCAGCATTGTCTCTCGTTCTGTTTCTGTGCCAGATGAGACGGACCACGCCGAGCGAAACGCAAGACAGAAAAAATGGTTCAGGAATGAGAACAGGAAAACCATGAAGAAGCGCAAGAAGCGAGCAAAAAAGGGTGAGCCGCACATCGTCACCCGCGCAGTCACGCATATCAGGCTGGAAGCTCCCAATTCAGGGAAGCTCGCTGCCTTGGATGCGGTGGCCTCGGTGTATCTTGCGCTTACTCAACAGTATGTGACACTTTTTTGTACCGATGAACTTCCCAATGGCTTTCGCGCTGCCTGTTTTCTCACCTTCCTCTCAGAGCGGTGGCATCGTAACGCGATCCAACAGGCAGCGGGCATTGCCAAGTCGTGGCGGAGCAATCGCGCCAACGCTCTTGCCGACTCCCTCGACGCGGTGGCCGAGTACCAGGAGCAACAGGCAGATGGCACCCTTCAAGAGGGAACAAAAGAACCGGAATGGCGCGAGTGGAATGTTCCAACGCTACACCAGCCCTGTATTCAGGCCAATAGCAATGTCGTCAAGCTAGAGGAAGCCCGCGAGAGCACCTTTGACTACTGGCTCACGCTCTCGACGCTGGACAAAGGCCATCCATTGTTGATCCCCGTCAAACTTGCTGGCTTCCATAAAGAGCAACTGACCGATCCCGAAACCGGCAAACGCTGCAAGATCAACAGCAGCGTCACGCTCAACAAGCAGGATGAGGTCTGGTGGTTGACGCTCACCTACGATGAACGCATTGTGCCGCAAACGGCCCCGGATGCGCCAGTCATTGGTATTGACGTGGGGATCGCCAACTTTGTCACCACATCCGATGGCAAACACTACGGGACGTTCAATGGGAAACTCCGAGAGCAGCAGAAGCGGGATCGCGAAAAACGCCGTCGGAAGGCCAAGCTCAGGAAATGCCTGGAAAAGAAAGGCGTGCCGAAGGAAAAGCTCCCTTCCACGTCCAGCGCGACGGGGCAACGGCTCACCCGCTCCGTCAAACAATCCATCAACCGAGCAGTCAATCTGTGTTTTGAGCAGCACAAAGGCTGTCAGTTTGCGTACGAACAGCTTTCCGTCGCGACGATGCGCCACAAGGCCAGAGCCATGAACGCTTACATGCGGGCGTCCAACCTGGCGCATATTCCCGATCACATCACCTGGAATGCAACCAAACGTGGTGTTTCTGCCACAAAGGTGGTGAGTGCGTATTCCTCACAGGAGTGTCATGTGTGTCATTACGTGGACCGAAAAAACAGACCCAATCAGCAGACGTTCTGCTGTCGAGTTTGCAGTCACACGACACATGCCGACACAAACGCCTCGCAGACTATCGCGTCCAGGCTCGGTGATCGGGAATTACGCGCCTGTCAAAACCGGCGGGAAGTGAAAGCACTGCTCATGCGACGACATGAGCAGTGGAAGCAAAAATGTAGCTTGGTCGTAGTCCAAGCTCCCGTCCAGTTGGGTTTGTGGGCAAGCTCACCGGCTTCAACGGACGTAGGTTAAAGCGAGTTTTGTGGGCATGGGAATACCTGTCCATAAAATAAGCAACTATTAGTTAAAGGGGATATCGAGTATGCTACGTTGGCTCTATGGCTTGCTTATCTTCACTGTATTGACAGTCCTTATCGAGCTTTTGCATTTGCCGTTGCCACCACTGCTCCTGTTCCTGATCGCGGCCCTCGGCATTGTTCCGTTGGCGGCGTTGATTGGGCAAGCGGTAGAGCGGATCGCAGAACACACGGGCGAGCGCGTCGGCGGTCTGCTCTTCGCGACCTTTGGCAATGCGACAGAGTTAATCATCGGTATTTTCGCACTGCGCGATGGGCTGATCGAGGTTGTACGCGCCTCGATTATTGGCTCGATCCTGGGCAATGCGCTGTTGGTGCTGGGTGTGGCGACGTTTATTGGCTCGGTGCGTTCTGGACGTTTGCGCTTTGAGACGCGTCCGGCCAGCCAGTACGCCTCGCTGCTCGCGTTGTGCGTGGGTGGCCTAATGCTGCCGACCTTCGCGGAACTGCTGGCCTCGCACAATGGGCAGCCACACGCGCAGATTTATCAGCAAGGGCTGCTGCTCTCGGATTTTATCGCGGTGCTGCTCCTGCTGGGCTATTTGGCCTCGATTCTGTTCAGTGTCTTTCGTGTAGGCGACAAGCCTGGTGATACTGAGGGCGACGAGTTTGATCCTCTGCTGGGTGAACGTTCAACCCTGGCTATTACACGCCTGCTGGCCTATCGTCGGCATCTTACAACGACCACGCGCCCAAACACGAGCGGGGTACTACACCATATCGACAACACTCTGGCGGCTATTCTGAAGCACGAGGGAAATCAACCAGTCTCAGGTCAGCAGGGTGCGGCTACCCCTGAGCGCAAGCCACCGCTGATACCCGCGCTACTCCTATTGGCCGGGGCCACGATAGGCGTTGGCTGGCTCTCTGATATCCTGGTGGGCACGATCACACCATTGACTGAGGCTCTGCACTGGAATGCCGCCTTTGTGGGGCTAGTCTTCATCCCCTTGATCGGTGGCCTGCCCGAATATTTCAACACCATCAGGATGTCCCTAGAGAAACGCATGGGCATGGTTCTGGCAGCTTCTGCCGGCTCCTCAATCCAGATCGCCCTGCTGATGGCTCCCATCCTGGTGCTCGTGAGCCTAGCCATGCCGATGCGGCTCGACCTTGTATTCAGCATCGTCGAGTTAGCCGTGTTGGGTCTGGCAACCTTCCTCTTTAGCGAGATTACCCGCGACGGCGAACTGGTCTGGCTCGAAGGGCTGCTGTT
>JBDTBU010000012.1:0-3193 GCA_039923935.1 Ktedonobacteraceae bacterium | reverse complement strand
GCCAGCTCAACGAACACACCATCCATACAGAATGTCTGCGCTCACATTTGCTTTTCCGCGTGTGAGAGGATATGCTTGAAAAAACATTTGACTCCTCTCTTGCTGGCATGATGCGAAAGGAACGCTTGTTATGACCTCAACCACATCTCAGGGCGGTATCGAGATTATTGGCCCTGTCAGTTCAGAATTTGCCCAGATCCTGACCCCAGAGGCGCTGCATTTTGTCGCCACGCTGATGCGGGCTTTTGCACCTCGACGTGAAGAATTGCTTCAGAAGCGTGTCCAGCGCCAAGCTGAGATTGATGCTGGTATATTGCCGGACTTTTTGCCGGAAACCGCGTCTATTCGCCAGGGTGACTGGACCATTGCGCCTGAACCCGCCGATTTGCAGGATCGACGCGTTGAGATCACTGGACCCGTTGATCGTAAAATGGTTATCAATGCCCTAAATTCTGGTGCGAAAACCTACATGGCCGATTTTGAGGACTCACATGCCCCCACTTGGGATGCCACAATCTCAGGCCAGATCAACCTGCGTGACGCTGTGGCTGGCACGATCAGCTATCGCAGTCCCGAAGGCAAAGAGTATAAGCTGAATGAGAAGATTGCCACGCTGATCGTGCGTCCACGCGGCTGGCACCTGCTGGAGAAACATATGCTCGTCGATGGACAGCCCGTCTCCGGCGGCATTTTCGACTTCGCACTCTTCTTCTTCCACAATGTGCGGCCCCTGCTCGCTAAGGGCAGCGGCCCATATTTCTACCTGCCCAAGATCGAGAACCATCTGGAAGCGCGTCTGTGGAATGACATTTTCGTCATGGCCCAGGATCTCCAAGGCATCCCGCAGGGCACAATCAAAGCCACTGTGCTGATCGAGACCATTTTGGCTACGTTCGAGATGGACGAGATCCTCTACGAACTGCGCGAGCACTCGGCGGGCCTCAACTGTGGGCGCTGGGACTATATCTTTAGCGCGATCAAGAAGTTCCGCAACATACCCGCATTTATCTTCCCAGATCGTGCTCAGGTCACTATGACCGCGCACTTCATGCGCTCATACTCGCTGCTAGCCATCAAGACCTGTCATCGGCGCAACGCTCACGCTATCGGAGGCATGGCCGCACAAATCCCCATCAAGAACAATCCGCAAGCTAACGAAGAGGCTCTCACCAAAGTGCGCATCGACAAATGCCGCGAAGCCACTGATGGGCACGACGGCACCTGGGTGGCGCATCCCGGCCTCGTTGCCCTCGCTATGGCTGAATTTGACGCCGCCATGCCAGCACCCAATCAGGTCGCTCGCCAACGCGACGATGTGCACGTTACCGCCGCCGACCTGCTCGCAGTGCCAGAGGGTACCATCACCGAGGCAGGGTTGCGCAACAACATCAGCGTCGGCCTGCAATATCTCGAATCCTGGTTGCGCGGCTCCGGTTGTGTCCCGATCAACAACCTTATGGAGGACGCCGCCACCGTCGAGATTTCCCGCGCCCAGGTCTGGCAGTGGTTGCACCATGCCAAAGGCACGCTCAGCGACGGACGCAAGGTGACTGTGCAACTCTTCCGCCAACTAGCCCGCGAGGAGCAGGAGAAGGTCGAGGCAACTCTGGGTAAAGAGATGTTGGCCGGGCGTAAGTTCAGCCAAGCCGCGCAAATCCTCGACCAGATCATCACCGACGACGATTTCGTCGAATTCTTGACGCTGCCCGCGTATAAGTATCTGGATTAAGAGAAGATATAGAACACTATTCCAATAGACATGGAAATATTCAGTTGCGGACGTTGGCTGATTCTTGTCAAAGCAATGCTCGCGCTGCTGCTTGTATAGCAGCGCGAGCATCTTAAAGAGCTACTTACCTCTCTAATCATCTCATATTTGTAATGCCGGATACGAGGACTTAAGAGTGATGAGAAAGGCTGGCAGAGCAAGGTTAGTTAGCACTGATGAACGAGACACCTGGGCCGGGTGTGAACTCAACGTTCGTTACGCTCCCAGGAGACCGGCCCCAGCTCATATTGCTGGCGATCACATGTCCGTTCGGGAGGATTTTTTCAACGACAGCGACATGTCCAGCGCCAGAGGCACCTTGCACTCCAGGCCGCAGAACAACAATCGCTCCCAGCGAAGGTTGGCTAGAAACGCGCCAATTGAACTGATGTGCGCGGTCCGTCCACTGCCAGGCGGTCGCCTGCGTGCGCCAGGGCACATAGAACCCGTGCAGTTGGTAATAGCGCTGGTTAGCCCACCAGGTGCAACTACCGTAAGGAAAAACATTGCCACTTCCCTGGCTGGGAGCGGGATGACCACTTCCCTGGCTAGGAGTTGGATGGCTGTTCCCCGGCCTAGGAGTTGGATGACTGTTCCCCGGCCTAGGTGCGGGATGGCTGTTTCCCTGGCTGGGAACTGGATGGCTCTTATTCATAGATTGAACAAGGGTACTGAGTTTTTCGCGTAACAAGATGCGTCTGGCAACAGATATCTTCTTGTATTCAGCAAAGTCCAGTAAGGTTGTAGAAAAGTCGGTAGTGTTGTACCCTGACGTATCCCCACTCGTCACAGCAGAGTTTTGGTTAGTAGTGTGACAGCATGTCTGTACCAGAGTGCTGGGTCCCAACCAACCGCTCAGAAATACTACTGTCAGCGCCAGGCACCCAAAGTAGCGTACATTGCTGGTTAGGCGCTGCTGGCGGAAAAACCGCCAGATGTATAAGTGTGGTTCCATCTAAAAAGAACTCTCCTTTTTTCTAGAAACTCCCTTTTTGGCAAAGAAGGTAGCCGTGTCTACAGACAGACCAACATGTCTGTCTGTACGTATCCTTGTGTCACCATATATCATTTCATCGATCACGAAAAGGTTGATAGGAGAAATGGGCTAGATAGATACTCACACAACAATAAATGAAGAGTTTGAGAAAAAGTGGATGAAGTGGCCCTATTGATGCTGCTTGCGTTATGAATAACGGCTTCGCCGTCTACTCTTTCCTGCTTTTTGCGCCACTGGTTTGACATTGTAGAGCAAGCATGTAAATATAGAGGTATAAAAACAGTAGTATGGTCTGTGGAGGGAGCAATCCCCGCGCTGACCATACAAGATACCTATAATTATTGGACTATTGGGAAGAGATAAAAGGCTTTTTGTATGCTTGATTTGAACGAATCTGCTCCCTCTTTGCGACGAAATGTACACTCCTT
>JBDTBU010000011.1:0-9388 GCA_039923935.1 Ktedonobacteraceae bacterium | reverse complement strand
CTAAACGACAGGTAATCTTGGCGTGCGCTTCATTCGGCAACACTGTCTTGATCCCTTCGCCCTGGAAGCCGCCCCAGATGCCATTTACTTCCAGCGTAGGTCGCGCTGAGAGATGCTCCGCAGGCGTGTATCCAGCCTCAGCAACGTGAGCAGTAATGCCGATGGCTGCCCGTGCTGCCTGCGCATCGAAAGGGATAGCGGCAATAGCGGCACGATCTGCCTCGGTGAGCGGCACTACTGTGTCATAGAAGCCCTCGATGAGAATGTGGTTTTCTGGACTGCGCATAGAATCCAGCAGATGGACCAAGGCATGGATGGGATTCGGCACTGCCCCGCCATAGACGCCCGAATGTAAATCGCTCTTGGCACCGCGCACATCAATCTGTATCCCAGCTAGACCCTTGAAGGCCACCAACAGTCCAGGTTGTGTCTCAGAATACTGAGCGCCATCGGCACTAATGACAAGATCGCAAGCGAAGAGATCCTTTTGCTCTGCAATCAAAGTTGGCACCTGCGGACTCCCGATTTCCTCCTGCCCTTCGAGAAAGAATTTGACGTTCACGGGCAAGGCACCCTCTGCCTGAAGCAAGGCTTCGACGGCAAGGATTGGAATGAGCATACAGCCCTTATCGTCCGAAGCTCCACGCGCATACACTCGGTCATTGCGCACAATTGGCTCAAAAGGTGGATTTGTCCACAGTTCTAGTGGATCGACTGGCTGCGTATCAAAATGACCATAGATCAGCACGGTTGGCTTGCCGGGCGCGTGCAACCACTGTCCGTAGACAACAGGATGGCCTTCTGTTGGCAAAATCTGCACCTGTTCCAGGCCAGCAGCAGTGAGGCGCTTGGCGACCCATTGGGCAGCCTGTTGCACGTCACTGGCGTGCTCAGGCAGGGCTGAAATACTGGGAATGCTGAGGAAATTGAGCAACTCATCCAAATAGCGGGGCTGCTGGTCCTTGAGATAGGTCTCCCACGTCATGATAAATTCCTTTATACGTATAAATAGTCACAATAGCAGTGCTCTATCCTAAAAATTTCAGATTTGGCGCTCAAACCCGGAGTGTGAGCCGATAAACAATAAGCGCGGTCTTGCCCCAGATCCACGCTTGCTCGTCTGCGCTAAGCGCGGCTGTGGCGGATCGCATCACGTCGATACACTCGGCATAGGGGCCACTGAGCGTGCTAACAGGCCAATCGCTAGCAAAGAGCAGTCGTTGAGCACCGAAGAGGGTCAGGGCGCTGGCAAGATAGGGACGCAGCGTCTCCACAGTGATCGGTGATGGCTCGGCTAGCCCTTGAATAGCAGAGAATTTCATGAACACATTGGGTAGGGCTGCGAGCGGCTTGAGCTGTTCAGTCCAGGGAATAACGCCACCAGGAGTCAGCGCTTGGCCCGCGAGATGGTTGACCACAAAACGCGTCTCCGGGTGAGCACGCATCATCTCCGTCGCTAACGGTAATGTACCCTCGCGTGGGAGCACATCGCAGGTGAGATTGCGGACGGCAAGGGCGTACAGACCGTTTTGCAAGGAACGCCAGTCTTCCTGCGGAGCAGGCATCAGACGAACACCTTTGAAAAGCTCCTGTTGGGCAAACTGATCTAACGTCTCGGCCACATCTGGGGCAGCCAGATCAACCCAGCCAACGACACCCGCGATATGTGGATACTGCTGAGCAAGCTCCAACATCCAGGCAGTCTCAGCCAGCGAGTCGTCAGCCTGGATGAGCACGCTGTACTGCATACCGAGCGCGTGCATCTGCGGCAGAATGTCAGGTGGGAGATAATCGTGATTCATCTGTGGCAGGTTCACTTGTTTGTGCCACGCATACACAAAATTCTGGAGTTGCCAGTAATGCTGATGGGCATCAACGGTAATCATTGGTTCTGGCATGGTGCCTCCCTTTCGTTGGACTGATGCTCTTGCTATTGGTGTTGCTCTATTGTATCTCACAATGTGCTGTGCCTGCTAGACGTTTCAGTGCTCAAATAAGCAGCCTGATGGCCGCTGGCAAAAAGAAGATGCATAGGGGGCAACCTACATAAATGAAAGTGGAAAGGCTCTGGGAGTTTGCACAAGGCTAGCAGTGATGCTGTATAATAGAGCAACGAGGGCATTGAAGCTCAATCAGAAAAGAGTAACCTCGTCTCTTTATGCTCTCAGAGGGGGATAAAGTGGTTCTTGAATTGGAAAGGCAGCAGAAGTATGTTGGAAGAGCCGATCCTGCCCACGGCCTCAACAAGTGGTGAGAGCGCAACCAGTAGAGGTACAGCCACCGAAGATTTTGAGGCAGGCGTACTGGCCCAGTTGGATAGCCTGTATCGCACTGCTCTGCGCCTGACGCGCAATCAACAAGAGGCTGAGGATCTTGTCCAGGAAACGATGCTCAAGGCGTTTCGTTTCGCGCACACGTATCAGAGAGGCACGAACCTCCGCGCATGGCTCTTCCGTATTCTAAATACATCAGCCATTAACCGCTATCGCAAACAAGCCACACATCCAATCACCACGCCTCTGCCAGAGGGGGAAGAGTTTTATCTCTATAATCGCATCCGCGATATCAATGGGCAAGAACTCAGTATGGGAGCCGAAGAAGAGGTCTTGAGCCACTATCTGGACGAGGATGTCTATCAAGCCCTCAGCGACCTGCCGCTCAACTTTCGTATGCCAATTATTCTGGCAGATATCGAAAGTCTTTCCTATAAAGAGATTGCCCAAGCGCTGAACATCCCCATTGGAACCGTCATGAGCCGCATCTCGCGGGCACGCCGTCATTTACAGCGCTCGCTCTGGGGCTACGCCAAAAGTCGGGGCTATGTAAGTGAAGAGAGCACAACGCAAACACCCACTGCTGATCCCGCCGAGCAACCAACCAGTTGAGAAGCCTTCCCTATCTTGAAGCTGGAGGCAAGCTCACGGCTCTGGGTGGGGTTGCTTCGCTTATCCTGGCTGCGGCACAAATAATGTGGGATCACTCAGCATGTGTCGAGGTGCGATGGCCCGTTGCAGGGTAAACGAAAAGGTGCTGCCTTCGCCTGGAACGCCGCTACTCTCGACCCACAGGCGTCCCCCCATAGCCGCGACCAAGCGTTTGCTAATATAGAGGCCCAGACCCGCACCACGCACCGGACTATTCATATCGCGATCCAGGCGCACAAAACGCTCAAACAGACGCTCCTGCTCCTCACGCGGCACACCCAGACCATAATCGCGCACAGAGATCTTCACCAAGCCTTGCCCTTGCAGAGCTAATAGTTGAATAGGTGTCTCTGGCAGCGAGTATTTAAGCGCGTTGCTGACGAGATTCAGGAGAATCTGGCGTAAGCGCAAGTCATCGGCCTGGATAAACAGGCCAGGCGGGACAGCCAAGCTTACCGGACGCCGCTCACGCCTCGTCACAGCTTCGAGAATCTCCATGACATGCCGCACCGAAGCAGCCAGTTCGACGGGCGCGAGACGAATACGCTCTGACTCAATCTGCAAGCGGCTAGCATCCATGATATTTCCCACCAACAGAGCCAGCTCATCGCAGCCCCGATACGCCTTCTGAATAAACTCCGTCCGCATCTCAACTGAAAGCTCGTCATTATACTGGTTCAGCAATTCGATATACCCTTGCACAGCCGTCAGGGGCGTGCGCAGCTCGTGCGAGGCAGTCATGATAAACTGGTCTTTCAGGCGATCCAGATCTTTCTGGCGTTCATAGGCGGCACGCAAAGCAATCGTAATCTGCGCATTTTCCATAGCAGCGGCACACTGGCGGGCAAACATGCTGAGGATGCGCTTCTCTTCGACTGAGAAAACGTGCGGGCGCGGGAACGAAAGCAATAGCACGCCCAAACGGCGTTGACCCTTGCATAGAGGCAACCAAGCGTAGGAAGTGCCAGCAAGAGGCTTTAGGCAAGCTGGAGCCTGGCCGGACCGCATGAGTGATTTTGACAAACCAGGTCCATCCTGAAACCAAGCCGACCAATCCTGTTCTTGTAATTGGCTGATCCACTCGTGTTCCAGCATATACGGTCCCTGCCCGGCATGTACTAGGCGATGCAAAATTACGCGTTCGGGCAGATAAATCCAGATCTCAGCAGCCGCTTGCATAGCCTCCGCCACCACGTTTGCATACGCGTCCACGACCTCTTCAATGCTCAGATAGGCGCGTTCCAGCCGGGCGCTAGCACTATACAGCGCGTTGAGCACCGTCACATGGCGGCTGGCTTGCACATAGAGACGTGCAGTTTCCAGGATAGAGGAGAAGTGCGAAAGCAACAGGTCCAACGCTTCCAAATCGGGGCCAGCATAGGCATGGCTATCGCCGCGCTCGCCCATACAAAGTATACCGATCAGCTTACCCTGGGCGCGTACAGGAACGAGCAGTGGATCAATCTGCTCATCGGGCGCAGTCACGAGATAACGCGCCAGTCCAACCGGAACCGTTGTCTCCTCAGCGAGTGCTTCCTGCAAAAAGAGCGGACGACGGGCCATAGCTAGACGCTGGATCACCGGATGCTGAGCCTCGACGATCTCCACATTGCCCTTGCCAAATAGTTTAGTAAAATCAGCCAGTTGCCAGAGTAAGTGGCCGCGCATCACGCCCTGCGTGCGATAGGTCGCCAGAGCCGGTGCCAGATGATAATAGCCGGTTTTTTCGTCTAGCACATACAGGCACACTTCCGGCGTTTCAAAAGCCTGCATAACAGCCAGTAGCAGCAATTCAGCCGCTTCGTTCAGATCGAACGTCTCGCGTGCCAACACCTCTGGCCGTTGCACATGCTGTCGATAGTAGCGCATTTCCGGGAAGAACACGCGCTCGGTGGCTAGACGCGCCAACCACCAAGTTGCTGGCCCTAACAGCGCCATGGAGACAGTCACAGAGATCGTTTGTGTCAGTAACATCTGCGGGTCTGCAAAGACTCTACCGCTCAAAGCCACCATCAGATAACACAGCAGCGCCAAGCCGATGAACCCTACAGCCCAGGCAACTGTGCGGCGAATATAGCGATCAAAAATTAGAATCTGGTAGCGTAAAATCGAGTAGCCCAGGGCCAAGGGTAAGAGCAGCAGAGGAAGTGAACTCCATTGCGCGTCAATCACATACGGGTCGGGCAGATTCAAGGCTAGGGGCAGCATCGTCAGCAATAAGATCGGGATGCAGGCCAGAATGACCCCCACGACAAACAGCAACAATTGCTGGCGTGTGCGCAAATCTTTGGAGAGACAGTAGGCACCCGTGATCGTCAGGATAATACACGCCAGCGCCACCAGATAATAGAGGTTCACGAGCATATCCAGCCAAGTGGGCAGGGCCAGCAGCAGGATATTTTTTGCCAACGCATACGCAATCGTCAGGCTCGCAAAGGCCAGATGGGCGCTGATATACAGCCCCAAAAACAGCCGTCCATAGCGGGCACGCCCCCCCTGAGAGGTGTGTCTTTTCGCCCGCAACGCGGCCAGATAATCATAGGGGAAAATCAGCAGAAGCAGAGCAAAAGAGGCGAGCGCGATTACGCCGCTGATTCCTGTCGCGGTAGTAAAAAGGGGATTGTGCAAACTGCTGGCCGTCTCATTAGCAAACGTGACCATCATGGCTAGCGAAAAGCAGAAGAGCAATCGTGCAACGTGCCGCTGACGTGCGAAGAGCCAGACCAGGCTGCCCACTGCCAGATAGATCAGGGCAGTGAACGCGGAAAAACCAAAACGTGCCAGATTGACAGGGGACATATTGCCCCCTTGTGGGAAAAAGTTCAGCGCATCAAGCACTAGCAAAGACACACACAGACTGACAGCCGCCAAGATCAGCAACCAACGCCCGACGCGCTTGCGTCTTCCGCGTGCATTCGGCATAGCTTCCCTCCCAATATTCCCAACTACCACTTGACTCTACATAGGAAAAGTTTCGTCCAAACCTAGGATCAGGCGTAACGTCTGTGAAACCGGCCCATCACGTTCGAGTTCGCACAAACAGTCCCGCGCACGTTCCCGATAGAGCAGCGCAATCCCCCAAGTAACGACGCTCCCCTCGTGCAAGGCAGCCAGACAGATCACACGCTCTTCTTGACTGAGCATGGACAGGTTGCGCAAAGCTGCATCGATGCGCGACTCGTCCCACGCGTGTGCTGCGTGCAACGAATGAGCAGCCAGCACAATAGGCAGCGTCTTCTTCCCCCGCACCAGATCGGACTTCTGGCCCACTCCTGTTGTCGCCAACCCAGCAGGATGGAGCAGGTGCGAGAGATCATGCGCATCATTATCTAACTGAGCCGCAATCCCCAACAAACGCCCCATTTCAGCGCACTGCATGCTCCGCGCCTCTTCCACACCCGCGCAGATAGCCCCCAGATAGCAGGCCAGACTGAGCAGCGTGCCCGCCTTACCTGCGGCTATCGCGAGACACTCCTCACGGCTCAGTTCACAAGCACCACGGATCTCGGCCAACAAATCCTGCTGTTGACCAACCGTCGCCAGCAACAACGCTCTTTGCAACATCTCCAACAAACGCATCAGTAGCGACGCGGAAAAAGATGAGCCAGCGAGAGAGAGCAGCACGCGTTGAGCTAAGCACAACAGAGCCAGAGCCACATTCAGCGTACGCGCCGTCCCCAATTGCTGAGTGAGGGCCGTCACATCTCCATCCATCACGTCATCCAGCAGGTCGGTGCTACAAATCACACACTCGACTGCCAAGCCCACTGCGCTAGCTACGTCCATATCGACATCGGGCTGCAAATCGCGGGCCAAGGTAAAGGGTAGAAGTGCCCAGCGCCCATCTAACGTGGACGCGGGCTGATGCAAGATCTTGCCCTCCACGGCCAGGGCTGCGATCACATCATCACGCAACGCAGGTTGCAGTTCGGCTAGAAGAACATGCAACCGTTCAGCCAGCACACACCGACTCTCCGCCACCTGTGTCTCCACAAGGATAGCTGGCATATTATCTGTCCTCGAACTACGCATGCCACCATTCTTCGTGCGGGTTCATGGACCGTTCAAAGGTCAAATACGGCACCAGGCGGGCGAGAATCTGTGCCACACGCGGCGACACATCGTAGGGCATACTCACACCTGTGGGATTGCTAGCTAGGGCAAAACGCATCCGCTCATCCAGCGCAACCCTATGTACAAACTCTTGAATCTGCTGCTCTTCCATATGATTACAAACCCTTTCTGCCAGCGCAATGGTCGGTCAGTCCGGGCACCCCCTGACCACCAATCACCGCCAGCTTGATCGTACCTAAAATATCTAAAAATTCCGATGACACTGAACCAGAGAAACACGCCAACGCCCCGCACACCGTCTGGTCCCTACGAAGAGGTGCGGGTTGAGAGAACTATACTATACATTGTACTGGGCATTACAAATGCGAGCATCGTTGACACAATATATTGCTTGCTTACTTGTTTGTATTGCCGAAGTTGTGTAGAATATCTGTCAAATATGCAGATATGTACGATTAAAAGGGAGAGAAAGAGAGAAAGATAGGGTTATGCCTTGTTGCGCTTATCTGTCTTGCGGCTTTGAATAAAATCCATATAATCTTCGCGAGAGACGCGGTATTCTCCCCCAACATCTAACGCAACAAGTTCGCCAGATTGTATCCATTTACGCACAGTATTGACGTTGATTTTCAGGTCTTTCGCTATTTCCTCAGTTGTAAGCCAGTTCTCATCTTGTGACATAGAGCAGTCTCCTCATACATAGTTTCAGGTATTGTACTACAAGCAATTTGCTCAGTCAAGTATGTTGCAGCTAAATAATACCAAATAGTACTAAGTATTGCAAAGAATAATAAAGGTATGTTACAATGTATCCAGAGATATCAACGTGTTTCTTGATAAATCATCGGGATAAACGACAGATAGATATGTAGCAAAGGTAAAGAGTTGGGTTTACAGCACCCATTTCTGGAAGGAACGACAAATGAGGCCACTTGGGAAAAGCACAAGAGATACGAATAGGATAGGAGAAATAAGTGAATCTGCGATTGTCACCCGTTTTTTACAGCTTGGCTATGGAGTTCTCACGGTTCATGGAGGAAATCAGCGCTATGATTTAGTGATTGAGGATAGTGAAGGACAACTCTTGCGTGTGCAGTGTAAGACGGCCCAAATAGAAAACAATGGCACAGTAGTAGCATTTAACACAGCAAATCACAGTGTGGCTTTAAAAAACAAGCCAAGACAGAATTATCGAGACCAATGTGACTATTTTGCCGTATATTGTGAAAAAATCAACAAAATCTATCTGCTTCCAGTCGATCAAGTTGGTACTAATAGGGCGCATCTTCGACTAGTAGCGGCAAAGAACAATCAGGAAAAAAATGTACGGTGGGCGAAGGATTATGAACTATAAAGGGAGAGCCAGATGAAATTGCTTGGTAATGGTGGTAGTGGTCAACAAGATACTAACCGTATAGGTGAGATTAGCGAGGCAGCAATTATCACTCGCCTTCTCGAACTCGGCTATGTGGTGCTTATTCCATACGGAGGCAATCAACGCTATGATCTAATGGTTGAGGATATAGATAGGCTATTTTGGCGTGTACAGTGCAAATCAGCCCGTGTCGATGAGAGTGGAACAGTGCTCAAATTCGATACAGCGAACCACAATGTCACAGGGAAAAATAGGCAAATGCGGAATTATCGGGGGCAGTGTGATTATTTTGCAGCCTACTGCAAAAAACTCGATAAAATTTACCTCGTCCCAGTAGATGAAGCACCTGCTATCACAATCAATCTTCGGTTGCTGCCAACTAAAAATAAGCAGGAAAAAAATGTACGTTGGGCGAAGGATTACGAGCTATAAAAAGGCACCTGAGCAAATTTGCTCAGGTGCCTTTAAAATGGGCCCAGCTGGGATCGAACCAGCGACCAATCAGGTGAAGCTGATAAGCGGCACGCGCCTCTCGGTGCGCTTCCAATTACCCTTCCCGAACCGTGCATGCACCTTTCAATGCACACGGCTCTCCAGGGATGCGCTTCATCTTGCCAGAAGCATGATAATCCGCATTCCCCTGTGTCCCTTCCCCGTGTATCGGGCATTACCCCGATCATTTGAGTACTATGGACACTCCGTCGCCATGCGTCTCTCGACGTTTAGGCGATCCCCAAGTTTCCTTACACACCACGTCTGTACGTAGGTTCCCCGTTCGTCTGCTGCTCTTATCAAGCATTGCCGTGGAGGAGGTTTTTAATAAGCCTCATAACCGCGCTTACTAACTCCACACTGGCAAAATCACTTTCGTGGATTGCCAGCATTGCTGCTCGGACTAGGATTCAAGCAATTCAGCTTTAACCATATACAGCGTAGCTGCCTGGCAAAATTCTTTCACCAGACTTTTACAGGTCATGCTATTGTCCCCTTCAGGCTTTCCCATCCAGGTAAGACC
>JBDTBU010000010.1:0-11586 GCA_039923935.1 Ktedonobacteraceae bacterium | reverse complement strand
ACGTTGAGCACTATTTTGGCAATTTGCTCATGGTGCGCACGCAACGGGTGCATACATTGACAGTACGCATACTACCGTTGATAGCAATCCGACGGCGCTGTACATTCAGCACAAAACGACGGCGAGTGCGGCGCTGCGAGAAGCTGACGTTGTTCCCGTGCATCGGCTTGCGCTCACATATTTCACAACGACCTGACATTTGAACGTATCCTTCCTGTTTTTTGAAAGAGCGCGATTGATCGCCCTTCTCTCCCTATCCTAGGCCCGCTCTCTTGACTACGTATGGGACCTGTGATATGTTCTTTTCAATCTGTTTTCTATCTCAGATATATGTATCTTAGAAGAAAAGCCATCGCCGGGCACGACCTATACTCATAGGGATACCTAGGCGAGCACGCCTTGCGAGTATAGCATGTTTGGACTCGCGTTGGCAAGAGCGAAAGAGAAAAACCTGCGTATGTCAAAGATACCAGCCATCCAACCCCCACAGGGAGCACGGCCCCTGGGCAGAATCGAAGTGCTTCCGAACGCTATTCATAGCATCGCAGTACGTGCAATCACCGAATGTTACGGCGTGGTAGGCATTACTGCACCACGTTTACACAACGGGCGTGCAGTTCTTTTGCCCCCAGAGCAGTGCAATCAGGGTGTGCGCGTGCGCGTGGTCGAAGAACAGATTACTATCGATGTCTACGTCGCCTTAGAATATGGCCTGCGTATCACTGAAATCGCGCATAACATTATGAGTAGCGTGAAATTTTCAGTCGAGAACATGCTCGGTACGCATGTTTCTCAGGTGAACGTGAATGTGCAGGGTCTAGGCGATGTGACGGAACAACAACATCCAAATAAATAACGGAAAATACAAGGCTTCCCCTGGCTCTGGAGGAGTCGCGGGATACCCAGGGAGCCACTATGCAGGATCAAACATCACGTCCCTCAGTACGGAAATTTCCTCGGCGCATCAGCGTGTTTGATGGGCAGGATTTCAAAAAGGCGCTGCTGAGCGGCGCTGCCTGGCTGGAAGAACACCGCGACTATATCAATGCGCTAAATGTGTTTCCGGTGCCCGATGGGGATACCGGCTCAAACATGTCCAAAACGATGCAGGCAGCGGTCAAAGGCATTGAGAGCAGTGCGGACAAGTCGGCTGCGGTTATCTCAGCTAAGCTGGCCCATAGTGCTCTGCTGGGGGCTAGGGGCAACTCTGGCGTGATTCTCTCGCAAATCTTGCGTGGCCTGGCGATGGGGCTGGAGAAAAAAGCGACCTTTACAGCCCCAGACCTGGCTCAGGCGATGCAGGAGGCTCAACGGCTGGCATATCGGGCAGTGATTAAGCCTGTAGAGGGCACGATCCTGACGGTGGTACGCGAAACCGCCGATGCTGCGAAAATCAGCGCGGATGGTGGCAGCGACCTAGTTGCCTTGTTGCAGGATATGGTCGTAGCGGCCCGGCAATCAGTGGCCCGCACCCCTGAACTGCTACCCGCGCTCAAACAGGCGGGCGTGGTCGATTCTGGTGGTCAGGGCTTCTGCACAGTGCTGGAGGGCATCTGGCGCTATGTACGTGGCGAGACTGATGTAAAGCTGCCCACACAACACATTCAGCCGACTGAGATCAAAAAGGGCATGGTAACGGTTGAGGAGGAATTCGGCTACGAGGTGGTTTTCCTGTTGCGCGGCGAGCACTTAGACGTTGAAGCTATTCGCCAAACGGTTATCGACATGGGCGGCGTCTCCACAGTCGTTGCAGGCGACGAGAAGATACTCAAGGTTCATACACATTGCGAGCAACCGGGCAAAATTCTGGACTATGGAGTCAGCTTGGGTAGCCTGCTCGATATCAATATTGAGAATCTGCAAGAGCAAAGCCTGACCTACGCTGCTGAAAGCGCAGCCGAACATGCGGCAGACCAGTCCACGCCCCCTGAGCCGGTAAAGCTGTCCATTGCCACAGTGGCCGTGGTTGCGGGTGACGGCTTTATAGAGGTCTTCAAGGGTCTGGGCGTCAACGCCATTGTCTCCGGCGGACAAACCATGAACCCCAGTACCGAAGAACTGCTAGAGGCCGTCAATGCTGTTCCTGCTGATAAAGTGATCCTTCTCCCCAACAATAGCAACGTCATTTTAAGTGCGCGTCAGGTCGTCAATCTCACTGAGAAAGAAGTCGCGATAATCCAGGCTGATACGATGCCCCAGGGTATCGCAGCATTGATTGGCTTCAATTTCTCAGCCGATTTTGAAACCAACTGCAAGGTTATGACCGAGGCTGCCCGCAATATTCAGACAGCCGAGATCACTGTGGCCGTGCGCTCAGTGCAAATGGGAGGGGTACGTGTACGCGAGGGCGATTATATTGGTATTGTGAACGGAAATCTGGCTATGGCCGGTCAGCACATGGAGCAGGTGCTCGACGAGACGCTCAAACGTATGCAGATTGAGCAGCTTGAGATCGTCACGCTCTATTTCGGCGAGGGCATCACTGAGCAACTGGCCGAAGAGACGGCCAGACGCATCAAGAACCACTATTCACAGCTTGAAATTCAGGTGGTCAACGGCGGGCAAGCCCATTACGCCTATATTATCTCGGCGGAGTAATCCGCTACATTGATCACCCATTTTTTACTTTGTGAGCGTTTCCTCTTGTATGAAGGTAGCCAGTATCCTGGCAAGCTGACTGGGGAAACGCTCAATCGTGCATTATTTACCTGATATCAGGAGGAGAAATCATGGTTGTTCGTATTGTCACCGATAGCACCGCTGATTTACCAGACGAAGTAGCCCAAGAGTTGGGCATCGCGGTTGTTCCATTACGGGTCTTTTTTGGCGACGACGCCTACCTGGACGGGATAGAACTCGACAATGCTAGTTTCTATAAGAAGCTGGCAAGCAGCAAAGATTTGCCAACCACGTCGCAGCCACCACCGGCAGCCTTCCAGGAGGTATATCAACGTTTGATCGACGAGGGGGCCGATGCCATCCTCTCGATCCATGTCTCAGCCAAGCTGAGCGGCACCTATCAAGCTGCGTGTACCGGACGCGATGCGCTGCCTGAGAGCACACGCAAGGTTCCCTTTGCCATGATCGACTCGCAGAGCGTCAGCATTGGGATGAGCTACGCCATTCTGAGTGTGGCCCGCATGGCTAGAGAAGGCAAGAGCCTGGAAGAGTTGCAAGCGTACGTTGAGGATACGCTGGCGCGTAGCAGCATTCTAGCGGTGCTGGACACGCTGGAATATGTGCGGCGCGGCGGGCGCATTGGCGCGGCTAGTGCGTTACTCGGCAACATGCTCAGCTTCAAGCCTATTATCTCAGTGAAGAACGGCGAGGTCGTGCCCATCGAGCGTCCACGCACACGCGGCAAAGCCTATGCTCGTGTCGCACAAATGGTCGCAGAGATGGGCGAGATCGAATCCGTGACCATCGCTGAGTCCAATGAAGAGGTTGGTCAGCAACTCAAGGACACCCTCAAAAGTGTCTACACTGGCGATATGCCAACCTATAAACTCGGAGCAGTGCTCGGTGCTCATACCGGGCCAGGTACTGCCGCTATTGCTGTTGTAAAAGCAAAGAGCAAGCTATAACGCAGAACAACGAAATTCAAGGAGGGTCTTCTGATGCCATCAAACTACGTCGTTCCAAATATTTATCAGGATATCAGCAATCAGTCGCAGGGGTATTTCGCATTTCGTTTTACCTGTCAAATCTGCTCCTGGGCAGTTGATACCACTCCCATTCGTTCAGCGGTGAGTACTGCGACGAACGTAATGGATATTGGCGTAGGTTTGCTGGGCGGCTTCTGGGGACGAGCAGCAGAGGCGGGCGAGAAAATCTACGGCTCCAAATGGCATCAGGAACAGGCCCAGGCACTCCAAAAAGCGTGGTCTGAGATCCAGCATGAATTTCATCTTTGCCCCAAATGTCATGAAACAGTCTGCATGCGTTGTTTCAATATGAAGCTCAGTATTTGCACCAGATGTGCACCAGACCTTAAAGCCGACGGCGCTGGTTTCCAGCACGAGATGAATATCGAAGCCCAACGCAAACAGATCGAGGCCAATTACCGTGCGCCCCAGTTCAATACACAAGGCATTCCCTCTGGGGTCGAAGCCGACATGATGCGCTCGGCCCAACAACCAGCAGCAGCCAATATCCTCGGTGGAGGATATCCCAAAGGGATGATGTGTCCCAACTGTCGGCGTATGGGACCACCCGGAAAATTCTGCGAGGATTGCGGCACCAAAATAGCTATGCCCGACCTCTTCTGTCCGCAATGCTCCTCAGAGGTCACGCCAGGCACGCGCTTCTGTCCCGAATGTGGTGCGAAATTGCAGCAAGCGAATTAAAGTGTACATGCTGCACAGGCAGTACCTATTGTAGCAAGTCAAAGCGAGATGAGCAGGCAGGAACGGTTCAACTGTTCCTGCCTGCTCATCTCATTTTGACTTGCTACAGACGAAATATGAGACAGACGAAAAACCTGAAAAAACCTGCTAACCATTGACGTGCTATGGAACATCAAAGTACAATAATACAGAGAGGAATTACCGATGGAGAATGGCACAGTTTCCAGACATGGAAGATACTCCTCGTTGAACAATGTGGCTGGCTAGAATTTTCGTATGGTGTAGGATCTGCTGGGATAACAGAGGAGAACCGTCGAAGTCTCGTCTTGTTCCAGAGGACAGTAAACAAACACTACCTTATGAAAGGCAGGAACGACTGTGGGAATATTACGGGTGATGTCACAACGTGGAGACGACCGTGTGACCTGGGATGGGCAGAAAGTTTCTGCGGGCGACCCTGAAGCTGTCGCTGCTGTGCGCGAAGCAGAGCGCATTTTCGCACAAGAGCGAGCGAAAGGCGCAACCGCTTTTCGTGTCAGTCCAGGCAAGCCAGCAGAACGCATCGACCAGTTTGACACAACAGCCGAACAAATAGTCCTGGTCCCGCGCGTCGTTGGCGGGTGATCTGGAGCACTCAGGTGTTTACGAGCCTGGGTTGGCTTGTCATCGTGCTCTCAATTGCTCCGGTGGTATGGCTGTTGTTGCAACCATACCTGAAGCATTGGTCACGTGCTGAACGACGAGCTGCAAACCTGCTCCATGATATGCTCACGCTTGAGCAACGTCGGCAATTGCTTTGGTACGGGTACCTGGATGTGCCAAGTCCTAGCACGACAGGACGGGTCTATCGTGTGCCACGCGATAGAGGCGGCTTTATCCAGGTTATCGAGGATGGTAAGGCGGTGATGCGCCTATGCGTGCAACCTGTTGAACATTTACCCGATGCTGATGTGATTGTACTGCATAAACTCATGATTGAAGCAAATGAGGAGCATTACTTGCAAAAAGCAAATAAGTATCTCTGCATCGATTAATCGCTAGGGTAATAGTGATGGAGGTGGGAGAGAAGCGCAACCAGTGTGCTTCTCTCCCACCTCCATTGTTATTTTTCTTGCTCTTCTTCTGCCGACATTTGGACGATCTCGCGATGCCCGTTTTGTTTAACGCAGGCGTGTGGTCCGCCATCAAGCGGCGTGTGGCAGAGGGGGCAGACTGGGCGTCCACCGCCGCTCACCAGAGAGGTAATCCGGCTGGTGAGATTCTGTGCCTGTTCAATGCTAAAAAGAAGCGAAAGGGCGTCGTCAGTATGCAGGGAGATCTGTGGTTCTCCCTGTTCGTCTTCTTCGATCTCGAAAGGCACGACCATCATGCCGAACGATTCCTTCTGCCCTTCAAAGCTCAGACGCAGTTGGCCAACTCGAAATTCGTAGTCTGGAGATGTAGGAAAATCATTGGGCAGATCGTCCTGTGCGGCGGGCAAACCCCCAGCTTGCGCTTCGACGCGCAAGATCCGTCCTTCGGAGATCTGAGCTAGCATGCGATCAATCACCAGTGAAAGGTTAAGCAACTGCTCTTTCTCCATCCATAAAATTGCTGAAGAGGCGCGTGTGCGAGCGAACAGGCGAAAACGGCGTTGACCCGGCTGACCAATCGCCTCTGCCCCCAAAACGTGCGCTACCCCCAAATCTCTCATACTCATCAGAAACTTTTTCCTTCCTAAATCTGACCTGGCTAATACCCGCGTGCGGAATCAAAGCGATTCAACAATGCTTCGCCAGCCCGGTAACGCCGGATATTCTCGGCGAACAACTGTGCCAAGCGTTGCTCATAGTGTACGCTCACGCCCGCGATATGGGGCGTTAAAATAACATTGGGCATACCGTAGAGCGGGCTGTTTGAGGGCAACGGTTCGACCTCAGCAACATCCAGCCCAGCCCCACCAATCCAGCCATCGCGTAACGCCTGGACTAGAGCCTGTTCATCGATGACATGGCCGCGTGCGATATTGACCAAATAAGCGGTGTTTTTCATGACGTGCAGTTCAGCTTGGCCGATCAAATGTTCTGTTTCGGCGGTCAGCGGAACTGAGATAACCACATAATCGCATTGCCCCAGCATTTCATGTAAACGCTCAGGCGGATAGCCTTGAGCAAGATCGGGATCGGCGGCCTCATGATCGTGCGCAAAAGCACGCCGTATGCCCACGACGCGCATCCCAAAAGCACGCCCAAGCTGCGCGATCCTGCGCCCAATACTGCCCAGGCCAACCACGCCCAGAGTCGCACCCGCCAGTTCGCGCCCGCCTAGATTATACCAGCCCGAACTCTTGGCCCAAACATGTCCATCCTGTAAACGTACCATCTGCGGCCATCTCCAGTTGAACATCAACATGCTACCAAAAACATATTCGCTAATAGTTGTTGCGTGAATCCCGCTCGCGGTTGTCACCAACACACGGTCTTGTTGATCCAGCAGCCCGCTTGGGCGCAGACCATCAACGCCCGCGCCGGGATATTGGAGCCAGCGCAAATTGGGGGCCAGTTCGGCCCAGTTGGCTGGCACCGTAAACGCACAGAGAATCTCCGTTTCTGGTAACTGCGCGTATAGCTCTTCCTGGCTCGTAACACAGATCACCTCTGCGTTGGCTACGTCACGTAACATTTGCTGTGATGTGGGAGTAAAATGATAGGCACTCACCACTTTGAGATCTGTAGGCACAGTCCGCTCCTTCTATTTTAACCGCCTGCGCGTTTGACCTTATACCCCAAGGCGGTCAGTTTCGTCATCACCTTCTCACAATGGTCGCCCTGAATCTCGATAGCGCCGTCTTTGACCGTCCCGCCAGATCCGCAGAGCTTCTTGAGTTGTTGCGCGAGCGTCGTCAGTTCGGCCTCACCGACTGGCACGCCGTCGATGACCGTGACGGTCTTGCCGCCGCGCTGCTTGCGATCTCGCATCACACGCACAATGCCATCGCTTTTGCGTGTGGACTGCGCGGGTTGCTGGCCGCATTGGCACCGTGTATACGGCTGCCCGCAGGTGGAGCAGATGTTGACGCGCCCGCTCTCGCTTGAATAAACCAGACGATCTTGCATATGATGTTCCTCTCGTCTCTGAGTTACGCCCACTATTGTACCATAGTTGCGAGTTGCGCTCTCTCAATTTTCGCCAATTTCCGCTTTCCTGGCCCAGTCAGAGAATAGCCCTGTACAGGAAGATGCTTAGAGGAGTCGAAACATAACTGAGAGAGGGTCTTATGAATATTAACGAGCAACTTGGCAAATTGTTAGCGGATTTAGGAGTTGAGATGGAGTCCCATCATCCTCAGGAGGACGCTTTGCCTGAAGTCTCCATTTTCCAGTCCTCGCGTGACCACTATGGCGTCTTCTATCGCCTCGATATCATTGACGCGGTGCCGCAATTGCGCATTATTGTGCCTATTGATAACGGCCCGTTGAAAATGGAAGTCTATCTAGTCAAGATGAGTGAAGCATTGCCGCTCAACACCTGGTTTGCCAGTATGGCTTCCCATAGCGGTAGTTCCGCCTTTGAACATGGACGCGAGGCTGCTCTCCAACATTTTCTGTACGCAGTGGCTGAGATGATGAAGCAACTTTTCTGGTCAGGGGACATGGATAGCCTGACCTTCCCCACTGAAATCGATGTTGAACGTTTGATATAAACAAAATGCCTCAAGTTTTTAAGAAACTTGAGGCATTTTATTGTATGCAGAGGTTAATAGATGATAATCTTGGTGGTATGCACTTGTGCGAAGGTATAGAGCCAAGTGACATCGGCGGTGCTCATATTAATGCAACCGTGTGAACCATCATTGGCGAAGAGCGTCCCACCTGGGTCCATGTGCGGGAACTGCTTGTTCGGACCATACTGACTGCGCCACCAACTCTGATGAATAAAGTAGCCGTCGCTGTGATACTGCATAGCGATGGCGATAGGCGTGGGCGGATAGTAGCCATCCTGACCGGGCTGTTTGCCGGACGTGAAGGTAGTATTGGTGACTTTGCTCTCGATTTGCCAATTGCCGGGCAAACTGGGATGGTCGGGCTTGCCAGTCACAACCTGAAAAGCATTAACCAACTGACCGTCCTGGTAGACGCGCATAGCCTGCTCGGCGAGTGAGATCACAACGGCCTGACCTGTCGTCGCGCTATTCTGCTGCATGATTTGCATATCAGTCGCGTGTACCTGGTTATAGGGCGTCGTGTCGTTGAAATTGCTCGTATACGCGGTGAAGTTCGCCAGCCAGCCCTGAAGTTGTCCAATGATATATTGGTAGTCAGCGACGCTCTGCGCACTATCCAGCAGGTATTGCGTGGGATAGTTAGCGAGAGCTTGATACTCGTAGCCAAGGTTATAGGTTTTGCCATCATAGCTATCGAAATAGGTATGCTGGTTGCTCCAGGTCGTAGCCTCCTGCTCAAGCTGCTGTTGCAAGCTCAGCGCCTCAGTTTTGAGCGTGGCTATCTGGCTGGCCGCACGCTGCTTGCTCAGCATAGAGCTGCTCAGGGCGTGTGCGGCTGTGGTATGCGGAACAGCGGTGTGTGCGCTAACTGTGCCGATGCTATTGCTGCCGACACCAAGCAGCAGTGCGCCACCAAGTAGCAGACCAGCAAACGGTAGTGTGAGCCGTTGCACACGGGATTTCTGTGATTGTTGTATGAGTTTGAGCATTGGGCAAAAGTTTCCTCGTACATGTTGCATGATTGAAATGGGATGTTTGTATGTATCAAGTATAGTGTCAACGGTCAATGTTATAGAACAACCTGTGTGAGCGTGTATCATCATGTGCAGAGATGGGGTATGTGGGTGCAGGATTGTTGATTGGTCTAGGACTTTCGGGAGGTATAATCGTGATGTGTACCTGAAAAACCGTGTTTCCTACGATTTTTCGAGTACACATCACTGACTAAAAAAGTGGACATTCCCTTGTTCGCCTGATAGGATAGTGCTATATCTTGTTACTCAGGAAAGGATTTGTGGTATGACGCAACTGGAAACTTACATTAGCCAGAACGAGGAGCGTTTCCTTGAAGATCTCAAGGGCTGGTTACGCATCCCTAGTATTAGCACGCTACCGGAGCACGCGGGCGATGTGCGCAGGGCGGCTGAGTATGCGGCTGGACAACTGCGGGAAATTGGCTTTGAGCAGGTGCAACTGATCGCAACACAAGGGCATCCGCTTGTCTATGGAGAATGGCTGAAAGCGCCTGGCAAGCCCACAGTGCTGGTATATGGGCACTATGATGTTCAGCCGGTTGATCCCATAGAACTCTGGGAATCGCCGCCCTTCGAGCCGACCTTACGTGGTGACAACCTCTATTGTCGCGGAGCCTGCGACGACAAGGGCCAAACCATGTTGGTCTTGAAAGCCTTGGAGTCCTTGATGCGTGTCAACGGCGGTCTGCCAGTCAATGTACGTGTGTTGATTGAGGGCGAAGAAGAGGCTGGTGGTGAGTCTATCGAGCACTATGTACGCACATATCCCGAACGCCTGAAATGCGATACGGCCTTTATTTGCGATACAGGTATGCCCTCGAAGGAGCACCCAGCCCTGGTTTACGCGCTACGTGGAATCACCTATACCGAAGTTGAAGTACATGGGGCCAAACGTGACCTGCACTCCGGCGAGTTTGGCGGCGTGGCTCCCAATCCCCTGCACGCTCTGGCCTTGATTATCGCGGGCTTGAAGGATGCTAAGGGGCATATCACCATCCCTGGCCTCTACGAGAACATGCCACCACCCAGTGAAGCCGAACGAATCTTCTGGGAAACCAACCCGTTGAACATTGAGGAGATGCTCAAAGAAGAGATGGGTGTTAGCGCGTTCAGTGGCGAGCAAGAGTATTCCGTCCTGGAACGTCTGGGAGCGCGTCCAACTCTGGAAGTACACGGCATCAGTGGTGGCTTCGTAGGCGAGGGTGCTAAGACCGTCATTCCCGCCATCGCCAAAGCCAAGATCAGTCTGCGTCTACCGCCCGGCTTGAAGTCAGGTCCGGTTTTCGCGCTCTTCGAGAAACGCGTCAAAGAGCTGGCCCCGCCCGATGTTCAGGTGACAGTGCGCAATCTGCATAGCGGCGAGGCTGTGCTGGTCAAACCAGATACCGTACCCATGAAAGCGGCTATTGCGGCGCTCACAGAGGCATACGGTCATGAGCCAGTGCTGATCCGCGAGGGCGGTTCTATCCCCATTGCAGCACTGTTCTACGAGATTCTGCACACGCCGGTTGTGCTAATGGGCTTCGGTTTGCCCGACGACAACCTACACGCGCCCAACGAAAAGTATTCGCTGACGCAGTTCTACAAAGGGATTCGCGCAGTCGCAAGCTTTATGCAAAAAATGGGGGCATAACGTTTTTCATAGACAAAGAGCCAGATACGGGTCACGATCCGCATCTGGCTCTTTGTCTATGAAAAACGTTAGCGCATCCCTTGATTGTCAGCAATTTTTGTCAGTTCATTGCGTACTTCCCACAGTTCTGGGTAAAAGGCATCGCGCAAAGTACGCTCCAACATAGTCATGGGTGTGCCGCCAGTGCCGATGGAGCCAGGACCGATCATACGTTGAGCCAGCTTGAGATGCTGGGCGCGGAAAAGCTGGAAAACCTCGTCGTAGTCGGTGAGGGCTTCGGCAAAGGCCATCAGCAGGGGATGATGCTCTGCCTGGATGTAGACATCGGTCAGCGCAACCTGCTCGTGCACCAGCAGCGCCTTGAAGTCGTCCCACAGCAGCGGTGAGATGCTCATCAAGTTGTGGAAGCCGGGCGAGTCGGTGCCCGCGCCATCAGCTAGCACGAGGCGGAAGGCGTGGAAGTCCCAGGGCGACATCGTTTCCAGCATACGCAAGTTGGCTAGCATCAAATGCTGGATCGCGATAACACGCTGCATGAGGCGTAGGGCTTGAGGAACAGTGAATGCTTGTAGCAGGGTGCGAATGGTGCCTAATTCAAAAGAGGCTTCTTTCCACCACAATTCAAAGACCTGATGAACAACCTGAAATTGAAGCTCATCGTGATGTACGAGCTGCTCTGTGGGCTTTTGCAGGGAGAGTAGCTCCTCAGTGTGCAGATATTTTTCATAGACGGTCTGGCCAGGCACGCGCCTGGATCGGGTCGATACATTGTGAGCCATGCTTATACCATCCTTCGCTGGCTAAGAGAGACAACATTGTCTATACGTTATCTATACAAGATAACACAGAGCGAAAGATTTGCGTAGTGGG
>JBDTBU010000009.1:0-8056 GCA_039923935.1 Ktedonobacteraceae bacterium | reverse complement strand
GCTTGGCTCCTTCTATAAAATAGCCTTGGGTTTTTTGCCCTATGATATGCTCTTATTTAACTACTACGAATTATAGGTTGAGAAAGTTGTATAAAAAAGAGCATGGGACTAAAATGGGTGAGAGGCTTGCAGAGCAACGGGGTGAAATGATAGGATGAGCGCGAAGCACTCTATCTGAATCTCGTTGAGGAGTATATTAGCGCATGATTTCTCTGGTAAAACGACTCTTGCACATCCGTATTATCCGCTATGGTCTGGTAGGCGGTATCGGTATTCCCATCAATGATGCGGCATTATTTTGTTTTATATACCTTTTAGCCACCCTTCCACTAACGGTTAGCTTTTCTCTGCTAGGTCGCCACGTTTCGGCGGATCTTCACTTTGCTGTGGAATCGGCCTGCGCATTCGAGGTAAGCAATATCGTCAATTTTGTACTCAATCAGTTCTTCACGTACAGCGAACAACGCCAGCATATTCATGGCTGGGAGTGGGTTCGACGCATTGCCAAAGGCCAGTTAGCTAGCTTTTCGGCGATGCTGCTCTCCATTTTGGTCGCGCTGGTGCTCGTCTATGCTTTCCATGTAAATCCCTTCCTCGCCAATCCAGCAGGCATTATTGTTGCTTTCATCTATAACTACTTTATCTCGAATAAACTGGTTTTCCGCCCAACAGAACCTTCATCAGTCTCAGCACCCGTAGAAAAGATAGCAGCAAGACCAAAGATCGAGGTCACGCCTAAATAACTCAACCGCACCACTAGAAGACAGAGATGGATGTGCCACACGATTTTTTCGTGCGGCACATCCATCTCTAAAAACATGCAATTGCTGTTCTGCTTGAATTTGGATATGGCTGCGAGTACAATGCCCAGTGGGAAGACCTTGAGAGATATCTGTCGTACCATATAGCTGGTCAGATCGAAGCACAGTATCTCTTTAGTTGAGATGTGTAGGTGGTGAAGAGGAGGAAGAGATGCAGGTACAAGCAGAAGCATTGATTACAGTCAAAGCCAGTTCAGAAGAGTTACCAGCTATTGACGCAGCCGTGCGTGGCTATATTCAACTCCTGAGATTTGTGGTTGATCCGTCGCATGATCGTGATGAGGTTATCACCCAGCTCCGCTCGTTTCAACATACATACGAGCAACCTTTGACGGACTGGCGCACCAGACAACCTACGCTTATGCGGCCATATACGACGGCAGAGCCAGAGCAGTTGATCTCATGGCAAGTCACACCCTTTGAACTGTTAGCGTTTAGCACCGCTGTGGTTGGTTATCTCCATATGCTGGACACGACCCATACACCAACTGAGGTGCACAGCCACATGATTACCCACTTGCTCACGTTCGAGCAACGCTATATGGATCAACAGGCAAGCTGCGTACTCAGTGGCAGTTTTTAGCGTTACTGGTTGTTACTGCTTGCTATCTACAGATAGCAAGCAAAAACAACCAGTAACAACCAGTAACGCTATGTTTCCTTATGCACGCTCCACAGCACGAGCCAAGGCGCGTTTGACCATTACGGTGGCCATTTGTGCACGATAGGCTTTGGAACCGTGGATATCCTCGACCAGTTCCAGACCGTCTGCGGCGTGGCTGGCTGCGGCGGCAATCGTGGCCTCATCGAGCACCTTGCCGACCAGAGCATGCTCCACAGCCGAGGCACGGGTGGCCTTGACGGAGGCACCAGTGATGACGATACTGGCAGCTTGACAGGTTTTGTTCGCACTGAGCGTAACGACAGCCGCACAACCGACCACGGCATAGTGCGAGGCGCGGTTAGCCAGCTTCTCGTAAGCACTACCAGAATGTGCGGGCAGCAACGGCAAGCGAATCTCCGTCACAACCTCGTTCGACGCCAGTGCGGTGACGAAGAGATCCTGAAAGAAATTGTCAGCCGCGATCTCGCGCTGGCCCTTAGGACCGCGCACGACAATGGTGGCTTTGAGCGCCAAGACCAGACCGGGCATATCGGCAGCGGGATCAGAGTGGGCCACGCTGCCCCCAATCGTGCCGCGATTGCGCACCTGCTGATCGCCAATCAAGGATGTGCCTTCGGGCAACAGAGCAAAGTTTCGGTGCAACAGAGCCGAAGTCTCGATTTGACGATACGTAGTCATAGCACCAAGCGCCACATGGCCCTGCTCCTCGCGAATATACGCAAGGCCAGCGATCCGGCCAATGTCGATCAGATGCTCTGGCTGGGATAGGCGCAACTTCATGGTCGGTACCAGGCTATGGCCGCCAGCGAGCAGTTTGGCATCGTCGCCATACTGCCCCAGCAATGCGATAGCCTCATCCACTGTCTTCGCGACATGGTAATCAAAGGCTGCTGGAATAGACATACGAAGTCCTCCTCTAAATTATTTTTGGTGGATGATTTTCCACAATTTCTCCGGTTTGTAAGGCATGTTCACATGCGCGACCCCCAGTGCGTCCGCTATAGCAGCGGAGACAGCAGGTGTAGAGCCGATGGTACCAGCCTCGCCAATACCTTTTACGCCCAATGGGTTGACAGGTGTCAGTGTGATGGTACTGTCGAGTTCATAGTGAGGAAGCTCGTGAGCATAGGGCATGGCGTAATCCATCAAAGATGCCGTCAGCAATTGCCCATCTTCGGCATACTCAACGCCCTCGAACATGGCCTGACCGACGCCCTGCGCAATGCCGCCATGCACCTGGCCCTCGATAATCAACGGGTTCAATTGCCGCCCGCAGTCATCAACAGCCACGTAGCGCACAATTTTAGCCTCACCAGTATCGCGATCAATCTCAACAATGCAGATATGCGTGCCAAAGGGGAAAACACAAGCTTCTGGCTCCCAGAAGACTGTCGTCTCCAGACCCGGCTCGATGCTAGGATGCAGTGTGTTGGAGAGATTCGCCGTGAGCGCTACATCGTTGAAGGCTACAGACTTCTGCGGTGAGCCAGAGACGGAGAATTTCCCATCCTCCAGCAGAATATCATCAGCGCTGGCTTCCAACATATGCGATGCGATCTGCTTCATCTTCTCGCCGAGGCGTTGAGCGGCAGTATAGACCGCCGAACCGCCTACAGCAGTTGTGCGACTGCCATAGGTGCCGCGTCCTTCCGGCGTCGAATCGGTATCGCCATGCAGGATCACGACCTGTTCCACAGGAATGCCGAACTCGCCAGCGACGATCTGAGCAAACGTTGTTTCTTCACCCTGACCATGTGGCGATGCACCGGTATAGACCATCACAGTGCCGCTCTGCTCCACGCGCATACGAGCACTCTCATAGAGACCAACAGGCGCAGTGCCCTTGGGACCGAAGCCGCAGATCTCGATATACGAAGAGACGCCAATGCCCAGGAGCTTCGTATCGCCAGTGGCTTTCCGATGCGCCTGTTCTGCACGAAACTCATTATAGCCGATGATTTTCATCGCCTTATCGAGCGCTGGTTCATAGTCACCAGTGTCGTACACCGCGCCAGTTGCAGCCTTATACGGGAACTGTTCTGGCTGGATAAAGTTGAGACGACGCACCTCAGTAGGATCTTTACCCACTTCTCGCGCCACCAGATCCATTACACGCTCGATCAGATAGGTCGCCTCTGGACGGCCAGCCCCACGATAGGCGTCTGTTGGTGCCTTATTGGTAAATACCAGATCGAAACTGAGGTGGATATGGGGAATATCGTACGCGCCACCCGAAACGGGGAAGCCAAAGGCAATCATAATCACATCGGTGAAGATCTGCGCATAGGAACCCAGATCAGCGATACCGAGGATTTTCACAGCCGTGACTTTGCCTTCTTTGGTGGCCGCCACTTCAACATAGTCAGTTTGGTCGCGTCCATGAATGGTGGACGAGAAACTCTCACTGCGGTCCTCGATCCACTTGACCGGGCGTCCAAGCTTCATGCTGGCAAATGATGCAACCATCTCTTCGGGATACACATTGAGTTTACACCCAAAACCGCCGCCTACTTCCGGGACAATCACATGCACCTGGTGCTGTGGTAAGCCCATCTGCGAGGATAGCAAGTTGCGCAGCAAATGCGGGATCTGCGATGAACTCCACACTGTCAGTTTCTTGTCGGATTTCGTGAACTGGGCCACGACTCCGCGTGTCTCCATCGGTGTGGGAGCAAGACGCTGGTTGACAACACGCGCCTTGAAGTTGATACCGCCATCGGCTTTCGTTTGTGCAAAGACTTTATCGACCTCTTCGGAATCAGGATGGCTGGAAAGCGCGACATTGGTGCCGAAAGCTTCATACAACAGAGGAGCGTCTGGCTGCATGGCTTTTTCAACGTCAATGGCAGCGGGCAATGGCTCGTAGTCTACTTCGATCAGGTCGCGTGCATCACGAGCGGTATAGCGTGCATCTGCAATTACTACCGCGACAGGATCGCCATAGAAGCGCACTTTGCCTTCAGCCAATGGGAAGCGTACTCCCATTCCTTGCGCGACCAGACCCACAGGTACGGCCACAGGCACGACGCCAACGACACCTTTCAGGTCTTCAGCGGTATACACGGCAACAACACCAGGGTGTTTGCGAGCAGCATCGACGTTGATACTGTTAATACGAGCATGGCCATAAGGGCTGCGCAAGACAGACATATGGAGCATACTGGCCAGCTTAATGTCATCGACATAGGTGGCTTGGCCGGTTATCAGGCGAGGATCTTCACGCCGCTTGATCGGCGAACCTACCAGAGCTGCAATACTCATACTGGACCGATCCTTTCTTAGGGCAAACATACCAGAAAATACTCACGTTTTGGGGACAGGAAAACGTCTACTGGTCGCGTTCATCGGACAGATTCACGCACGCACGCGCCAGAAACGTGTTCTACAGGAAACCCAACTGAACTTATTCGCCGCCCGACGCGCCCACTGGCTGGGAAGCCGTTGTGCGCATCTGCTCTGCCGCGTGTTGAACCGCGATCACAATGTTCTGATAGCCGGTGCAGCGGCAGATATTGCCCTCCAGACCCTTACGGATCTCGGCCTCGCTTGGATTGGGATTGTTCTTAATCAGTTGATAGGAGGCCATAATCATGCCTGGCGTGCAGAAGCCGCACTGCAAGCCGTGCTTCTCCCAGAAACTCGACTGGATGGGATGCAAATTCTCTTCTGAGGGTGCCAGTCCTTCAATGGTCGTAACGTCGCAGCCATCGGCCTGAACGGCCAGCAAGGTGCAAGCCTTCACGGATTCGCCATTGAGCAACACGGTGCAGGCACCGCACTGTGAGGTATCGCAGCCCACATGGGTGCCAGTCAGATCCAGTACTTCACGCAGATAGTGGACCAGCAACAAACGAGGCTCTACCTCTGAACGCTGCTGCTGACCATTCACGGTCACGGTGATTTCGCGCTTCATCGTTGTTCATACTCCTTTGTGTGGTGTTGTACGGAGAGATTTCTGTCCCAAGAGAGACAGAAGGAAAGATTTGCCAGTCTGTAATGCTGACATCATAGTACGCTACCAGCGCAAGATATGCAAATGCTCCTTCCTGCTTAGGGGCTACACACCAAAGGACGCGCCCTGCCGCCTACACGCTCACATCTTTCACCATATAGATGAGTTATTTGGTTGATAGAGTATTAGGCGGCACTTTCTATGCCAAAAAGGGTAGATATCGGCTTAGAGCGTATCACATCAAGGATTGCGCTGTCAAAAGATTGTGAGAAGGCCGCGAATATCTTCGACTTTCAGAAAAATGGGTGATTAAAAGTCGTTAATTAGCCTAATCCGAATCTTCCAACACTTTACTAACGAGGTTCCAACATTTTCTCCCTACGTTTTCCCCGCTAAGCAAGAGGGTAAAGAGAAGATACCGTGACGATTGAACGCCGCCGTGGGTGGTCCAGAAATAAAGTGAAGAGGTTTTCCACGCAAAAGGAAAGGTTGGCGGTTTGCATGCTATCCTCATTTCAATCTCAGGCGAGACCCCATCCCCTCATGACGGGACACTCCTAGCGGACCCTCAAGGAACTCTGGCTCTCACTCCAGGGGAGTGAGGAGAACTGTCTTCTCAAGAGTGATTATAGCAGAGGTTGAGTGAGGATAGTATGCAAATGTGGGAAGTCGCTCAGGTTGCCGTGAAGGTTCCTTAACGCTCGCCCGTTGAATGATCCGCGCGTTGTCCGGGAACCAGACATCTTGCAGGAAAAACATAGGGGGTATCTTTGTCTTTCATCCAATCAATGATCTTAAAAATACCAATAGTATTCAGAGCTATTCCCAGGAGAATGCCAACAATCCAGTCGAGCGGCGAGGCTACATGATTTTGGATCACCCAGAAAAAGAAAACAACGGAGAATGGCAGGAAAAGCAGAATGGCGGTCAGCATGCCCGGATTATACACCGTCTTCCCTTTGATGTTGAAAAGAAAGACATGGCCAATAAGGTTGCCAACAGAAACGAGGATTGTGGCGATACCCAACCAGATCGCGTGTTCATTGAAGACCGCTGCAAAGAAATAGAACAGCCAACCCATGCCTACATTGACGACGAGCGCCGTCTGCGCGTTGAGAGGATAACGGTCGGGCTGTTGGCTGGAAAATAGGACGGAATTCATCATGCCAGGGAAATAGCCAGGGAAACGATATTCCTCAAATTGATGCAGGAACAGCGTAATCAGGCTGAGCCAGAGCAACAGAGTCAGCCCAGTGGGGCGAAGAATGAGCAAAAAAATCCCAGCAACTACTGCCAGTCCTAATCCTAGATCAAACCAGTGGAACCTCAAAAATTTCATAGATATCTCTCCTTGTTTTATCTTTGCAAAAGCCTCATTGCTTGAACGCTTTTGAACAGTGAGGCTTCTCCCATTCTCTTATTTTAAGAGATTATTCACTGCTCTGAACAGTTTCTTAGGACTTTTATTTGGGGAGTTGCGTAGTTACACCTTATTGTCCATCGCATTGAACAGTGTTCTCATTGGTAGAGTTCAGTCAATAGTATAGCCGCAAATGAGCCTCGCCATGATTGAGATAGACCAGAAAAATATTGTACAGGCTCATCTCGCCATTTTCCATGTGCAGGCTGACGCGTTCCCCGCTTTCCGCAGAGAATTGGGAAGAGAGCTTTTCCGGCTAAACCAGTTCCTTCTACGCTTTTAGACTGGCCACCAGATACAACATGCCCAGCAATAGCAGGCCAATTCCGGGCAGCCAGAATGAGAGCATAAAGGGAACGAAGTTATGCGGCAGATAGTTGCCAATCAACAAATACTCGACTACACCAACTCCCAGCACGATCAAGCCGGGTGTTACTGGTCCTTGCCCGATATAACCGTGCCTGGCCAGCAGAGCGCAGGCCAACAGGCCAAGTCCCAAGGCGATGATATACGCCGGGAACACTTGGTTGCCGGGTATGGTATGGTTGAAGAATAGGAACACAGCTAGGCCGAGCGGTGCGAGCAGGCAGCTCGCAGCAGCTAGGCGATGCGGATTCAGCAGCGTGGCAATGCTCATCCCCAGGCCGAGCACGAGCACGCCCAGGGGATATGTCCCAGTTGCGGGATGCCAGAGCCAGGCCAGCAGCAGGCAGACTGCGCCCAAGAGAAGCAGGGCATACGCCTGCCGGAGATTGCGCGTGCGCGTCGATACATTGGTTGCCATTCCTAAATACCTCCTAAAAACTTCTTATAGTCATAGGGCTATGAGCTATGAAACTACTATGAACGCTTCTCATCACGGAGCTATTGATGGCATGAAGCGTTTCCTGATAAGGGAAACTACAGATATTGCTTCGCATCCTCAATCTGACGCAAATGAGCCTCGCCATGATCGAGATAGATCAGAAAAATATCGTACAGGCTCATCTCGCCATTTTTCGTGTGCAGACCCACACGTTCCCAGCTTTCCGCAGGGAGTTGGCGGAACAGGGCGGCACTGGACTGGCGCAACAGCTTGAATAGTTCTAGCGCAAGCTGGGGATTTTGCTGATGGTAGTAGAGTTTGCTGCCCCAGGCTGCTTCATCATAGGCTTGCAGTGGGGGACGCTCTTCCGCAATGGTGCGGCGCATACGTTCATAGCCTACTGCCTCACTATCGGACAAGTGGATGAGTATTT
>JBDTBU010000008.1:0-11120 GCA_039923935.1 Ktedonobacteraceae bacterium | reverse complement strand
AAAAGCCAGCGGGAAGTGATCTCCTGCATCTGCGGCGCGGACTTGGTGGTGGTGGTTAACGCCCGTGCTGCGGCGATAT
The DNA here is from genome assembly GCA_039923935.1 of Ktedonobacteraceae bacterium. Classification (GTDB taxonomy): domain Bacteria; phylum Chloroflexota; class Ktedonobacteria; order Ktedonobacterales; family Ktedonobacteraceae; genus Paraktedonobacter. Next base: position 11,041 of record JBDTBU010000008.1, on the reverse strand, counting down.
CCAAACTCATCTGCTGTTTCAATCCTTCTGCCATGACGTACCTACTTTCTCTCCGTAAGATTTACGGAATGAATATGATGTTTTCAAATAGATTTTTTTGAACCTCTTATTGGTCGTCTCTCTCTCGACAACCAGACTCTACCTTGAGAGGAAGCGCCTGCGCTTGCACTGCTGCCCGATCTCCTGCTTCTATTGGCCAGAGATCTTCTGAAACATACTCAATCAATGCTCCAAGATCGGCAAGAGCTTCTTGCGCCAGAGGAACAGCGGGAGTGGGCACACGTCTGAGCGCATCGCGTGCCAACAGACAATGTTCGGTTAGAACGTGCTGGCAATACTCCTGACTGCGCGTATGCTCTAGAATTGAGAGAACCTGTCCCACCTGCTCACTCCTGGGCGCTTCTTGCTGGGAGTAGAACGTACGCAACCAAGCGTGATCCTGTGGAGATGCATGCTGGATAGCGTGTAACACGGGAAGGGTCTTTTTGCGGCGAAGCACATCCCCAGCAGGCGTTTTTCCCGATTCTGCCCCCGTCGCCCACATCCCCAGCAGATCATCACGGATCTGAAACGCGGTCCCCAAACACAACCCAAATTGGCGGAGGGCTGTGATGGTCGGCTCATCACTGCATCCGAGCATGGCTCCCATCTCTGTTGCACAGGCCATTAACGCAGCCGTCTTGCGCGTAATCATTTCCAGGTAGTGCGGAATCGTGACCTGTTCTTGTGTTTCAAAACAGAGATCCAGGTGCTGCCCCTCCATGACGGTGAGTGCGGTCCGATCAAAGCACGATCCGAGACGAGCAATCAGGTCTGTAGACACGCCCTCGTCAAAGAGTGTGAGGAGAGTCAGGCGGCTGAGGCTGGCAAGTCCATCACCCAGGTTGAGAGCCAGAGGAATGCCGAAAACAGCCCAGGCTGTGGGGCGATGACGGCGCTCCCGGTCTCCATCCTCGATATCATCGTGGACTAACGTGAAGTTATGGAAGATCTCAATAGCTACGGCGGCGGGTAACGCACGACCCAGATGGAGCTTCTCCTCTCGCTTGAAGGTGCCCCCGTTGGCCCCCGCTGCCTCATAGGCCAGCAAGAGGAGGGTCGGCCTCAAAAGTTTACCTGTCTGCGGTTGAATGGGTAGGAGTTGGGCATCCAGCCAGCCCAAATGATATCCCATCTGTCCATAAAATGAGTCAAGCACAGGGTTCACGAGAGAGGAGGATGGCCTCCTCAGCCGCGTGATCTCTCTCTGGAGCGTGTTTTGAATCAGTTCCACATAACGAGTGAATAGATACGTCGTCGATGCCAGAACAGTCATATTTTCTTCTCTCTTTCCGCTTTTTCTCCAACTTTCCATCTCAAGAATGTTCTGCTCAGGGCACCTCTCTTTGGGAAAGGAGAGGTAACGGGACTCCACGCAAGGAAGCCTTCTCACTGCTAGGCTCCGTCCCACGTTGCTGATCAAGAGAGTGAGGAACACCGCTCTTGCGCGTGCGTCCCAGGCTCACCGGGCCGAGCGCACCATCACCTGGATAGACGAGGCGAGCTTCATCGGGTGGCAGCAGACTGGCGATTTCCTTGAGAACTTCTTCAAGAAAGTCGCTCTCAGGGACGGTTTTAACCACCTGTCCTTTTCGATAAATCACGCCCTTGCCGCGTCCTCCGGCTAACCCCACATCAGCATCGCGCGACTCTCCGGGGCCATTGACCACGCAGCCCATCACCGCGACTTGGATCGGGGTCTGCACCTTTGAGAGCCGCTTCTCGACTTCGCTGGCAATTGTGAGCACATCGATCTCGACGCGGCCACAGGAGGGACAGGAGACAAAGGTCACTCCTCGATGGCGCAACTCCAAGGCACGCAGGATGTCATAGGCCACCGGGATCTCCGCTTCCGGTTCGGCAGTCAAAGAGACCCGGATGGTATCGCCGATGCCATCGCCAAGGAGTTGTGAGAACCCCACGGCTGACTTGACTGAACCACTGACCAGGGTTCCGGCTTCGGTGATGCCTAAGTGCAATGGTACATCACAGGCGGCGGCAAACTGGCGATAGGCCGCAACGGCGGTGAGCACATTGGACGATTTGAGCGAGACTTTATAAGCGGAAAAGCCTAGATCCTCGGCCCATCCACAGTACTCTAGCGCACGCGCTACCATGCGCTCGACCAACTGCTCACGTTCGCGCCGTCGCTCCTCGGCGGGATCAGTTCGCACCAGCGTGCCATCATCATGCATCTTCATCGAAACCTTGCGCATCTGTGAGCCGCGCTCAAGTGCATCAATGGAACCGGAGTTGACGCCGATACGCATGGCAATGCCAGCAGCGCGGGCAGCATTGACGATTCTGGTGAACATCTCACGTCCACCGAGCAAGTTGCCGGGATTGATACGCACAGCATCGACCCGCTGTTCAATCGCGAGCAGCGCAAGCTTTCCGTTATAGTGAATATCCGCAATGAGCGGAAGGTGGATCTGGCGTTTGATTGCCCCCAATGCCTGGACATCCACTTCTTCCGGGCAGGCCACACGGACCAATTCGCAACCCACCTCTTCTAGTCGATGGATTTGCGCAACGGTTGCCTGAACATCGCGCGTATATGTCGTGGTCATCGACTGGACCGTGATGGGAGCATCTCCCCCAATCGGGACCGTCCCCACCTGAATCTGTCTGGTTGCTCGCCGCTTCATACCTTATCCCCTTTTCGCATATGCACGAGAGTCTCTGTCTGTGCTGTGTGCGGGTCATAGGCTTCCAGGTAACGAATGACCTCACGTGTTAAGTGGCTTGGGGTCGAGGCTCCCGCCGTCACAGCGATCCGTTTTTTCCCAGCTAACCACTCTGGCCGGAGCTGAGAGAGATTCTCGATCCGTACTGCCGGAACGCCTGCGACCTCCTCAGAAACTTGCACCAGCCGATTGGTATTGTTGCTTCGCGGATCTCCCACCACGATTGTCAGTTCGGCTCCTTTTGCCTGAGAAGCGACCGCCTCCTGACGCTTCTGCGTGGCGGCGCAGATATCGATGTGAACCTGGGCATGAGGATACTGTTCCTTGATATAGGCAATGAGCTGCTTCGTATCCCACTGGGAAAGCGTGGTTTGAGTCGTCACTGCTAATCGCTCTCGCTGTTGCAATTCGGGGGCAAGTGCGTCCACATCAGCCTCATTCTCGACCAGAAACATCTGTTCAGGAACTTCTCCCAGAACCCCTTCTGGCTCAGGGTGTCCACGCTTGCCGATGTAGAGAATGGTATAGCCTTGTTGAGCCAACGTAGAAACGAGCTGATGGGTGACGGTGACGTCGGGACAGGTTGCGTCAATACAATGCAAGCCTCTCTCTCTGGCACGTGCTTTGACCAGAGGCGAGACGCCATGAGCTGTGAAGATGACGGTTCCCCCCGTCACCTGTTCAAGCAGATCCATCCGGTCAAGACCGTCCAGGGTGATCACCCCAAGGGCGGTCAATGCTTCAACGGCATGACGATTGTGAATAATCTGACCAAGGATATGGATTGGGCGCGGAACCCTGGTGTCTTTGATCGCCTGTTGGACCACTTGGAGGGCATCGACCACCCCATAGCAATAACCTCTGGGACTAACCTTGATCACTTCCATCGATACATTCCTCTTTTCTCCCAACTCCCACAAGTGTGCGCTCATGACAAGTACACGCTGGAGATTTTCTTACTACTACTATGACTTTCAAAGTACATAAGAAGACGCCCTACGGAGAAACGCTTGACGAACCAGAGATACACCTCTTTTTCCTCAGAGAAGCAAGGAAGCAAGCTTCCTTTGAAACATCGTATACAGTTGGTAACATCTATGCATATATTAATGTATATTTTTGATATTGTCAACAAGCAAGCAGCGTTACAAATAAACAAGCAAGCGGAATTATAATGACAGAGAAACAAGCAAACAGCGTTGTAACGCTTTTACCACTGTCTCACTGGAAAGCTTCTTTCGCATGAGACATCCTGGCGAATAGGGCTAATACTACAGTAGTAGGTGTGATAGAATTCAGCAACTCGGCGTCGTAGGCGTAACGCGGGGATTCCGCCGTTCTCGCATTCAAAATGCGTAACTCGATCACCTGCCCTGGCAGCGTCAGCGCCTGAAGAGCGCGGCGAACCTCGTCACGATCCACCAGGGCAGATGGCTGCTCCGGCGACTGTTTACGAGCGGAGTATGCGACTATGGTAGACAAACCTCTCTTTCCCGTTATAAAAGGATAGGGAATGTGGGCACATGAGCCACGCAGCCTTAACCAGCCTGTTCGGTATGCTGCTCAATCCAGAGTTGCAACTTGGCCGATGGAATGCGAGTCATATGTCCGGGTATCCGTATGACAGGAATACCGGAGATACGGTCACGCATCAGTCGATAGAATGTGGAGTCGCTGATCCCCAGGCGTGCGACAGCCTGTTTGATGGTCAATAACTGGTCGAGCGCCTGCGGAGCGTCTGGGCGCTAGGTTTGTTTAGGCATGGTTCAAAACGAGCGTGAACCAATGTGACAATTGACGCAAAAAGTTGCCAAAAAGAATCCCTGAGAGATACGGCGAAACGGTCAAAAACAGCATTATTCTCAGGGAGGAAACAGGATCCATTGTAGCACTATTCAGGAGCGCGTTCACCTGATCAGTCAGATGTTGGCTCAGCCCACCTACGGGTTGGTGAGCGAGTTGAGCCGTGCCTATCACGTCTCTCGTCAGACGTTGTACCGTTGGGAGACAACTGGACGGCAGGCACTGGAAGAGGCGTTGGGGCAAAAAGTCGTCCCCCCGAAGCAAAACCCATCAGTTCGCACGCTGATCCTGACCATGTTAATCGAAATGCACGCCAGTTATCGAGGCATTCAATCGAGCCTGAGAAGCCTGCATGGGATCGAGATCAGCTTGGGAAAGATCGCCAGCGTGGTCAAAGAAGTGGGGCAACGTGCGCAACAGTGGATGGACCAGCAACAGGCGGAAACAGCGCGTACCTTGGCCCTGGATGAACAATACAGCAGTCAGCGTGGAAAAGGCTCTCTGAATGTGATTGATGTTCACAGCGGACAGGTTTGGGCCACTATCCTTCCAAAGGGATTCACCCTACCTAGCGAGCAGCCGCCAGCCTTTTGGCTGATTGGGAGCAAGCGGTCCGTGCCAGTAGTGCCGTAGAAAATTGGCATAGCATTGTTCGGCCTCATTTGGCCGTTTATCGCACGCTTTCGGCGGATTTCCTCTCTCTGCTCGCTATCTGATATAATCACCGTATTGCTCCTTATGGTATTCATAAGCGACTTTCCCCCTTACAACGGGCAGGAGATAGTCCACCCGAAAATTCTTGATTAGCAGCTTTAGGCTATTCTTGCCTGGCTGCCTGATCGTTCAAACTGTCACATGGTTTTGAACCATGCCTTATCAATAGAAATATTGATCAATTGGAAAGAGATGTTTGAATGTGATTACTTCCGTGCCCGCTGTTCGTCTAAGAGAGTAGATATAGGAGGTCTTTTTTGTCTCAACAACACACAACTAACCAGCCGAGCACGATACAACCCAACGATACAGCCAAGCGCCGGGTAGCCCTGGTGACAGGCGGCTCACGCGGGATCGGCGCCGCGACTGCGCTGACACTGGCACAACAGGGCTACGATGTCGCGCTGACTTATCGCAACAAAGTAGCGCGGGCACAGCAAGTCGTCGAATCAATTACACAGCAGGGTCAGCGCGGTCTTGCCCTGCCCTGCGATATGACCCACAGCGCAGAGATTGTCCAGTGCTTCCAGGCGTTGCGTCAGTGGACTGGGCACCTGGACGCTCTGATCCTCAACGCTTCAGGCGGCATGGAACGCGCTCTGGTCGCGGCTGACCCGGATTATGCCATGCATATCAACCGCGACTCCCAACTGGCCTTCGTTGAAGCTGCACTGCCTTTGCTGGCGAGCGGCGCTACGATCACCTTCGTGACCAGTCATTGGGCGCACCTCTATGGCCGTATGCAGCAATTGCCAGCCTATGAGCCTGTGGCTGCGAGCAAGTACGCTGGCGAACAAGCTCTACGCGCTCGCCAGAAAGAATTCGCTGCCCGTGGTCTGCGCCTGCTCATCGTAACTGGTGATCTCGTCGAAGGCACTATCACGCCCAAGCTACTGGAACGTACAGCACCCGGCCTGATCGAGCAACGCCGCACCACACAAGGAGCGCTCCCAACCGCAACCGAGATGGGCCAGCAAATCGCCCTAGCCACTATCAATCCGGCCCTGACCAGTGGCTCACTCATCGTCGTGGGTGCACCTCTAGAATCGATGTTGGACTGAATATCTGGCTAGAGGACAAAGCATGCAATACGCGCTTTTCATCGGTGAAATGCTGATCGACTTTATCCCCCATCCGTCCGATGACAACGGCTCGCTCTGCTATCAGCCTCATCCAGGTGGGGCCGTAGCAAATGCAGCGGTGGCACTGGCCCGTTTGGGCGGCGCGGCTCGCTTTGTCGGCAAGCTGGGCGAGGACGGCTTTGGACGCTTGCTGCTCAGTGTGTTACGCGAAAATCAGGTCGATACGCGCTCTGTTCCGATAACCTCGCAGGCCAATACGACACTCGCACTGGTCACGCTGCAAGCAAACGGCCAGCGCGAATTCAGCTTCTATCGGCATCACACAGCGGATACGCTACTGGAGGTGAGCGACCTAGACGAACGAGCCTGGGAAGATGTGACGATCTTGCACGCTGGCTCGGTGTCGCTGACGGTGGAACCTGCACGCTCGGCCACACTAGCGGCTCTGGAGCAAGCTCATGAGCGCGGTTTGCTAGTCTCGTTCGATGTCAATGGCCGCCCGGCACTCTGGCATGCGGAGGCAGAGCTACGCGAGATGTTGGAGCGCGTAATGGCACATGTCGATCTGCTCAAATGCAGCGCGGAAGAGGTGCATTATCTGGAACAATCGCGCTCAACGCCGCTCGATCCAGCCGATACGCCACGACTGGCCGCGCTTGCACAACAGTTGCTCACACAGGGTCCGAGCCTAGTCATCATCACGCGTGGCGAACTGGGTGCACTACTCATCACGCGCCAACTCACCATCGAGATAGCAGCCGCAACGCGCCAAGCACTCGACACAACTGGTGCAGGTGATGCTTTTATGGGCGCAGTCCTGTACAAGCTCATGGAACACAACTGGATCACCACGACGCAATTAGCTGCGCTGAGCGTGCACGAATTGCAAGCACTGGGCGAGTTCGCGAATAAGGCGGCGGGCCTAAGTTGCACGCGCTACGGTGGAATCACCTCGCTACCCTATCTGGCAGAAATGGAAATATAACACGTTCTCATTCCTATTTCCCAAGTGCAGCTTCCTGTCGAAATTGCTACTTAAAGCGTCCTGGCTTCCCAGCACACACCATCGGCGGTGACTCCCAGGCCACCCACAGTTGGGATATGCGCGGCAACTAGGAGCGCGTTTTCCGCGAGGGCTGCCTGGGTAAGGCGCTGGCGACTAGGCAACATCGTCGCGGAATCGTCCCAAGGTGCCATCCAGGTTGGTTGCTCAATCTCAACCAGATGATGATAGAGGTCGCCCAGGCAGTAAAGGGTGTGCCCGTCAGCTTCGAGGCGCAGAATCTGGTGTCCTGGTGTCTCTCCCGGAGTGTGCAGAATACGCAGGCCGTGACCCAGATCATGGTCGCCATCTACCAGTTCCAGCAAACCCTGGTGCTGCAACACAGCCAGCGTCGAATGTACAACCGAATCTGGCCGACCCAGAGCTTCCTGCACAGATGCCACTTCCCAATCAGCATGCCCCAAATAGTGACGCGCACGCGGGAAACAGGGCACGAACACCTCTCCCTGCTTCCTGGTTAGGCCAATGATGTGGTCGAAATGGTGATGCGTAATCACCACATGCGTGATTTCCTCGGCTGAAACGCCCGCGCTAGCCAGTTGATCGAGCAAATCTGGATAGACTGGAGCGCCAGGTTGTTCATATTCTGTGCCCAAAAAGGCTGTGGATGTGCAAGCATCGACGAGCAGGGATACGCCCGGCAACGAGATATGTACGCACCGAACCGGCACCTGGCTAGGTTGTTCAAAAAGATGAGCATAACGAGCAGGCCGCTCCTGGCGTGGGATCGGCATTTGCTGCTCTAGATCCCAGCGCAACAAAGCCAGAGTTAAGATAGTGACACACGCCTCACCAAGCTGCAACGTTTGCAAATATTCTTCGTTCATAATGCGTTACTCCTGTAAACGTTTTTTTGAGTGGTTGGTTCTATTTTACAACATATTCTCTCCATCAAGGAAACGCAGCAACGATAGAACACCCTTGCTCAAACGGCTCGCCTCATCTATAATAAGAGAACAAACAATACTCTTGGATATCCATCTTGTCCAAACGTTGTATAAATACACAGTGTCTTTCAAGGAAGAACGGATTTGCCATGACAACATCTCGCTTCTGTCCCCAGTGCGGGGCCGATAATGCACCGGCGAACGCGCTCTGCCATGCCTGCCAGCAACCGCTGGCAATCTCGGCAGGCATGCACGAAACATCTGCACTACTCAACGAGCGCTACATGGTGCTGGCAGAGGTCGGTGCAGGCGGTTTTGGCGCGGTCTATCAAGCGCGGGACACATGGGAGAAAAATCGTCTCGTGGCGGTCAAGCAAATCAACCTCAAGGGGCTATCCTCGCAAGAGATTATCGAGGCTACCGACGCCTTTAATCGCGAGGCACAGATTCTCACGACGCTCAATCATCCGCTCTTGCCACGTATCTTTGATCGTTTCAGCGATCCTGAGCACTGGTATCTGGTCATGAACTTCATCGATGGCTCAACCCTCGACGCATATCTTCAACAACATGTTGCGAACGCACTGCCCGCCAAAGCTGGTCTGCCGTTAGGAGAGACGTTGGCGATTGGGCTGCACCTCTGCAATGTTCTGCACTACCTGCACACCCAACAACCGCCAGTCATCTTCCGCGATATCAAGCCTGGCAATGTCATGCGCACACCAAGCGGGCGGCTCTACCTGATCGACTTTGGCATTGCCCGCCACTTCAAGCTAGGCCAGGCCAAGGACACCATCCCCTTTGGCTCGCCCGGTTTCGCAGCCCCAGAACAGTATGGTCGTGCCCAGACAACACCGCAGGCGGACATCTACAGCCTGGGTGCACTACTCTATTGCCTGATTTCAGGCGATGATCCCGCCGATCACCCTTTCCAGTTCCCCCCGTTGCGTCTTTACGGTATCGATGGTATCAACGAACTCGACGCCTTGATCCAGCGCATGGTCGCCCTCGATGTCACGCAGCGACCAGCCGACATCCTCGAAGTGCGCTCCGACATCCAGGCACTCCAAAGCATCCACGCGCAAGCCCACACGCAACATATCTGGCTCCCTCCGCAGGGCCAGACGCCGCCAGCCGCCAGCGCGTTCAGGCAACAACACCTCTTTAGCAGCGTCTCCCCTGCCCGCAAAACGTCGCGCCGCAACGTAGTCACTGCTGCCCTGGTCGTTGGCGGGGCTATGCTCATCGGCGGGGTCGCGACGGCACTCTCAAACATCCAACCTCAAACCAATTTGACATATCAATCATCATACCAGAACGGGATCGATCCAGATACAGCAGCTACGGCCACCGCGCAGGACGATGCTGCTACCGCAACAGCTACCAATCAGGTAGCGGCTGTGCCACTCAACGGGCCAACCTATTGGTCATCTGATCTAAGCTATGCTGCTGTTGTTAATATGCAACAGAACCAGATAGAACTCTATAAAGTGCCAAGCCAGCAGAGCATGCTCAACATTGGAATATCTGCCAATTTTCCCAGCTCTCTGGTGCAGTGGTCTTTGGATAACAGCACAATTCTCGCGCTAGCAAGTACAGGAATGCTCAAAGCCTGGAACGCGAAAAATGGTCAGGAACTCTTCACATTTACGATAGCGCTTAATATAGGTCCGTCGCCTATGAATAGCATATCATTGTCTCCTGATGGGCAATACTGCGCTATCAACTATTCTGACCCAAATAGCTTTGACAGCACCTCTTTTACATTGCTACAAACAACAAATGGAAAGCAGCTTTTTCAAAATACACTTCCCTACTACAGTTATAGTACTGTTAGTGCTTGGTCGCCTGACAGCCGCTACCTAGCTTTTCCTGACTCCACCAATGGCTCAGGTGACACCACTTGGTCTGTAGAGATTTGGGATAGTCATACCTACCAAAAGGTAAGTTCTTTCGGTGCAGTATTGCCAATATATGCAAATGGTTCTAGTATTTCATTTATCGTATGGTTAGCAGGAGGGGAAAAACTCGCCACTATTATAAATGGATATGTATGGATTACTGATATAGCAAGCAATCAAACAGAAATTGTGCTTGAAGGTACATTTCATAGTACACTCAGCCCTCTCTGGTCACCAGATGAAACATTCCTGGCAGCCATCGACAGTGAGACACTCACCATCTGGAGTACAGCCAATAGGCAAACAGTCCAGTTAAATGGCACCTATGGGTCTTCAGGCAACCTTGCCACATTCGCTTGGTCAGCCGATAGCAAAAGCATTACCGTTGTCGATAACAATAACGTCATCTCACAATGGGCGGTTGGATAGGCTGTTTCTCGTGTAAAAGAAAGATAGCCGCATTCGGGGAATGAGAGAGGCTGGTATCACAAGTGCCCACGTTTGTATCACTGTTTCGAGGCATTAATGTTGGTGGTAATCAGGTACGGATGGATGAACTCAGGGAACTGCATGAAGCGCTGGGATTACAGGATGTCGTCACCTATATTCGTAGCGGAAACGTCGTGTTTACCAGCGATAACGCAGACACCACCCAACTTACCAAGCAGATTGAGGATAGCTTCGCCCAAAAATTCGGCTTTCGCGTGCAAGTCATGCTGCGAACTTCAGCCGAGTTGGCAGAGATTATTGCGCACAATCCATTCCAGAACCAACCAGTGCAAGAGTCAAAGTGGCTGGTCGTGCTGTTCCTGACGACTCGTCCAGAAAGAACGGCACTGGAAGATTTCCAGCAGGCGTATACTGG
>JBDTBU010000007.1:0-31826 GCA_039923935.1 Ktedonobacteraceae bacterium | reverse complement strand
CGCCTGCATGAACAGTGATCACATTCCCTGCATCTGGTGTGTAAAGCAGCCAATTATCCATCCCGCGATCCTCCGTCTCTTCAGAATAGATGCTGAAAATACGGAGGACAATCTCCTGTTCAAAGGTAAGAAGCGCATCAAGAGCTGGAGTCATGACTTCAAATGATTGAAGGACACATCCTTCGATACATTGGATCTCCGCCTCCATTTTTGTTCGAGCATCGTCTGAAGCTACAATAACGTGCTCTCCTTTTTCCAAACGCCATGCACCACCATAGACCCAAAGATGCCATTCGCCGTGAGATGTCCCATTCGGATATTTTGGCGGTTGAGGTGGTCCAAATTCCATGGTCACAAACGTTCCCATTCCACGTTTGACTCCCCAGGTCTTTTGGCCTATGACACCCTGTAACTTCGTTTGTATCTCTGCAATATCCTTCTGAAATTGAGCCATGCTTCTTGTTCCTTATTCCTCTCCTGGAGTTAGTTACTATTATAGTTTCAGTATACCCGTGTACAGATCAAAGAGGCTATTACTCTGTTCCATCAGCTTATCGGCTTCATCCTGTGCAGCCACCTCACGCATGTAAGTGATGACTAGGCTCATCAGTGAAGCTTACGTGTCGCTCTGATACCTATCGACCAGTTCCCAATCAGCATCTTGTTCGAGATTGAAGTCAGAACTGGTGTATTTCCACAATTCAAGGGGAACAAAATGGATAATGCCGCACATGGCTGCATAGGCTGAGCGCCGAACGATGGGGTTCTCTTGCGTGTTGCTGACCAGAGGAGCGAGCAGGCGCAGCGTCTCCTCATCTTGCGTATTGCGCTTGAAGGTCCCAAGCAGCGAGGTGCCATCGATGCGATTGCCGGAGTCGTCGTCAGTTAACAGATCGCGTGCCATCTCCCAATATTTGCGGTCCCTGGCAGCAAAGCGTCCAACGATTACTTGGAGCGCTGCAATGCGTATTTCATCGTTATCATGGGTTAAATACCTCTCTATGACAGGCTTGGCTGGCAGATACTCAGCTTTGCCAAGATCCCAAATAGTGCTGTAGAGTTGTGATTGTGGCACTTTGTTTTGCTGGAGAGCTTGTGTTTTTTGTATAAGTTCTGCTTGCTGCTCTTGATTATCTTCAGACATGGGTATAATTTCCTTTTTTTGCTAGTATACGACTACTTGCAACCAGATTTTGAGATCAGGTCATCCCCAAAGGGGATGTTTCCCTTGGGGTCTGGCCATTTCAGTGGTGGATCTGAACCATAAATTTTCCCGTTTATGTAATTTTTAGTGTTTTCACAGACATCGTAAAGATCCTGATAAACCTTGCGCAGATTTTCTGGAGTTGCTGGATTGGTCAGAGCATCCAGTAGTGTTGTTTGTAGGTTATCTAACGATTGGCGTGCATTGGTCACTTCTCCCAAGTGTTGTGCTCCAGATGGAAGTTCTCCTTTAGGATAAGTTACTCTATCGGGATGAACATCTTTCCAAGCACCTTCTAAATCCTGTTGTGTAAGATGGCCAAGGTTATTCCACACCTTGCTAAGGGCAATTTGTATTTTTGATGTTGTCGATCTGTTGGTAATTTGAGGCATATATCCTTTACTCATCATACAACGGATAACGGCCCCAGCCTCTTTCGCCGTCAAGCTTAATCCGAGGATACGCATGAGATACTCAATCCATGCTTGATTGGCTTGCAGACCGGCCCCTTGCAATTCATTGAGAATATCTTGGACCACTTGCTCTTCTTCAGGAGTAAGTGGTCGTGGCTTAGGAAGTTGAGCCTCTTGAGGAATGGTGAGAACGATTGGTAGAGTTGTCGTCTGTACGGAGTCCCCAGACAGTGCAGTCACAACCACAAGAGCAACAGTACCCACAACAACATATGGCAGAGCAGCGGTAGCAAGGCCAGTAAGCGTTACGCCTACGGCATCCATCGCAGCCACAAGAGCAGCCATGGAAAAACCAGCGCCCACCCCCTCACCAGCAACGAGGGGAGTTCCTTCCGGCAGCGAAGGAGAGGAGAAGACCATCGCGCCGAGCATGGAGCCGAGAGCGTTGTGGGCAAATTGCCCATCTCCGAGATTGGTACTGATGGAGTCATGGGCACCCATGGCAAATGACAGATGGTCAGTCAGTTGACCAAGTTGGAGATGGGCCTGGTACGCGGCTTGATGGTAGCCATCGCTCCCATCACCAGTATAGACTGTTTGAAAATCGTCAAGGTTGGTTTTGAGCGTTGAGGCATGGTTGAGTAAAGTGGTGTGATGAATGCTCAGGTGCCGTTTCCCAGTATCTATCGCCTCTGGGGGCGCAACAACCTGTTCGAGTGCATCAACGATGTTACGCACCAATTGAACCAAGTCATCAAATGCACCTTGCAGCAAACCAGGAACGTCTTTGCGAATGCTTTCCAGAAACGAAAGTAGCCAGTGGCCGTCCATAACGCTCTATCCTTTCCTTCATGGAAATGGTAATGTATTCCTCTTTTTGGATCATATATGTGAGCAGTGCAACACACACAACAGCACACGGGAATGCCCTCTGCACAGGTGTTTGGTTAGGGCTTGGGTGTGAGTGAAGTGCTAATTTCTCCCTCAAGCTGATAATAGCTCTGGCCAGCATTTTTGAGGTGGAGAGCAAGATGTTCGTGTAAATCAGCATGTTGGGAAACACATAAGCGCAGGTTATCCCACCACTGGGTAAAGTGCATCGCTTGCTTGGGATCGAGTTTGCTCACGATATTATTGTGTTGAACATTGAAGTATGTGACGAAGTCCTGCAATGCGCTCTGAATATTCAGATGAATCTGAGCTTGCGCGTCAAATCGGTGCTCAGGTGGGATCTCGATTTTTGCCATAAGTGTATCCTTCCAAGGTATGTATTCGCAAAATTTCAGAATATCCAACATGATTGATATGTACTACTATAGCATGTTGCATATTGAAATGTCCAGGCACCGTCAGGATTTTTTGGCAATTGTCTCCTATCATTTTTATAGAGAAAGAAGCTAGGTCAGGCACATGCCTGACCTAGCTTCCTAGCTTTTGAGTAGAAGAGCTTGCTCAATTATTTTTGTTCGCTTAAACCACTCAACAATGCACGCGCAATCACCACGCGCTGAATCTGATTCGTTCCCTCGAAAATTTGCGAAACCTTGATGTCGCGCATATAGCGTTCGACGGGATAATCACGCACATAGCCTGCACCACCGAGCACCTGCACGGCGTTAGTCGCGACCTCCATGGCCATATCGGTGGCGAAACATTTAGCCATTGAGGCGTACATGCCCGCCTTCTGGCCCGTGTCCATCTTGTACGCAGCCTCGTAGACCAGCAAGCGTGCAGCCTCGATCTTCATCGCCATGTCGGCCAGCATAAACTGGATGGCCTGAAAGGCGTCGATGCGCTGACCAAACTGCTCGCGCTCGTGAGCATAACGCGTGGCTACCTCGAACGCAGCTTGAGCCACGCCCACAGCCATCGCCCCGATATTCACGCGGCCACCATCCAATGAGAAGAACGCGACTTTGAGGCCATGACCCTCTACGCCCAAACGTTGCGAGGCTGCAATAGTACAGTTCTCGAAAATCAACTCGCGGGTGGGGGAAGCGTGCAGGCCCATTTTGCGTTCGGTCTTACCAAAAGTGAAGCCAGGCGTGCCCTTCTCCACCACAAAAGAGCTGATGCCGCCAGAGCCACGCCCCGGCAGAGTACGCGCCATGACAAGATAAATATCCGCCTCACCCGCGTTCGTCACCCACATTTTGTTGCCATTGAGTACATAGGTGTCCCCGCGCAATTCTGCCCGACATCGCAAGCTGGACGCGTCCGAACCAGCCCCCGCCTCGCTGAGCGAGAATGCACCGAGCAGTTCGCCCGCAGCCAGCCGAGGCACCCAGCGCCGCCGCTGCTCCTCATTGCCAAAATGTGCAATTGAGCCGGTAATCATGTTATGCACCGACAGGCCCACGGCGGTAGCCATATCGCCCTTCGCCAGTTCTTCATAGGCCAACGCCCCCGCAAATCGGCTCAGCGCAATCCCGCCATATTCTTCAGGCGCAGCCATACCCGTTAAGCCCAGCTTAGCCATCTGTGTGTACACTTCACGCGGAAAATAGTACTCTTCATCCCAGGCTTCGGCGTGGGGAGTGATCTGCTCTTCAGTAAAACGACGAACCATGTCGCGAATATCTGATTGCTCTTCATCGAGGTCAAATTTCACTGTTCGCTCCTCTTCATGTGTGTTTATCCATCACAAAACAATGCTTTCGTTCCGCTTTTAAGCATATCAGGAAATCCAGGATAAGAGCAAATCTCTTTTTGCAACTACCTCAACAGAGGGGAACGCATTCTTGTCAGTGTTTTTGCAACATAGCCTATTCTATGATATGCTCTTATTGTACCATCAAAAAGAACAACTCAATGGGCCTGAGAACGATGTTTTTTCGGTAGAAGGAGAAAGTGACCATGCTTCTCAAAACGCAAGCCGCCACTGAAATCGCACAGTTTCTTGCGTATCATCCAACTCCTGCACAAATTGTAGCTTTCCATCCCTCCTCCAAGGTAGCTGAACGTGCATATGAACTTATCAATAATGACCGTGACAGTGGACTTACAGAAGCAGAACGCAAAGAACTCGATAGTTATTTGGTCATTGAATATCTTATGGAGCTGGTAAAACTTGAAGCTCATCATCAACTAAGACAACAGGCATCATAAGATTATGCCTAAGAAATCCTCCGTCTCCGAACGTTTGCGGCGACAGGTCTAAGAACGTGCGCGAGGACGGTGCGAATACTGCCTCATCCATGAATCAGATATGTACTATCCGCACGAATCAGACCATGTGATTGCTGAGAAACACGGTGGACCTACCTCACTTGATAACTTGGCATGGTCGTGTTTTCATTGTAACCGTTTCAATCTCTTTTAACTATATTTATCGCCAAGAGAGTATAAGATGCCAGAAACAGAAATTTTTCGGCACCTCATACTCCCTCGTTAAAAACGAGCAACGTACCTCTCATCTGTAGCACGATTAGACGTGTTTCAGTGCCCCGTGAGGCAAGATGGCGTGTGCTCCTATGACTCCATTTACTACTTGAGTCACATGCAGGTCAACCACGAGGCTGGCTAATGCGATGGCATCCTGGCGCGTCAATGCGTACTGCTGGGTCATCAACGTCAACATAGCGTCGAGTGCGATCATGGTGGCCTCATGCAGATCATCGTGAAAGCCCAGCGTGATCCAGCCAGCGGGTGTATTGGCGCATGGAGTGCTCAATGTGCGCGTTTCGTCGAGTTCAAATCGCAGCTCGACCCGTTCCATTGGACATTCAATCGCTGTGCCACTGACTTCCCCATCAGCCTGGAGTGCGTGTCCATCCCCAACTGAAAAGAGTGCAAGCGGTACAGAAATGGGCAGATAAAGCGTACTGCCTGCAACGAGTTCTTTGCAGTCTATATTCCCTCCCCAGACGCGTGGCGGGCCAGTCGGATGCATCCCCATCTCTTGAGGGGGCAGACCCATCACGCCCATAAAAGGGTGTAACTGCACCTGGAAACCATCCTGGTTTTGTCCAGTCAAAGCGTCAGGATCGAGCGTCCAGAGGTGGGTCAGCCCTGCCACTTCCGCGAGTTTCAGACGCGTATTGACAGGACTAGCCCAGCCACCGGCCCTGGTCCATCCCCAGGTTCCTGGTCGGATTTCGTTAATGTGCACAACCAATGTCATGCCTGGTTGGGCACCGCGAATGGCAAGGGGGCCGCAGAGTGCGTGGCCGGCGTCATACTCTGGTTTGCGTGGGCTAAATTGCTGGGGCGCTTCTGTTGCATGGCGCGGCGCGATATGCCAGCCTGCATCAAGTGTGCGATAGATAACCGTATCACCAGAATCAATGGTGAGGACTGGGGGAAAGTCACGAGAAAATTGTCCATGCAATGTCTGTCGATCTGGAACCATGGTGTAAACAGTCATAAAACACAACCTTTCACTTTGAAATCCCCTATGGCGCTTGCCAGATACACACTCTGCGATCAGAGCCACCAGAGAGGATTGAACGGCCATCGGGCGACCAGGCCACGGATAGTACGGAGCCAGCATGGGCATTGTACGAGACGACACCCACTCCGGTTAGAGCATCCCAGATGTTGATGTTGACGGCGAAACTGCCGGAAACGATACGCTGGCTATCGGGCGACCAAGAGAGCGTGCTAATCGGCTGGCTATGGTCGCGATAGATACCCACTAATGTATCAGTGCGCACATTCCAAACATGCACCATCTGATCTGCGCCGCCGCAGGCCAGATAGACACCATTGGGCGACCAAGCCACAACGTTGACTGGCGCGGTATAGCGATAATAAAGGGTACTTGGCTTGGCATTCAGCATGCAAACCATAACCTGATTGCCTTGCGCGGCGGCAAAGACTCTTGTATCCGGCGACCAGGCCAGCGAACTACACGGAGCGGAGAGTCTGCCCCGCAGCTTTGCAAGCAGTCTCCCTGTATCTGTATCCCAGATATGAAAATACTTGCTGCCCCCCACAGCCAGCACACGCCCGTCAGAGGACCAGGCTAGTACACGCGCCACGTTCCGCTTAAAGCCTGGATCGCCGGGATAGGCGTTGATGGTCTTACCGCTATAGGCATCCCAAATACACACTTTGTTCTCTTCACTGAGCGAGGCAATGCGCATGGTGGTTGGGGACCAGGCCATGTGCTTGATCTCGCCTGCGTGTTCGCGATAGGAGCAGATATTCTGGTTGGTACATGCATCCCACACACGAATGATGGCTTCAGTTGCCGAGGCAGCGTACTTGCTGTCCGGCGACCAGGCCACGATGCGCACGACACCATAATGATGTTTATGCACGACTACTGGCGCTATTGGTGAAAGCGGCATCAGGATTGCCGGAAGTTGAAGCACAGATGGCATAGATGGCAAAAGCTGACCAGCCCGCCTGGAGACAGGCGTGGGCGCGGCTGGATGCGCCTGGATATGGCGCAACGTTTGCTGTACAGTAACGATACTGGCCGGACGCCGTGTCTCATCCATCTCCAACATTGATATGACCAGATGTTGCAGCGCCGGATCGTGCTCAGTAAGCGACGTGAAGCGAAAGGGCGCAAGCGAGGGGTCAGCACCGCTCAACATCTGGTGCAGGATCGCGCCCAAACTGTAAATATCAGCGCGTGGTGTGGTCTGCGCCTTGCCGTACTGCTCAGGAGCCGCGTACCCTGGCGAGCCGAACGCAATAGTGTCCTTGGCCTGGCCTGGCTTGAAGTGACGCGCAATGCCGAAATCGATCAGGAAGAGATCACCTGTGGGCGTGAGAATAACGTTTGCAGGCTTGAGGTCGCGAAAAATAATCGGCGGCTGACGCGTGTGCAAATAGTCCAGCACTTCACACAGTTGCAGCGCAATTTTCAGAGCCATCACCAGGGGCAGGCTGCCATCACGGGACTTCTCGAAATGCTCTTCTAGCGTCTCCCCTTCGATATAGTCCATCACCAGATACCAGCGTTCGTTTTCCACGAAATAGTCGTAGATATGTGGCAAATGCTCGTGCCTCAGCCCGGCCAACATCAACGCCTCACGCTTAAATGCCTCAACACCTGCGTCGATCTCCTGCTGACTCAGATGCTGCTGACTCATCTCTTTCACCGCTAGGAGACGCTGACCCAGTTCTTTGTCCTCAGCCTTATAGACCGCGCCAAAGCCGCCCTGACCAATCTGGCTGAGCATCTTGTAGCGCCGTTTCAGCACCTCGCCAGGCTTGAGCAGCCCAGTTGCGCTAACGTTTTTGAGCGCCTTGACCTGCATGGTCATGTCCGCAGTTTGCAACGCCTGACCCTGCCCAGCGACCACCTCACCGCACGCAAAACAAAACTTCGCATGTAGCGGATTGGCTGCGCCGCAATCTATACAAAAAACGCTCGTGACTCCTATGCCCACTCTCTCTAACAATATACATTCTCTCGTTTCGATGTAAAGCAGCTATTTACAGAAACATAGACGGATCACACCTGATACGCACCATCGTATCCACACCACCAGAAGCCAAGAAGTGTCCATTGGGTGACCAAGCTACAGACAAAATCGCATCAGTATGCCCATTATACGTCTCCAATCTATCGCCTGCTATAGTATGCCAGGTTTGTAAATAGATGCTCAGTGCGAAAATAGAGTATGTTGTATCCATATCATATCATGTATGGATGACGTTAGAAATAGGCTGCATCCAATGGTAGCCTGAACCAAGTAATTTTCCTATGAGCAAACTCACATTTTCAGGTACCGGAACCTGCCCAATCAATAGATGTGGTATACTCTACTATAGAAATATTCGCAGGTCGTGTATACGTTTGTGACAGTTTTCAATCAAGCATGACTCTCTATAAAAGGAACAGCGTGAGTTCAACAGATCAACCGGAAGTGTTATCTTCCGAAGCTATACCTCTTTCTCAAACGAACAATACTATGCCAGTGCTCACAGAGCGCCACGATCCCTATCAGGCATTGCGCCACCGGGATTTTCGCTTCTTCTGTCTCGCGGTTTTTCTTGGCTCAATTGGTGAGCAGATGCTTTCTGTCGCGATTGGCTGGGAACTCTACGAGCGCACCAACTCGGCTCTAGCGTTGGGCTTTGTTGGGCTGGCCCAGGTGCTACCAGTTATCGTACTCTCCCTGCCAGCCGGACATATCGTTGATCGAGCCAATCGCAAACGCATCGTCCTATTTGCCCGTTGTGTGCTCTTTTTGAGTATCCTGGGCCTAGCGTTTTTATCGTACACCCACGGCCCATTGCTGCCGATCTACGGTTGCCTGGTCTTGATCGGTTGTGCGGAAGCTTTCAGTAGTCCCGCCAGTTCGGCCATGCTCTCGCAGGTCGTGCCGGGCGATGCCTATCAGAGCGCCGTAACTTGGGAGAGTAGTTCCTGGCAACTGGCCTCGATGATGGGACCAGCACTGGGTGGTCTGATAATTGCAATCTTTCATAGCGCCACGCCTGTTTATCTGATCGATGCCGTAGCGCTGATGGTGGTCATTCTCTGCGTGGTGTTGATTCGTGGCAAGCAACCAGTCATCCAGCCCAGCGAGAAAACCACCCTGCATTCGCTAATGGAGGGGCTGACCTTCTTGCGCCGAACTCAGGTTATCCTGGCCTCGATCACGCTCGATCTTTTCGCGGTACTGCTGGGCGGCGCGACCACGCTGATGCCGATCTACGCACGCGATATTCTGCACGTTGGTCCCAGCGGACTGGGATTTTTGCAGGCTGCACCCTCTGTCGGTGCGCTAGCCATGACGCTTTGTCTGGCACATTTGCCGCCCTTTAAACGCGCCGGACGCACGCTGTTACTGGCTGTGGCAATGTTCGGGTTGGCTACTTGCATCTTTGGCCTCTCGCATATTTTCTGGCTGTCCCTGTTCATGCTGCTCATACTGGGTGCGACTGACAATATCAGCGTCGTGATCCGCAGCACGTTGCTTCTCACGCGTACGCCCGAAGCCATGCGTGGACGTGTCTCTTCGGTGAACACGCTGTTTATCTCGATGTCCAACCAGCTCGGTGGCTTTGAATCGGGCATGGCAGCCCAACTCTTAGGCCCGGTTGCGGCTGTGAGCGTTGGTGGCGTCGGAACGATTCTCGTAGTGGTGCTGGTAGCAGCGCTGTGGCCGGAGATGCGTCGTTTGGGGGCGTTGAGCGAGGCGAAAGAATAAGCTCCTGCTCTTCAAGCGTATTTTGCTCGTTTAGTATACTACACCAGCCCTTTACTCCAATCAAAGAAGTACGCAACCGGCACATCTATCTGTGGCACAATACGCGAGGGCAATATCTGCTCGCCTTTACATATGCCACATGCACGGTATTTGCCATTTTCCAGACAAAAAAGCTCGATTGTTCGCTTCTTCTCATCCACGAGCCAATATTCAGGAACTCCGGCTTGCTCGTATATCATATGTTCCAGCGCACGATTATCTGGATTTTACACTTATTTTACAAATTCCAGACCCCTTTTTGAGTTCCGGGTGTTACCTTATTCCAGAGTGACTAAAATATTTCTATGTACTAGAATAGAGAAAAGTGATAGCGGACAGAGCAAGCATTTTTGAATGTACCTGCATCTGTGTACTCAATCTTTAGGAATGTCAGGAAAAATCCATAATTTTACAAGAATTTTGCAAATTCTTGAAGTATTTTCCTATTGAAGGTGCTACCTTATACATAAGACCGCTGCAAACATTTGCATGTATGTGGCACAAAAAGTTATGATAAGCAAGCAAGAAACAGGAAGAACAATATGGTACCTGCACCTAGCAATAATGAAGACAACCCTCCTGAATGCTTTCAGGGGGCATAAATGCTCGTCATGGAGGATACATACTATGCACCGTTTTTCAATGATGCTGCCCAAGAACGTTCTTTATCTTTCGTTGGGCCTTTTCCTACTGGCCCTCGCGGGTTGTGGTTCTACGCCTACAACGACTTCTACACTGTCATCTCCCAATGCGACAGCCACCGCCTGTGCCCAAGCGACTCGACCAGCTACATCCGTTAAGACGACAACTGGCATACTCAAAAATATCAACGGGCAGACATTGGTTGTGACAAATAACGCGGGTAATGATGTCACCGTCACCTACTCAGATAAGACCCGCTTCACTCAAATAACGAGTATAGCGCCCTCAGCTCTGCAAGAGGGAACCACTGTCAGAGTCGCTGTAACCAGTAATAGCGGCTCCTATTCCGCCACAAGTATCACCGTAGTCGCTGGCACGAACGGCAATGGGTTTCCCAGAGGCAATGGTACTCCAGGAACGGGCCGAAGAGGCAACAATCCTTGTGCACAGCAAGCCCAGGGCACTCCCACTGGCAACGGCACAAAAGGCTTCCGGGGATTGGTTGGTACTGTCAGCCAACTGAACGGCAGTACGCTGACGATCACCGAGACTACAGGGTCTAGCTATACTGTAACCATCACTCCACAAACACGAATTGTGGGGACGCAGAGCGCCACTGCTACCGATCTAAAGATTGGGATTCTGCTCACAGTGGCTGGGAGAGCGAATAGCCAGGGCGCAATCGCCGCGAACACCGTAGCGATTCTTCCGAATACGCCTAATGCCACGACAACACCTGTCGAATAACAGGACGTAGGGAAACCTCCGGCCACGCCAAGCATTCTCACGAAGGGAAGATTTTATGTCTGAAACGCATGATATATCTGAAACTGACACCCATACTATGCCCACAATGCCGCCGAAATCATTCGATCTGCCTATGGATTTTGGGCCGCTCATCGATGGTGATACAGAAGATTTTGAATTTACCCAGTTGCCAGTACGTCCTACGCGCAAACGCGGGCTTATCTGGCTGAGTATCATACTCCTGCTTATCTTGCTGGGCGGCGGCGGTATTTTCACCTACCGCAATCTCCATAGTGTACCCGCAGTCACCTATACCCAAGCGGCGGCGACTATTGGCAACCTCACTGTGGCCGCCTCCGGCACAGGGCCAGTGCAGCCAGCCGCCGTCTATAATCTGAACTTTCCCACTTCTGCTCCCATCGCCTCGATTGCTGTCCAAGTTGGGCAACAGGTTCACCAAGGCGATGTGCTGGCCACGCTCAATGCTACTGCGTTACAAGATGCTATCACTCAGGCACAGAATAACGTCAACAGCGCCCAGACCTCGGTGAATAGCGCAGCAAATAGCCTGAGTAGCACGAAAAGCCAGCAGGCGACGGCGCTCAGTATCGCCTCACTCAATCAGCAAAACGCGATCACTATATGTGACGATACATCTAAGACCCCTGCTGCAAATGAAGCGAATTGCGAACAACTAGCCAATGAGCAGTATAAGCAGGCGCAGAATCAGGCCAACGCTGCCACCTCTTCCGCGCAGAATCAGGTGAACTCGGCAGTGCAGCAGCGCACCAGTGCTCAGCAAGCTCTTCAGACAGCCCAGAATAACATGCAAAACGCCACACTCACTGCACCACACGATGGTGTGATAGAATCGGTGAATGGTCAGGTGGGCGAAAACCCAGGTGGTGGTGGCACTGGCGCGAACGCAACGTCCTTTATTGTACTAGTCGATGCTAGTACACTGAATGTCGCAGCACAAATCAACGAGGCCAATATCGCCACTGTCGCGGTCAATCAGCCAGCGACCTTTACAGTGGCCGCGTACCCTTCACAAACGTTTCGAGCTAGCGTGACCAGTATCAATACCCAGGGACAGACTGCCTCAAATGTGGTGAGCTACCTGGTGAACTTAGCTGTTGATATGAAAAGCATCAATAACGCTCATGTCTACCCAGGTATGACAGCCACGATCAGCATTACTACGGATCAGCGTATCGGCTCACTGCTCGTCCCGTCTGCTGCTCTCGCATTCTCAACTACAGCGATCCAAAACGGCGAACTGAGCCGCAGTGCTCTACGTTCACTCGTCTCCAACGGTCCTTCAAGCGGCACGCGTGGAATTGTGGTGGAACTCAAAGCTGGCAAACTGGTCCCGGTGCTCGTGACGACAGGCTTGAGCGATGGTCAGTTTACCGAAATTCTCTCTGGCCTGAATGAGAACGATCAGGTGATTGTTGGGCAGACAGGCGGCACGACAACGACTGGTGGCGCGGGCGGTGCTGGTGGTGGTGGCCGAGGCGGTGCTGGTGGTGGTGGCCGAGGTGGTGCTGGCGGCTTTGGCGGCGGCGCTACAGGAAACTAAATGGAGGGTAGATAGGTGGAAGATCAGAACATACAAAAAATCATGCGTACTACGCCGTTCCCGTTGATGGCTGCTTCTGACCCACAGCCAGTCATTCACATAGAGAAGCTCAGCAAGAACTATTACATGGGGCGTAACGTCGTTCCGGTGTTACGCGGCGTACATGTAGAGGTTGCTCGTGGCGAATTTGTTGCGGTTATGGGACCATCTGGTTCAGGCAAATCAACGCTAATGAACCTGATTGGTTGCTTGGACCGTCCCACCAGCGGCGAATATCGTCTCGACGGCGTGCCAGTGAGCCTGATGAGCACAAACGAACTGGCGGATATTCGCAACCAGAAGATTGGCTTCATCTTTCAGGGCTTCAATCTCCTGGCGCGTATGACCGCTCAGGAAAATGTCGAGTTACCTATGACCTACGCTGGCCTGCCAACTGCTGAGCGTCGTGCACGCGCTGCGCAAGCCCTAGCAATGGTTGGTTTGAGCAAGCGTGCGGACCATCGCCCGTCAGAACTGTCAGGTGGTCAACAGCAGCGTGTGGCTATCGCCCGCGCCCTGGTGACACGCCCCTCGTTGATCCTGGCCGATGAACCAACTGGCAATCTGGACAGTCGTACTGGTTTGGAGGTCATGCTGATCCTGCAACAGCTCAATGCACGTGGGATCACCATCGTCCTGGTGACTCATGATCCCAACATTGCCAGCTATTGCCAGCGGCAGATTGTGTTACGCGATGGTCGTGTTGTTGAGGATATATGTAATCCCTCGCCAGTCCTCGCACGCGATCAGATCGCGCAGCACGGCCATGTTGGGGAGAAAAGGTGATCCTATGAAAACACTCAAATCTCAGGCACGAACGAATACTGCTGTGCCAACCGCACATGATGCGGGCAGATCTCGGACGCATCTACCAACAACGCCAATGCCACGTAAGCCGCAACAGCATCGGCGTTTGCGTGGCTTGCCGGGGCTTTATCGCAACTGTATAAGCGCAATGCAATCGTTGCGTGCAAATAAAACGCGTTCTCTGCTCACCTCGCTGGGCATTATCATTGGCGTGGGGGCGGTGATTGTGATTGTTTCCATCGCTCAGAGCAGCACAGCCTCGATCAATGGCCGTCTCTCAACCCTCAATCCAGCCGAACTGATTATCAGACCCGGCAGTGCCAACACTGGTGGCGTTCGCGCTGGGGCAGGCTCCCTACAAACGCTCACTCAGGCCGACGCCGATGCGCTAGCACAGGTACCCAATGTCGCAGCAGTCAGCCCAGTGACCAACGCTGGCAGACAGGTAATCTTCCAGAACCAGAACTGGGCACCAACCATCCAGGGGGTGTACCCCAGCTATCAGCAAATCGGCAGTTGGCAGATGCAAGAAGGCACATTTTTTACATCGACGAAAAGTTCAGATGCCGTGATCGGGCAGACAGTGGTTGATAACCTGTTTACCCCCCTGGGCATTGATCCGCTTGGGCAGCACATTCGCATTGGGAATGTCTCGTTTACCGTTGTCGGCGTGCTCTCACCCAAAGGCGGGTCTAGCGCAGGTAATGCTGATGATGTTGTTTATGTGCCGTTCGACACAGCTCAGCAGCAACTATCCGGCAATCACTTCGTCACCGCAATAGATGTCACTGCCTCTGACACCTCGCAAGTTACCAGTGTGCAAACGGCTGTCCAGCAGCTTTTAGAGCAACGGCACACTATTAGTAACCCGCAGCTCGACGATTTTCTGATCCAGAATCAGTCGCAGATTATCTCAACGGTGCAGGGCACCGCTCAGACGCTGACATTGCTGCTGGTCAGTGTGGCTTCCATCTCGCTCATCGTTGGCGGCATCGGCATCATGAACATCATGCTTGTCTCCGTCACCGAACGCACGCGTGAGATTGGTATCCGCATGGCTATTGGTGCGCGTCCACGCGATGTCATGACCCAATTTTTGATTGAAGCCGTCATGTTAAGCGTTCTGGGAGGCACAATAGGCATTCTCCTCGGCCTCGGTGGAGCGGTGATTTATTCTCTGACCACACAAGCTGCTTTTGTCCTCTCCCCGATTGCGATTGTGCTGGCCTTCGGTTTTGCGGCACTTGTTGGGGTTGTCTTTGGCTTTTACCCGGCCCGCCGTGCTGCACATCTAGACCCAATTGTAGCGTTGCGCACCGAATAAGCAGGGGGACGCCAACCTTCGCGTCCAGCGCCCCTCTGTGTGTTGTGTTCTTACTTGCATGTAGCGCCGGCTCTCGCGTCCGGCGTCACTCGCTTTAGAAAAGCTCGTCGTGCTCTCCTAATAGCGGCGGAGCTTTGTAGAGCCGTGTAGGCGTTTCGGAGAAGCGCATGGGCGAGCCGACCATCTTGATTGTGCCAGCAGTGGGATGCTCACACTCCCAGACAAGGCCGCGCTCCCGGATCTGTGGCGCGTTAAATGCCTGGCTGACCGAATTGATAGGGCCACTGGGAATGCTGGCCGCACGCAGTTTGGACAGCCATTCAGCAGTTGTACGCTGGTTGAAGGCTTTCTCCAGTTCTGAGACAAGCACGGCGCGATGTTCCAAGCGCAGACCATTGTTTGCGAAACGCGCATCCGTTGCCAGATCCTCGCGCTCCAACAGGCGACACAAGCCCCGATAGTGGCGATCATTGGCGCAAGCGACAACCACGCAGCCATCGCTGGTTGGAAAGGTTTGGTAGGGCACAATATTAGGATGGCCGTTGCCGTAACGTGCGGGTTCTTTACCAGTAATCAGGTAATTAGAGGAGACATTGCTCAAAAGGGTCATAGTTGTTTCGAGCAGCGAGAGATCGATATACTGCCCCTTGCCCGTACGCGTGCGATAGTGCAGCGCCGCCAAAATAGCGGTTGTAGCAAACATTCCAGCGGAGAGATCGCCAACGGGCGTGCCTACGCGCACCTGCTCGCCCTCGACCTCACCTGTCACCGCCATAAGACCGGACTCCGCCTGAGCCACAAAATCGTAGCCGGGCAGGTCAGCGCAAGGACCAGTTTGGCCATAGCCGCTAATTGAGCAGTAGATCAAGCTGGGATAGGTCGGATGGAGGGACTCGTAGTCCAGGCCGTGAGCTTTGAGCGTGCCAGGGCGAAAGTTCTCGACCAGGACCGTGGCATTTTCAAGCAGTCCCAAGAGCCTCGTCTTGCCCTCTGGCGTCGTAAAATCGAGCGTGAGGCTCTGCTTATTGCGGTTGACACCCAGGTAATAGGCACTTTCGCCGCCAAGATAGGGCGGTCCAAATTGGCGTGTATCGTCACCCTTGCCCGGCTGCTCAATCTTGAGCACCGTCGCACCCAGGTCGCCCAAGGTCATCGTGCAATAGGGACCAGCCAGGACACGCGAGAGATCGATAACGACGACATCAGAGAGAGCTGCTTCCATAGGAAATCTCCTTCTAAACATTCTAACAGCGTTATTTGCCATTATATGTTGAGCACGTTACTAAATTCAACCCATCCCTCTGCACCTGACCAGTTATTTGCATACCTGTGAGACTGTCCCTTCGCAAGAACATAGCAAATGATAGATACATTTGGTTGTCTCAGTACAATTAAAGTAGAGGAATACGTTACGTTTGATTGGCACATGTCACAAAGGGAAATAGATCGAATGGGCAAATGGGATAGTTTTGCAAAGCGGCTCATTGGGTCGCGTCCAGGCCAGTACGTGAGTTGGTTAATCTCTGGTGCACTCTTTGTTGAAGCGCTGAATATAGAGTTGAAAGCTCAGGAATTCTTGGCAGACGCGTTGCTGAAAGTGTTGATTGCTGGGCAATTGGCATTGCTCCATATTGAGTTCCAGAGCTACGAAGACCCTACGATGGGGCGGCGTATGGTAGAATACAATGTAATAGCGGAACATCAATACGGATTACCTGTGAGTTCGTTTGTGATTTATCTGCGCAAGCGGAGAGTACCGAAACCACCATATATACGCACGTTTGTTGATGGGCATGTCACGCATCATTTTTACTATCGGGTAGTCAAGCTGTGGGAGATTCCTGCACAAGTGATCCTCGATCTGGATTGGGAAGGTTTACTGCCGTTGCTCCCTCTGACAAAAGGTGGTAAAAAGCCTGAGATCATCCAGATCATGATTGATCGGTTAAGCCACGATAGAGACTTGTTAGCTCTGGCTGAGATGTATGGTGGGCTGGCATTTACGAGCGAGTCGGAGAAAGCGCGATTCAAGAGGAGATTTGCTATGTTCCAAGATATTATGAAAGATTCGTGGGTCTATCAGGAAATTGTGCAGGCATCTGAAGAGAGAGGTATACAATCTCATCGGCAAGCAATTGTTGATATAGTGAACAAACGCTTTCCTTTGCTGAACGAGCTGGCATTTCAACAAGTCGCTCGTGTGACTGATCTGGATGCTTTGCGCATTTTGGTTGTAAACATCAGCGTAGAAGACAACGAAGAGGCTGTTCGCAGACTATTGATGGATGCTGTCAAAAAGTAGTGCATAGATGCAAAGGATCCAACCTCCTCCAAAAAATTTGACAAGATGAACTAAATGCTGTTATCATAGGCGGCGCTACCATATGTCCGCGTGGGCAAAAATGAGGTCCACGTTGGTCAATTATCTCGGCATTGACCGGGAAACGCTCCGCAGAACAAGACAAAGACTCCGAGCATCCGTTGGTAGCAGGTGCTCACTTCTTGAATACATCAGAGAAGTATTTTTCCAGAATGGAACTGTGCGTCAGGCGCTCCACCCATGCCTGCCACGTAGCCAGGGGAATCGAGATGCGGGGACGGAAAGGAACAAGCATGTACGCAGTTATTAAAAGCGGTGGAAGACAATATCAAGTAGCCGTTGGTGAAGAACTCCGTGTCAACCGTTTAAAGGTTGAAATTGGAGAGCAAGTCCGTTTTGAAGAGGTAGTGCTCATTTCAAACGCAGGTGAGACCCTGATTGGGACACCCCTGGTGAGCAATGCTCTGGTCCTAGCGACTGCAACGGAACAAGGTCGCGGCGAAAAGTTAATTGTTTTCAAGTACAAATCAAAAAAACGCTATCGTCACAAACGTGGTCATCGCCAGGAAGAGACTTGGCTGAGCATTGATGACATTGTGAGCGATGGCAAAAGCCTGATTACGGGCGAGGCTCCTGAGTTCAAGGAGAAGGCAGCTCCCAGCGATGAGGTCGAGGAGACCGACGAGACTGAAGCTACCACCGAGAGCACAAACGCGGCCACTACATCCGAATCTGAGAAGACGAGCCGCCGCCGCCGTACGGCCCAGGCGCAAGAAAACGCAGAGAAGGCGGAGGAATAACTCATGGCACATAAGAAAGGTGTAGGTAGCTCCCGCAATGGGCGGGATAGCAACCCCAAGATGCTGGGCGTCAAACGCTTTGATGGCCAGCTCGTCAGCGCCGGCAGCATCATCGTGCGCCAGCGCGGCACCAAGATCAAGCCAGGCGACAACGTTGGCGTCGGGCGCGACCATACGCTGTTCGCGCTGATCGATGGCTATGTCAAATTTGGCCATGCTGATCGCCAGCACAAAAAAGTCAACATCTATACCGAGTTCGCGGGCCGTCCCTCGTTGGCCGAAATCCTCGCACAAGCAGCATTAGCTGCCGCTGGCGAGTAATCTCTGACCAAGTAGGCACAAACCAGAGGAAGAGCATGACAGATGCCGCGCTCTTCCTCCTTTCTTTTTAATTCTGAGGCGTCACGATCCCTTTTGGAGGAGCGCAGGTGATTTTCACCTGTTTGGTAGTCATGTCCAACTGGAAGGTACAATTCCCCCCGTTAATCGTCGTGCTCCCCGTACAATCCGCCAGAACAGTCCCGTTGACATTGCAGCCGAGAGACTGATTCTGTGTAGCATCAACCCCATCAATTGTTGCGCTAATGGCGACGCCATTCTGATCTGTTTTGACCTGAACAGGATCAGGCTGGTGTATCAATGCCTGGCAGTTGAGACCTGGTGCAGCATCTCCATAGGTGGCGCTGAACCGCGCCGCCAGGAAAGTGAAGAGCGTATTGCCTACAGACGGAGCCAGCGAAGGACTTTTGAGCGTGAAAGGTGCGTCCAATAAGAGCCGCTGGGCACCAATGCCACGCAGGTTGGTGCAGTAGGTTCGCGTATTCGCCAGATTTTGATTCCACACAAACGGCTGATCTACACCCTGACGATAGGCGTTCAGCTTGGTGAGGTTGAGTTTGCCATTTATCAGCACCATCGGGTCGTTATTGGGAACCAACGCCACCGGCTGGGCTTGATACATTGCCGCTTGCAGTTCGTTGAGTGGTTGAGCTGGGACCAGGTGGCCTTTGTCGGCTAGGTCGGGAGCCATCCACGGTGTGCAGCCAAGCGCATTATCGATGAACGAAGCGAGCAATTTATTATCGCTGCCATTGGCCGCACTTGTGGCTTTAGGCAAGGCTGCGGCATTCGCAGCAGTCGCTTGGGCTGTGCGACCATCGGGCAACACGAGATAGTCGGTGGTCACATTGTCGCTTTGATCCTGGTCTACCACTGAGAAATCGCGTACAGTAGGACAAGGTTGACCATCCTTCGCAGTTCCCAAAGCAGGGGGCTTCAACTTGCCCGTCTCCATAGCTCGATTCGCCGTTCTGAAAAAGTCTGATGTATTGCAAAACCAGACCTGCCCAAAAATGGAGTTGCGCGTACCATTCACACATCTGCCGCCCTGCAAACTGTCATTGGTGCTCTGTAACGTCGTATTATTGTCGTTACCACCTCCCCAGAGAGCCACGATGCCTCCACGAGGAAGCTGAGGCACCACGGGAGCAATGGCTGGTCGTGTGCCTTTATCAATCACTAGCGGATTGTAAATGGAGATTTTACCCGTGGCAGGATCAATCACGGCTCCTTGCACAAAAACCGCCTGATTGGGATTGGCCTCATTACAGGGACCGTTAGCGGGATGAGTGGCCGTCAGTTGATACGGTGTTGCCAATCCTTGAGCTGTCAGTGGTTCGCGGGGAACAATCAATGTGCAATCCATATTTGGTTGGGCATCTGCTGCATGTGTGAGCATACGGGGCAGCAGAAAAACCACTCCACCAACCAGAATCACTACTAGCGAGGCTACTACGCCGATGAGAGATAAGGGCGAGAAACGCCGACGGCGAGATGGAACAGCCAAGGGATTGCGTCGTTTACGCATACATTCTCCTCCAGTATCATATACTAGCAAGACCGACGTACACCTTCTCTGGACAATAGGATGCCCGGCTCTTGCTACTGCGAGAACACAAATGAGAAGAAGAGTATGAAGTTTGATCCGCTAGATCCTATCCGTACAATCTGAAACAGGTGAGTATTGCACCCCCTGAAATATCGTGAACTGGTTTGAAGGCCAGTGAACTTTTTTGAGATAGATCTCTCATCTCGGATATTACCATGAGCAAATCTATAAATGTGGACGCGGTGTCAATTTCTAGCATAAAAGTACCATAGAGTGGTTAAGGTTTTGTCACCTGAGAGAGAGATCCAGGCTGGCAATTGTCTAATCTGTGGAACATTCTGTGCGATATACTAAAGAGAAGAAAGCACGCGAGCAATTTTTCATAGAAGCACGAGTGAAAGGACTATAGATGCGAGCAATTTTAAGTACGGCTAACCGCCAAGGGATTGTCGAGCTAGCCCGTGAATTACAGACCCACAACGTCAAAATTTCCTCAACTGGGGGCACACAAAAGGCGCTCCAGGAAGAGGGTATCGAAGTCGAAGCTGTCAGCGATTTAACCGGCTTCCCAGAAATCTTGGACGGGCGCGTCAAGACACTGCATCCGGCGGTCTTTGGGGGCATTCTAGCGCGTCGAGACGATCCCAAGCACCTTAACCAGCTCAAGGAGCACGGGCTGGAGCCTATCGATGTCGTGGTCAATAATTTGTACCCCTTCATCGAAACCGTAGCCAAAGCAGAGACGACCTTGAGCGAGGCGATTGAGCAAATCGACATTGGGGGCGTCTCGTTAATTCGCGCCGCTGCCAAGAATTTTCGCGATGTAGTCGTGCTGGTGCGTCCCGACGATTATGCGCCGGTGATGCAGGAGTGGCGTGAGGCTGGCGCGGTCAGTCTCGCCACCCGTCAGCGACTAGCGACCATCGCCTTCCAGTACATCGCCAGTTATGACAGTGCGATTGCCGATTACCTACGCCGTCAAGCCGAGCAACCAGAGCGCTTCCCCGCAGAGATGACCGTCTCGCTGGAACGCGTGCAGAGTTTGCGCTATGGCGAGAATCCACATCAGCACGCAGCCTTTTATCGTGTGCAAAATAGCCTTGCCCCCGCCGCACTCTCGACAGTCGCCGGGGCGGAGATACTCCACGGCAAAGAGCTTTCATTTAACAATCTGCTCGACTTGGACGCGGCTCTCGCCACGGCTAACAGCTTTATCGCGCCCACTGTCGTTATTATCAAGCATACCAATCCCTGCGGCGTGGCCTGTGACGACACACTGGTCGAAGCCTACAAAAAGGCACACGCGGGCGATCCCATCTCGGCCTTTGGGGGGATTGTTGGTTGTAACTGCACGATTGACGAGGCCACAGCCCAGGAGATCAGCCAATTGTTCTACGAAGCCATTATCGCGCCGGATTACACACCTGCTGCCCTAAAAATCCTGATGGGCAAGAAGAACATGCGCATCCTTGCCACACATGTCGTGCCCGCAGAAGAGACCACCAGCGCGGTTCTGGCCGGTTCGCTCGATGTGCGCAGTGTCAGCGGCGGCTTGCTCTTGCAGACCAGCGATGTGTTGGGAGAGCAGGACATGGCCTATAAAGTCGTGACTGAGCGCGAACCCAATCTGGACGAAGTTACCGACCTCATGTTTGCCTGGAAGGTCGTGCGTCACGTCAAATCCAACGCCATTGTTCTAGCACGCAAACTGGCTATCCTGGGCGTCGGCGCGGGCCAGATGAACCGCGTCTCCAGCGTCCAACTAGCGGTTGAGAAGGCCGGGGATCGCGCACGCGGCTCTGTGCTTGCCTCGGACGCCTTCTTCCCTTTCAGCGATGGTGTCGAAGCCGCAGCCAAAGCGGGAGTCACAGCATTGATCCAGCCCGGTGGCTCGATCCGCGACGAAGAGTCGATCCGCATGGCTAACCGCTACGCCATAGCTATGATCTTCACAGGCCAACGCCACTTCCGGCATTAGATCTAGCACGCGTTGAGGCACAGGATAATCGATTTCATCGATTGTCCTATGCCTCAACGCGTGCTATGCGAACTGATTTACGCTTCTAGCGAGATTTCGTCGGAGAAGAAACGCACCCAGAGCACGCAGACAGCCAGGCCACCCAGCAGGGCGAAGAAGCCGACTGCACCGCCAGCTTCACTGGTGCGAAAAGGGAAGAAGATAATCACTGCCAGCCAGGACACGGTGAGCACACTGGTCCAACTGAGCTTGTTCACTTCCGCAGTTGAACGGTAGAGTTGGTGATAGAGGAAAATAATCACCAGT
Organism: Ktedonobacteraceae bacterium; assembly: GCA_039923935.1. Classification (GTDB taxonomy): domain Bacteria; phylum Chloroflexota; class Ktedonobacteria; order Ktedonobacterales; family Ktedonobacteraceae; genus Paraktedonobacter. The sequence goes on along the minus strand of JBDTBU010000007.1, from coordinate 9,620 downwards.
CCGGCAAGGATTGCGACGAGCAACAAACTGATAGTCGCGCCCCCACCAAAATCAATCACCAGTGACGGGCTAATGTAGAGGAAGCACAAAATCCAGAGAATGGTCAGGACTATTGCCCCCAGCACTTTACGTACTGCAATGTTATTCACAAGAAAAGGCTCCTTTCGAGGAGTACATGAAATTTCTATGCAAGCTACCTATGAGCAAGCATGCCGATTGCCCGGTTTAATTCTTAATTGTATTGTAAGCGTTGAGGGCAAATAAATCAACCTGATCTCGTTTTGGGAAGTGTGCGTCAAATTGTTGCACGGCGGAAACCAGGAGTCGGAGGCGAGCGCCGGCTCTCCATCCAGATGAAAATCGGTGACAAGCCCTTGAATGTAGCGCCAGCACTCGCCTCCGACTCCTGGGTGGGAATGTGTACGCAGCAAGTACATGCACATTCCCCAGATATCATAATGCTTGCTTACTTCAAGTAATCCAGTGCAGCACGCAACAATACTTCAGCGGCGATAGGCATGGAATCTTCATCGACGTTGAAGTGTGGGTGATGGTGGGGGTATTTCGCGCCCTTCGCAGGGTTGTTTGCACCCACAATGAAGTAGCAGCCGGGCACTGTGTTCAGGAAAAAGGCCATATCGTCGCTGCCAGTGGTCATAACCTCTTCACCAGTATCAACTGCCTGCACGCCCACAGTGGCTTCGGCGGCGCGTTGAACAGTCTCGGTCATCGTGGGATCGTTGACGCAGGGCGGGCACCCATCGAAGAAGTTGGTTTCACACGTCGCGTTCATGGCGCTGGCGATGCCCTCGGCCAGATTTTTAATGCGGCTGATGAGCTTCTGGCGGTGTGCGTCACTATAGGCACGCATGGTGCCTTCTAATGTGGCGGTTTCGGGAATAATGTTGAAGGCGGTGCCAGCCTCGATTCTGCCGATGGTGATGACGGCGGGACTAAACGGTGAAGTTTCGCGGCTAATCAGTGTTTGCAGGGCGGTGATAATCTGTGCGGCGATCACAATGGGATCAACAGTTGTTTCGGGCATGGCCGCGTGGCCGCCCTTGCCGTGGACGGTGAGCACAAACTTATCGGCGCTGGCAAAGGTTGGACCGGAGCGCACACCGACGCGGCCCAGGGGATAATTGCTAAAGAGGTGCAACCCGATAATGTTATCAACACCCGTCATAGCCCCCTCTTTGACCATCGGTTCCGCGCCACCGATGACCTCTTCGGCAGGCTGAAAGACAAACTGCACATTGCCTGCCAATTCGTCGCGGCGCTTACTCAAAATATCGGCTACTGCCAGCAAGATCGAGGTGTGGCCATCATGTCCGCAAGCGTGCATCTTGCCATCGATAGTCGAGCGGTAATCAATCTCGTTCAACTCGTGGATGGGTAGCGCATCCATATCGGCGCGGATAGCCAGGGTCTTCGCGCCAGCCTGTGCCTTACCGCCGCGCAACGTGCCGACGACGCCAGTTTTTGCGACGCCAGTGCGCACTTCCATGCCCAAAGCTTTCAGGCGCTGCGCCACAATACCAGAGGTGCGTACCTCCTGAAAGGCCAGTTCGGGATGCTCGTGCAGATCGCGGCGCATAGCGACCATGCCAGGCACCAGTTCATCGATTTCAGCTTTCAAACGATCAATGTCGGACATGCGGAACCTCCTGGTTGTTTACAAAAAGAGACGGTACTTGTCTCTTGAAGATGGGTAGATTTCTTTGGTATTGTAGCACAACTTCTCGCCACTACATGAACCCTGTTACAACATGCAATCAAACAATGCGACGTAGAAAGTCGCGTGATTTAAAAAGACTGTGAACACGCGCAATCCCAACAGCAAGCATATATACTTGCTGCTGGGATTGAACATATACCCACAATGAGGATTAGTTGGTCACGTCCCGGTGCATCTGGACCCACCAGGCCGACCCTATGAAAAGCGTGAGATAGGCTGTAAGCACCAGGATAGCGTGCAGATTGGAGAGGGAGGAGGAACTGCCGTCTGTCAGGTATTGGCTTTGATTCGTTAACAAAGCGGCAACATTATTGCCTATAAAGTAGTCTGGGATAGCCTTCATGAAGTCACCGACTGGCCCCTTCACCAGAGAGGCAAAGATTACCAGCAAGCCTCCCGCAATGCCTTCGAGTGCCCACCAGACCAAGGCTCCTGCGACCCCTGCGGCTGTGGCTCTGCCGAGTGTGGCTAAGCAGAGCGCGAGCATCGTATACACAAATGTCCCAACGATAGCGATAAGTAGGAAGAGCAGCGCGTGCACTACCCATATACCGCTGAAAAAGCCGAAATCGACAGTTATTCCAGGAACCAGCAACGTGAAAACGGCCCCCATTGCGATGCCGATTGGGATCAAGATCAGGAACATAAGAGCAATACAAGCGAGTAGTGTTCCAATCTTCGCCAGGAAAAATTGCGTGCGTGTCGGTCCTCGCGTTAATAACAGGCGTATTGTTCCAACACTGTACTCACCGCCAATAACGGTTCCAGCCAGAATAACAAGCAGGATTAAGCCAATGAAATCGGCAATTTGTGTGGCTACCACAAACGAACCAGGCAAGTGCAGAAGATCAGCAGCATTCTGGACAGCCTGTTGCTTGATCTGTGCACCTAGTGCCAAGTCGTCTTGTGTCGGCTTGTGATCTAGACATGGTCCTTTTATGTTGAAATTGCTCGTTAATGAGCAGGAAGGCGGTAAAAAGCTGGCGGGCGAACTATTGTATGCAATAACTGCCGGGAGCGCACTTACTGCCATACCAGCGATGGTGATAAAAATACCGATAGAGATCAGCACTTTTGAGAGAACACGCCGTCGAATCTTGTACAGTTCTCCACGGATTGTGGCAAAGATGACGCTGAAGAAACTCAGGCTACCCATGCGTATCGCATGCTCGGACTGTGAGGCGGAAACCTGCATTGTTGGTGGAGTGTGTGGCGTAAAATTCATTAGAGATCTCCCTTCTCGCTCCTGGCTTCTTCAGGGCTTGCACCTGCCAGGGTTTCTCTAGCGCCAACCAGATCTGTTGGCGTGGTTGCTTGTAAATACAACTCTTCCAAGTTCCCTTCGTGTGGATGGATTTCTGCCGCGAAAAGATTGTTTCGCGCCAACAGCATGTTTACTTCTGGTGAACGGACGATGGGAGCGTTGATCCTGAGCACTGCTTGGTCATGCCTGTTGCGCTCGATACTCACACCAGCGATCCAGTCAGCTCCTCGCGGCTGTAGTTGTTGGAGGATGCCAAGCGCAGCCTGTGTTTGCTCTTCCGTCGCCATGCGCACTTCGATCTCTTCATCACCCTGTAAGAGATCCTGGACGTTGCCCTGTTTCACTAAGTTCCCTTTGCGCAGAATGGCGACGCGATTACAGAGCTGCTGGACCTCTGAGAGCAGGTGGCTGGAGAGAAAAATTGTTTTACCCTGTGCGGATAAGCGCTTGATGAGACGGCGTATCTCAATCATGCCAGCAGGATCAAGGCCATTGGTTGGTTCATCGAGCAGGATTAGTTCCGGGTCTGTGAGCAGCGTGGCTGCAAGTCCGAGACGCTGTTTCATGCCCAGCGAATAGGTGCGATAGGCGCGTTTCTCGTTCCCGCGTAGATCAACAATTTCGAGCACTTCGGTGAAGCGATGGTCATTGGCTTTGCCGCCAAGCATACCAGAGTTCACTGCGATCACACGCAGATTATCGAGGCCCGACAAGTAGGGGTAGAAGATAGGATTTTCCACGATTGCCCCACTCCGGCGCAAAATAGCTGGCAGGTGCTGGGCATTATCCAGGCCAAAGAGCGTGGCACGTCCTGCGGTTGGGCGAATCAACCCCAGCAACATACGAATAGTCGTTGTTTTGCCTGAACCGTTGGGGCCAAGAAAGCCAAAAACGTCACCTCGCATGACCTGGAGATGGAGATTATTGACTGCGACCAGCTTGCCAAAGGTTTTCGTTAGCCCGTGTGTGCTGATAATAGACGTAGTATCATCCAAAGTACTTTGAGCTAGAGAAATATTTTCGTTTACCATAATTGCAGTGCGAAGACCCCCAGTATTCATACGAGGGAAAGACGCGCTGCCTCCTTTCTGTATGCTCCCCTTACGGGGAATGTTTTGCGACACAGATTACTCAACATTGTGCCTAATAAATTCACGATAATTGATAAACGTTTCTGTAACCAATTATCCAAAAGCTTACCCACGTGCCAACGGGATCAGCCGGGCCTGAATCTCCTCGTGCGTGGGTATCCCGCTACTCCCAGCGTGCTCGATGGAGAGCGAGGCCACGCAATTGGCGAAGTTCATGGCAGTATGTGGATCGCTGTGCTGATAGAGATACGTGAGAAAAGCGGCGGCAAAGACATCGCCAGCGCCAGTGGGATCGACCTCAGTGGCTGGATAGGGGGCGAAACGCGTGGTCACGCCGCGCTCGAAGAGCGTCGCCCCATGACGGCCATCGGTGGCGACCAGCAAGGGAACGCGCATACTCCACGCGGCCAGCATAGCGTCTGCTGCGTCGCGTTTGCCAGCGGCGAAGGGCAGCAGGTCGTCGTGGCTGAGAATCAGCACATCGAGCAGAGGCAACATCTCTTCAGCACTCTCCCAAGGTGTAGGCCAGACGCGTCCATCAGTTGCGTCCCAGCGTCTCAGCCAGCCCTGGGGAGTCGCGGCCAGTAGCGAGCCTGGTTGGCGCGGGAGAGTCTGCACGAGTGCCAGGGGAATCTCCTGGGCCAGCGGACCGAGCAGAATAATCGGCGCAGCTAGCCAGGTGGGCGGAATATCCGCAGATTCCAGGTGTGTGGCGCGTGCGCGTAGATACTGCACGCGAAAGCCCCCGTCGTTATAGCGATTCTCAAAAGCGGTAGTTGTGGGAGTAGAGCGAACTGCCAAGCCGATCTGGGGTAAAAGTGTCGAGAGTTGGGCCAACAGTGCTTCATCAGCGCATGTCACCAGCGCCGAAACCAAGCCTAGCTGAGAGGCGGTCAGGGCGGCAAACGTCACAGTGCCACCGAGCGTGAACGCATCCCCTGGTAAGAGATCGCGTGTCACATGCCCGATGGTCAGAAATGTGGGGCATTGCCCATCCTGGACAGGCTGCAAAATGGCAGGCGACATGGACATCCTATAGGAAAGCTTCTATGCATAGTGTGGGTCCGCTGGAGCCGAAGGCCACCCCTTGCATGTAGAGCCAGCGCTCGCCTCCGGCTCCAACCAACTCACGGCAACTCACAACTCCAACCAACTCACACATACAAGATTTTAGCGGCTCGCGCGTTTGAGAGAAATAACCACGCGGCGTGCGTCGCCTTCGCCAATGCTCTCAGTACCGATATCTTTGCTCTCAGCGAGCGCCATATGCACAATGCGGCGTTCGTTTGGGGGCATCGCCTCCAGTGCGATAGCTCGGTGATAGTTGCGCACCTGTTGTGCCACACGTAGAGCCAGTGAGCGCAGATTCTCCTCGCGGCGTTGGCGATAATTCTCCGCATCTACAATGATACGCATACGATGTTTGGTGCGATGACCGACCATCAGGCTTACCAGCAGTTGGAGCGCCGAGAGGGTCTCGCCACGCCTCCCAATCAGCAGGCCAAGGTTCTCGTTGATGCCTTGGATATTCAGCGTCAATGGGTTCTGTGAACGTACTTGGACATGGGCGCGAATATTGATGTACTGCAAAATATGTTGCAAAATATCGACGGTAATGGCGATATCCTCATTGCTGGGATTCTCGACCTCCTGCATTTCGCCCTCGGCCATCGTGATCGTCTCTATCTCGCTGGTAAGTTGAGCCAGAGGTAAGGCTGACTGATATGTTCCATCCTCACCCTCACCTTCAAACTCGTCGTCTTCCTCATCCTCTTCAAACTCATCCTCTTCACCCTCTTCGTCGTCCTCTTCACCCTCTTCCAACTCTTCGTCGTCCTCTTCACCCTCTTCCAACTCTTCGTCGTCCTCTTCGCCCTCTTCCAACTCTTCGTCGTCCTCTTCACCCTCTTCCAACTCTTCGTCGTCCTCTTCACCCTCTTCCAACTCTTCGTCGTACACTTCTTCGTCGGCTGGACCCAGTAGCGCATCGGCCATTTCAGGAGTGATTACTGCCCCGCCTCGCCCGGAGAGAACAGTCACGCGGATGCGGGCTTCCTTGCTGCCAATCCCGAACGTGCCGCGTGAGGGTTCCTGCAAAACGGTGACTTCTACCTCGTCACGGCGTTTATGCAAACGAACCAGAGCCTGCAACAGAGCGTCATCTACACTTTTGCCACTTGCCTCAATGCTTTCCACGATTGTGTTGCCTCCATGTATTTTTATCCCTGGCATACGTGTGCCGGGATTGGGTACATCCTATGCTATGTGCTTAGCTACGTGATGGGTTGCGCTTGGGTACATTATTCGTGCTACCACGCCGACGAGCTGACGCGCTGTTCGGACGCCGCCGTCGGGCGGATGAATCGTTCGAGTAGCTATTGCTCCGTGTATTCTGTTCGGATAGAACCTCTGCATCAGAATCAACGACTGTTTTCAGCAGGGGCCGCTCTTTGCGTGCATCGCCTGCATAGGCTTTATTGTTGTTATCACTGGCCTGGCTGCCGCCGCCCAGAGAGCTAAGCGAGAGAGCCGGAGCAGTAAACAGAGAACCCCAACCAGTTACAAAGTACTGTTGTACCATGCTAAAGACCGAACTGGTGGTCCAGTAGAGTGCCAGGCCAGCCGGGAAGCCCCAGGCGATGAAGACGGTGATAAATGGCATGATAAAGGACATCATCTGCATCTGCTGTGACATCATGTCCTTCTTGCCAGTCGTTTGCTGCTGGGCGCGAGCCTGAGACATACGTAACTGAGCAAAGGTAGCCAGACCAGCCAGGATCGGCAGGATATGTGTCGCATCTGGTATTGCTAGCGAGAGTACCCAGTTCGGGTTGATAAAGGCAAACCAGCGCAGAAAAAAGTCTGGCGTGTGCGCGAACTTAGGTATAAACGAATACAGAGGAGCATTAATATCAAGCAACCCCAACTTGTGGGCTGGCCGGAGCACCACATCCATCGCACCATACAGACCATACAGCACTGGCATCTGAATCAACAGCGGCAGACAGCCAGCCATTGGATTAATGTTATACTCTTTATAGAGAGCCATCATCGCTGCTTGTTGGCCACGCGGATCATTGGTGTATTGCTTTTTTAGGTCGGCCATCAACGGCTGAATAGCTTGGGTGGCTTTCGTCGAGCGCAGTTGTTTGAGTGTTAGCGGGAAGAGTGCTAGACGGATCACCAGGGTCAGCACGATGATAGAAAGACCAAAATCACCGAAGATGTGATCCAGCAACATCAGGACATTATAAATGGGAAAAGAAAAGATGATATTAAACACGCCACCGATTTGACCGAATAATTCGCCCACGAGAGTTTTCCTACCTTCCTCAATCTAGTCAGCCAGACGTTCTGGGACCGGATCATAGAGATCGCCGTGATAAAAAGGATGACACCGGCCAATCCGTTTGATCGCCATCCAGCTCCCACGGAAAAAGCCAAAACGTTGAATAGCCTCATACCCATACTGTGAGCATGAGGGCGTAAACCGACACGATGAGGGTAGAATGACCGACAGCGTGCGTTGATAGAGACGAATAAGGAAAAGAGCGATGTATTTCACTATCTGTTTCGATCCTTCAGCAATTCGTCTCCTGCCTGTGAGCCGGAGCGAGTAAACGCGCCCGGCGCAGCAATGCAGGAATGTCCTGTTCAAGTGTGCGTAGATCAGCCACAAGCGTCTCCTTCTTTGCGCTAAACACGATATCCCAGCCCCCAGAGAGTTCTTCGAGAGCAGGTCGAATTGCCTCACCCAGGAGGCGTTTCACATGATTTCGGTCTACCGCGCGTTTCGAGATGCGTTTACTGACCACGAACCCAATGCGTAGCTGCGCCACGTCATTTGGCATCCATGCAAGGGCCAGCAACCGGGACGTTATACGGCGTCCCTGCTGCCGGACCTGGTGAAACTCACTACTTTTTCGCAGGCGTAATGCACGTTTGAGTGCCACTGTTATGATTACGAGCGCTTAAACGGTCAGCTTCCAACGCCCTTTGGCGCGGCGAGCTTGTAGGACACGGCGACCATTGCGGGTGGCCATGCGCTTCATAAAACCGTGTTCGCGTAAGCGCGGAATGCGCTTGGGTTGCCAAGTACGTTTCATAAAAACGAGTACTCCTCTACGTAAAATTTGTCTTGTAGATTATAGCGGCTAATCACCCAGGCTGTCAATCAGACGATCTCAACGTGGGACTATCGAACCAATCAGCCAAGCAGAAAACGTCAATCTGTTTCTTCGCCTCTTCTGCTAGTATATACGGCGCAAATGCGCGTCAGGTTCCCTTTTTCTGATCTCGTGTAAAAATGGTAAGCTATAGGATAGAGAGTCGGCGCTTACCTCCGGTTCCTGGGTTCCACAAAAATCTGATGTGCGCCCAAGGCTAATAAGCACATTGTGTTTGTACACGTTCTGCTCTATAATAGGTTGACTGTTATTCCATACAGGCAAGAAACAACCTGCTAGAGCCTTAATCAAAATAGTCTATTCAGAAGTATTTTATGGAGTGTTGTACGTATGGCATCTTCCCCTCTACTCTGTAGCAATTGTGGCACGTACAATGTGCCCAGTGAGAGTTTTTGCGACTCCTGTGGGTATGCGCTAACAGGAGCGACAATCGTTGCAACCGTTCCTGCTACGCCAACAGGCCAACTCCCTGCCCGTATGATGCTCAGGCAGCGCTACCGGGTACTGCATATTGTCGGCCAGGGTGGCATGGGCGCGGTCTATATGGCTCAGGATACGCAGCTAGGAGATCGACTCGTGGCCGTTAAAGAGATGAGACAGGGCAATTTGTACGGTCAACAGGCGCAAAATGCTATCGAGAGTTTCAAGGGTGAGGCGCATCTACTAGCCGGACTGCAACATCCCAACCTGCCGGGCATCCACGATTATTTTGCAGAGGCAGGGCGCTGGTATCTCGTGATGAGCTTTATCGAGGGCGAGACGCTGGCGGATTATTTGGTGCATCGCAAGCTCGCGCTTGAGGAGACAGTACACATTGGGCTAGCATTATGCAATGTCCTGGGCTATCTGCACGCCCACAAACCGCCAATCATCTTTCGCGACCTAAAACCCAGCAATATCATGCGTAACACAGATGGGCATATGTATCTGATCGATTTCGGTATTGCGCGGCACTTCAAGCCAGGGCAGACCAAAGATACGGCCAGCTATGGCTCTATGGGCTACGCGCCGCTAGAACAGTATGGCCGAGCACAAACCACCGAGCGCTCCGATATCTATAGTCTAGGTGTCACACTCTACGAATGTATTTCCGGCTACGATCCCGCGCAATCGCCTTTCCGTTTTCCTCCGCTACAATCGTTGGTTCCCCAACTACCAAACCGTTTTACCAACCTGATTACACAAATGTTAGAGATGGATGAGAGTAAACGGCCCGCCAATATCAAGGTAGTGGAGCAGGAGTTGCAACAGATAAGCGCGTCGAATACAACCACACCTAAACAACAGGTAGCGCCTCCGATCCCGTCTGTGCCAACACGATATGCACCGCCTCCTGCTCC
>JBDTBU010000006.1:0-9810 GCA_039923935.1 Ktedonobacteraceae bacterium | reverse complement strand
GTGGAGATGAGGGAGAGTTGAACTCCCTGTCCAAGCGTGCGAATCAAAGAATGTGCTACAAGCGTAGTCGATGTTTTGCTTTTCGTAGTGAACTCCCACCGACAGGATTTCGCTACGCTGGCCCTCTGGTCTTAGCTGACGATTAGGGGGCGGTCCTCGTCAGAGCGACCTATATGTTTGTCGCTACGATCCGGCCCTATAGGCGAAGGACGGGGCAGCGTCGCGTCACTGGTTATTAAGCAGCGAGTGCGAAGGAGTTGCTGTTTGTTTTGGCAACTATTGTTTTGTCGGTTGTTTAACGAGAGTGCATACCGACACCTCGGCTTGCAATTCCTCAACCTGCGCGTCTGTCGAAACCCGACATCCCCGAACAGATTACCATCAGCAGGAAGATGCTACTTCATCCTGACGCCTTCTTATATTAGCACATTCCTGCCAAAAATACAACCGCATTTTGCTGTGTCTGTAGAACTCGTATTAGACGTTTTGCAAGAAACGTTTCAACTCAACGATAAACCGTTCGTGCAACCCTTCGCCGATCTTTTTCTTTTCATCATACGCTTCCACTTTGAAAACCAGACGCTTGCGGTCTACTTCGAGTAATTCAGCAGTTGCACGCACCTTTTGCCCCAGCGGTGTGGCACCCAGATGTTTGATGTTGACCACCGTACCCACCGTGACCTGGCCCTCGTCTAGTAGGTCGGCGACGGCCCGCGAGGCAGCGTTTTCCATCAGCGCGATCATCATGGGCGTGCCGAAAACATCAACGCCGCCCGCACCAATCGCAGCAGCAGTGTTCTTGTTGTCAACTGTGGTCGTCGCCTCTCCAATTATACCTACCTGTAATGTCATGTGTGTCTCTCCTGCAGACTATATAGTCTGTTTTGTTCAAAAGAAGGAAAATAGAACATTTCCCTCCTGTATTCTCCCCATTAGTATACTATATGAAGAGGTGTTTGCCATACCCTTTGAAGCGGAGCATCATGTTGTGGTGAGCGGCGGCATGGTATCATGTAGCTATTTCCTGCCAGCGAGCAGAACATATTGTATAAGGAGGGTGTATGGATTCACGCTCATCTTCCCGTTTACAGAGAGTGGCCCATCGGGGTGGCGCGGCTCTGGCTCCGGAGAATACCCTGGCAGCTTTCCGCCGAGCTTTGTCCTTGTCGGTTGATGCCATCGAACTGGATGTCCAGATGAGTCGTGATGGTCACGTTATTGTTTTTCACGATGCAACTGTCGAGCGCCTGACTGACGGCCAGGGCAATCTTCTGGACCTCGATCTTGCGGATCTTCAAGCACTTGATGCTGCCGCGCATTTTTCGGGTGGCTGGTCTCAGCCGCAGCGTATACCTACTTTGCGGGAAGTGTTAGATCTTGCTCAACACGGACGTATCCGGGTGTTTATCGAGATCAAATCGGGCAAACGTAAAGACACGTCTATCCGCTACCCAGGCATCGCGGAGGCTGTGGTACGGGAGGTGCTGGCTGCGGGCATGCTCGATCACGTGATGATTATGTCGTTTGATTGGGCGATCTTGCCGCATCTCAAAGAGTTGGCTCCCGGCGTGCAAACAGGCGCTCTCGTCTCGAATGCTGTCTGGCAACCGCAGGCGACTGAGGCTCTATCCACACTAGTAGCGCAGGTCAAAGCTTTGCGGTGTGAGTGGATACACATGAACTATAAGCTTTTTACGCCCGAAATGCCTGGATTTTTCCATGCCAACGGTTTGCAACTGGGGGTCTGGATCGTCAATGACGCGGCTGGTTTGCAATGTCTGGCACAAACTGGCGTCGATTCGTTAACCACAGACCGACCCGATTTATTTGCCTCGGCCATTGCGTAGGTGTTTGTTGATGTGTATAAAACCAGATCTAGGCTTGGCTTGATCCTGAGCGGGCTTTCTTTCCTACCAGGAGTCCCAGGCGTGTCCTCTTGTGGTGCTGGTTCGTTGTAGCGTGTAGAAAAGCAAGGCGAGAAGCTCGCGTCATACTATATATAAAAAGACCAAAGCGGGAAGTTAGGGGACTTCTTGTCACGAAAGTCGGATGGACCCATTTTTTGCATACCTGAAGCATGGTATGCTAGTTATGAACGCCAATCAGAAGCTCTGGACGGAAGTATCAGGCCGCCCTAGATTGGGAAGTGGAGAACATCAGGTATGCCTCAAACTGAAGAAGTGATCGCAGTAGCTAGTGCAGTCGAAACAACGTTACCTGCTGGTGCTACCCAGAAGATCGAGATCTCTCTGGTTGTACCTGTGATGAACGAAGAGAAAAATGTACGTCTGTTATATGAAAAAATCGTCTCACAACTAATTGAATTGGGCAAACCTTTTGAGGTTATTTTTGTGGACGATGGTAGTACTGATAACACATTTGAAGTGCTCAAACAGTTGTATGAGGAAAATCGTGGCCTTGTGCGCGTTATCCGCTTCCGCAAGAATTTTACGAAAACTCCGGCGTTGGTGGCAGGCTTTAGCCGCTGTCGTGGCGATGTTATTTTTACGATGGATGGAGATTTACAGGATGATCCAGTGGAGATCCCCCGTTTCTTGGAGAAGCTTGATGAAGGGTATGATCTCGTCTCTGGCTGGAAATTTCCTCGTCTCGATCCTCTCTCCAAGACCTTTCCTTCGCACATCTTCAATGGCATGGTGAGCAAACTGACTGGGGTGCATCTGCACGATATTAACTGTGGCTTTAAAGCGTATCGCCGCGAAATTATTGAGGATAGCCACCTGAAATTGTATGGAGACTTCCATCGCTTCGTGCCAGTTATGGCCCACTGGCGCGGCTTCCGCGTAACCGAGATCAAGGTGCTCCACCACCCACGCAAATATGGTGTCTCGAAGTTCGGTGCTAAACGCTTCTCACGCGGTTTGATCGATCTGCTGAACGTGCTGTTTTTAACGACCTTTCTGCGCAATCCTTTACGCCTCTTTGTGCCACTGGGCTTCTGGACGTTTATGCTCGGCGCTCTGGTCGATCTGTTCATTGTGGTTCGTAGCCGTTTCTTTGACAATAGCCCGATTCATAATCAACCGCTCCTGTTTGTCGGTATTCTGTTGATGATTTTCGGTGTCCAATTTGTGCTGGCTGGCTTACAAAGCGAGATGATCCGCCACTACGCTTTCCGTTCCGATGAAGAATATAGCATTCGACAAGAACTCGACTAAGGCCCGAAGACGTTTGCCTTTCCTCAAATAGTGCAAGAGTCACAAAAATGAACCAGCCTCAACAACTGGCTCATTTTTGTGACTCTTGCACTACCCCTCTCCCTTGTATGAAACCGCGCGTCAAATGAATTGCTACATGTATAACTGGTTTTAAATGTGTTCATCAACCTATATCTATTCGATAACAGTGATATAACTATGTGGAGGAGGCGAATCTGGCCCACTCACTATCTGGAGGAGGTTCGCGTGCAGAAATCATCCTGGCGGAAACGCTTTGCTATCTTGAGGAATCGCTTGTACCTGTATCCTGCTCCTAAGCGGATGCCACGCACGAGCCAGTTCTGGATCGCTCTGGCTCTGGTAGGGGTGATGGCGACGGCCTTCGCACTTTTTTTTCTGGTGTACTTAGTACGCAAACAGGATGCTTTTATGACGCCAGCAGAGGATGTCGGTATTATGGATCAGGTGCTCTGGAGCTTGACTCACGGTCAATTCTTGCATCAGACCATTTGTAATATCATCAACGATAGCAACTGTTATAGCGTGCAGGGTGTCTCCCGTTTTGCCATTCATTTTGAGCCAATTCTGTTTCCGCTTTCTCTCATCTATATGCTCTGGCCTGGCCCAAAAATTCTGATGATTGTGCAAACAATCGTAGTGGCTAGCGGAGCCTTCCCTGCTTTCTGGCTTGCTCGCTTGCGTTTACGTAGCGAACTGGCTGGTGTGGCTGTTGCAGCCCTGTACTTGCTCTACCCTTCACTGCAACAGGCTGAGGCGTCGTATTTTCATGCCGTAACGCTGACCACAGCCCTCTTGCTCTTTACGTGGTATTTTCTCTATACGCGACGGACGGTTGCACTGTTTGTTTGCGCTCTTCTCACCCTCGCCTGCAAGGAAGAGTTGCCCCTTACCATTGCCATGTTGGGCCTCTGGTCGCTCGTTTTTCAGCAACGCTGGCGGTGTGGCCTGGGACTTGTGGGTCTGGCTGTGGCCTGGGTGGGTCTGGATCTTGTCATTTTCCGCCTGTTCAGTCCGGTGGGGCATCCTCTGTTGACTTCACGTTACACCTATCTGGGAAGTGGACCAGTGTCGATTGTGCTCAATATGTTGATGCATCCGGTAAACCTGATCCAAACCCATGTACTGGAACACGATCACCTGTTTTACCTGCGCCTGTTACTCTCTTCCGTGAACTATCTGGCGTTGCTGGCACCCTGGGTGTTGATTGTGGCTGTTCCCTCGCTGGCGTTGAACCTGTTGAGCAGCGATCCTAATCAGTATCAAGGACTTTATCAGTATAATGCGGAGATTATTCCGATCTTGATTTTTGCAACAATTGAGTCAATAGTGGTGGTGCTCTGGGTTGTTCGATGGAGCTACGCACGTTTGGCTGAACGCCGTTCGCGAGCCGCGTGCTCACACTTTCCTGTGTGGTCAGGACTTTCTCAAGTGAGTGCTCGCTGTTTGGTGCTTTGCCTGATCCTGAGCATCATGTTATTGGGTGTTTTACGCCACGAACAGTCCTATGGGGTTCTGCCTTTTACGCAAAATTATATGTGGCCGCAGGTGACTGCTCATGCTGAAAAAGCCCAACGTTTTATTCATATGATCCCTGCAAATGCATCCGTTTCTGCACAATCTAGTTTAGTACCGCATATAAGTCAACGTGAAAACATTTACTTGTATCCCTATGGTGTAGGTGTTGCCTCTTATATATTTTTAGATGTGACAAGTGATGTTTACCCTTATATATCATCTACCTATACCAACGCCGTCAAAAATATGCTGCTGGACGGTGCTTACGGCATTCTAGCGGCTGGTGATGGCTATCTCCTTTTGAAACGGGGCTTGCCCGCGCCGGGTCTTGTGCCAGCCGCGCCTATTCCTCACGGAGCGGCAGTTCAGCCCAACGTGCCGACAACGTTCTGCTCATTTATTCAAGCCCCTTCACGTCCGCAGGCAACGCGGGTGCAGGTGGATTTTCGTGCTCCTGGTCCTGGCAATAGGACCATTAGCCTAGTGGGTTTTCAGATTCAAAGGCCGGGCGCTTTTTTGCAAATTACTACTTATTGGCAAGTGAATCAGCCCAACATTGCTCCTGTGCACATCCGCAGTTCTCTGCTCAATGCTGCTGGTCAGGAACTCTTCAGTAGCGAGAATTTCACAGGTGTAACTTGGTGTCCGACCAATACCTGGCAACCCGGCAAGATTATTCAGATGAGCACGAGCCTTATGTATATTGGAAACGTGCACAAAGGGCAAGCACATGTGATGCTTACGCTCTTGCCCGATAGCGCAACATCCGTTACAATGGAGAGCAGAGCACAAGGGCTACCGTTTCAGATTATCCGGGGTTCCAGTCCCAATACGATAACTGCTCTGTCCGGCACAAACCTTGTACAGTTGCAAACGATTAGTATCTCCTGACGCTTCTTCAGGGCTGGCAGGAGAAGAGATAGATCAGAAAGAGGTGTTGGTATGGGCTTGTACCTGAATCAACTGCCGCCGACTGAAGTTGCGCGTTTAAAAGCAGAGTTGGCAGAGACATTAATAGCCAATTTTTGCTATCCGCGATTTTATGATTATCGTGTCAGCGCACTGCGGACGCGTCCGGTGGATCGTTCCAAGCGTCAGGAAGTCTGGCAGTATTTGAATGCGGTGGATTTTAATGTATGGGGCCGCGTAGACGTTGATTCGCCTGATTTCCAGCATCAGGTGGAGCGTTTATTTATCCATTTTGTACAGCGCAATCGGAACTTTTTTGGCACACAGGGGCGCAGACGTATGGCCGATGTGCGCTCGCTGATTACCAATTGTTCTCTCGTTCTGGCCGAGAGTGTGCGCAAGCACTTGCAAAGCAAACAGGGAAATCCCGCCTTGGGGAGTCCACGCCCAGTCTTCTCCTGGACTACACTACCTGGCTCTGGCCATGCCGAACCAGGTTGGGAGCAGATCCTCGCCAGTACTATGCAATTGCAGCAACAACTGCAAGAAGTGCGGGGTGAAGTACGCTTGGCATCAGTATCTGCACCTACCTCTGCCGTGCGTCCAGAGAATGTCCCCAACGCTTCGTCCCGACGCTCACGTCCTACGCGCTCAGCCGCTAACGGGGCGACCAGCACTGAGAGCCGTGATGGAGAAGCTCTGGCCGCTTGGCCGCCAACGGATAGTCGGTCTGTGAAAGCTGGTGATGGGCGTCTCTCTGTATCGTTTTCGGCCTCAATGAAAGAGCCAATCTCACCATATCCCGCATTTGCGTCTGGTGCATCCACGGCGGATGCCGCGCCAACCTTACCTTTACCACTAGGCAAACCTGAGAATGTGCCCCCAGCGTTGCAGCCTGCCAGGATTTTTTCCGAAATCTCTGCTCGCCCGAAACGTTCAAAGACTGATGCCTTTCCCGCTATGCCGGTTGTGCCCACACCATCTGCGGGTGCGTTGCACACCGCTTCTCGTTCTCAGACATTGCCAGCCACAACCGGCCCACAGTCCACGCCAAAGCTGCCAACCGTCGGGTATGCGCCATCTGGAATAGAGTTGGCAGTGCAGCAAAATGAGCAGGGCACAGTCGTGCTGAGCGACGAAGATGTGGTCATTTTTGAGCAAATGCGCTACCAACTGGTGGTTGAGTTACGCGTTGATGCGGTGCGCTCCGGGATCGAACTGAACGGGCAGGGTGCGTTCCAACTGGTAGATTCCTTGCGTCACCAGGAAGATATGGATGTGGCACGTTTACAGGTTGTCTCAACCTTATTGAAGATGTGTGACCAGATTATCACGAGCGGCCATGCTACCTTGTTTGATTATAAGCAAGCCATGATGTTCTACCTGATGCATACGCGCCGCAGCCATTAGCATTCAGGATGGAGAGAGACGTTCGCACCTTCTGGATGGTTGGAAGCAAAGCCGGTATCGTTGATACTACCGACTTTGCTTTTTTTGCATATATGCGATATAAAAAAAACATTAAAATTTGAAAAAGCCGCCGAAATTCCTTGGATTTCGCTTCCTTCTTCTCCCTTTTCATGATATAAATGTATATGTGCTGATACACGAAGATGGAAAGATTGTTCATCTGTGAGATGTTTCTCCCCTTTCTTTTTGGGACGAAGGTGAGGGAAGGAATATGGGAAGCAAACGAAAGGAGATGCGCGTTTTCCTCTCATGGCTAGCTCTTCTCTGATTTGGCAAGAGAAACAACGCTTTCGTTGTTTGTCACAATCAGAATAAGAGACGAAAACCAGGGGTTTTTACTCGCGCAAACACTGATGACAAAAGGTAGGGATATTGCGGCTGAGAGTATTAGTGATCTCTTAGAAGTAGCTCATTTGCAACGTCGCAATGGTATGTTGCGCGTGGAATATTCCCAAGGTGGCTATCTGGAAGAAGGAGAGATCTATCTTCAAGCCGGAGAGCCGATCTCTGCACATGTTGGCTCGCTGACTGGCAACGAGGCGTTGCATTACCTGCTCGGCTGGCGCAACATTTATTTTGCTTTTT
Organism: Ktedonobacteraceae bacterium; assembly: GCA_039923935.1. Lineage (GTDB taxonomy): Bacteria > Chloroflexota > Ktedonobacteria > Ktedonobacterales > Ktedonobacteraceae > Paraktedonobacter. Next base: position 2,131 of record JBDTBU010000006.1, on the reverse strand, counting down.
CCACAGAAATACCCAGTCCGTCCGTCAATATTGTTTCAGGCGTCAGGGCGGGACGCGCAAGTGCTCCAGTTAATCCAATGTTCGCACCTCCATCTCAAGGGCCGAGATGGAATCTTGTGGAGGAACACACTGCTGCGGTTGCTCCGCGCACACCACCATCAGTGTCAAATATGACCTGGTTGGTGCCACAAAAAGCTGCTCACGCGCAAAATGCTCTTTCATTTTCCCTGACCCGCCGCCAACGCTTGATCTATTTCCTGATTGATGGACAGCGTAGCGTAGGTGATATAGCGCGTACCACAGGCAAGTCAGTTATGGATGTAGAACTGATGCTCAGCGAATTGCAAGAGCGAGGTCTGATCGTGATGTGACAGGGAGCATTGGGAAACTTTTAGATTTTTATTACAGCACAAATATGAGCGTGGCAACTGCTGCGCTCATATTTGTGCAAAAACCTTCACCAAAATCCAGTACTATCTGACTATTTTCTGGGCAAACCTCGTCTTCCCCATAATCTGTGCAGTATACTCGACGTATCAGAACGCATCAGGTTGAGTCATGATGCTTCGGTATTGCGCTACACTATCTGGCTATTTCTTCCCAGTCTGCAAAACGCGGAGGTTCTAGCCTTTCTATAAAGGTCGCCCAATGTTATCTAAACCTTCCCAGCAGAAGTTGCGGCAGAAGTCGTCTGACATCCTTTTCACTGCCCAGTACCATGCTCGTATGCTTTACCAGGATCAGCACCAAAAAATGTGTACGAGTGCTTCTTCACAGAGCGAGATGCGCTCCCAGAATGGCGGGCATAGAGCAACGACTCCATATAACGCGCCTCTTTCGGCCTCTTTTCAAACAGCGAAAGAGAAGTTTGAGCAGGCGTCCTCACCTGCGCACTCCCCATTTAAAAAATACAGGCTTGAACATACAGCGCCTCCGTCCCCTTTTCCAACGGTAGAGCCGAGGCCCGCGCACCTCTCACTCCCCGTTGATTTTCCTATAGCCATAAAAGCATTCAGCTACACATCGCCGTATGCCGCTTGTTCAATGGAAGAAACGAGGCTCGTGCAAGGATCTTTTGCTGTACAAACGGACAAGCAGTACAGCGACCATCGCCATTTTGTGGAAAATGTGCCGACCCTTCATCTGGGCTTCACTCTACCCACAACACTATCGAGACCCGCTTGGCACGCGCTTACCACGCTGGAAACTACGCAACATCCAATTGCTAGGACGATGACAGGTTGGTATACGTTTGCCAAGCAGCAGACCGCGCAGCATCCAATTTCTAAGGCGATGGCAGATTGGTGCACGACACAGCACAACGCACAAAACGCTCTCACCAAGCTCAAGAATTCTCGTTATCGCACGGCTTCACTGATCGGGTCAGGGTTGGTTGCATTGGTGCTCATTGCGCTTATCGCCCAGAGTAGCCTAGCCCACCAGACGCTCAATACCATCAACACAGGCAACTCATCCCAATTAGCCTCCTCAGCGATGCATAATGCCGGACAGCAAGCACCTGCACAGCAGCAGTCGCCTGCACAGCAGCAAGTACCCGCACAACAGCAGGCACCGGATATCAATGCCTCCAAATCTTTGGTGCGTCTCTCCCAGCTTAATCCCGACGAATATGCGTCCCAGGACGAATTCAATCTTTGGGGGTATTCCGCCTGCTCAACTACTGCGTTGACAGAAGTTATCAATTCCTATGGGCACCACTACCGCGTCACCAACGTGCTCAAAGTTGAGTCTGAGATTGGCGAGATCACCCCAGAACTTGGTTTGCTAGAAGATATTGGTATAGCTCGTACCGCAGCAAAATTTGGTTTTGCTACGCAATGGGGCGATAACTGGACATATAATCAGGTGATTCACAATGCCAACGCGGGCCATCCGGTGATCGTAGGTTGGCCGCCGGCTCGCTACACCGATGGTCACATTGTGGTCGTGACTGGCGGAGACGCCAATCATGTCTATCTAGCCGATAGCTCGACCTGGAACCGTCACGAAATCTCGCGCAACCAGTTTATGCAATGGTGGGGTGGCTTTGCCGCTATCGTGACGCCTAGATAGACACATTCCCAGTTATCTACAAATGAGCGAGCCATTTGGCTCGCTTCTTGTTTTTGCT
>JBDTBU010000005.1:0-21049 GCA_039923935.1 Ktedonobacteraceae bacterium | reverse complement strand
AAGCGTTTTTCCCGCAAGCATACGGCGCGTACATCGATTTAGCCGCCCTAGCCCGAACCTACTTGCGCCAACAAGGAGTCTCTTACGCCACGCGAGATACCTTTTTTCAGGATTTCATGAACTCATCCATCCTCACACTGCTAGGCGAGGGAGAGATCACCCAAGCTTTGGAGGCAACCACGGCGTTGTTACACACCTATGGCGTCACTGTCTCGGCGAGCGAGTTGGAACGTGCATTTGGAGAGGAGCAAGGCTATGTCACGCACGGAGCATAATCTAGCGGAGAGAGATTTGGAGACGTGGCAGACTGGGCCAGAACTTCCTATCTACGTTAGGGAAGCAGGCGCTCGTGGCCGGGTGTATCTGGTAGGAGCAGGTCCAGGCGACCCTGAACTGATTACGGTGAAGGGTCTACGCTGCTTGCGTGCTGCGGATGTTGTGGTCTATGATCGCTTAGCTAATCCTGAACTGCTAGACGAGGCATCAACCCATGCTAAACTGATCTTTGTGGGCAAGCAGGCCGGTCATTGTTCTCTACGTCAGGAGGAGATTAATGCGTTGCTGATCGAGCAGGCCCGCTTGGGGCGCAATGTCGTGCGCTTGAAGGGCGGCGATCCCTGTGTGTTTGGGCGCGGCGGTGAAGAAGCGTTGGCACTGGCTGAGGCGGGGATTGCGTTCGAGATCGTGCCAGGTATTAGCTCGGCCATCGCTGTGCCGGCCTACGCTGGTATCCCGGTCACACAGCGCGGCCAGTCTGGCGTGCTAACAATTGTCACCGGCCACGAACAGCCAGAGCGTGCATCATCGCTGGTCGATTGGGCTTCCCTGGCAAAAATCGATGGGACATTAGTGATCTTGATGGGTGTGGCTACATTGCCAGCCATTTGCCAGCGCTTACTGAGTGGTGGTATGGCTGCCGAGATGCCCGCCGCCGTGATCGAGCAGGGTACAACTGTTCACCAGCGTCAGGTTACAGGCACACTCGCGGATATCACTGAACGGATGGTGGCGGCTGGCCTGCACTCTCCGGCTGTGGTGGTGATTGGTCATGTCGTCGATCTCAGTGCTGCTCTCTCCTGGTTCGCGCCACACGAGCGTTTGCAGGCAGTAGAAGGATAATCTAGGGTATGAACATGCTTCTTAGCTGCATTTCAACGCAGCACTCGCTTTTAAAACACCATTGGGAGAAGTCTCGCGAGGAGATCGCTTGCCCGGTGACGGTCCTGGGCAGTTTTCAGAAGCCTAATGGGGGCAAGATCGGCCTGCTGTGTTTACTCGACGAGAACGGGCAGCCGCAGCGTGCGCTTGAATTGCTCTCACCTGCTGGGATGATCCGTTCCGCACAGGGCATCTTCGTGGCTGCTGCTTCAACCATTCATGAGGTGTCGCCTGACCTTTCTGCTACCAAGGAGGATGTTGTCAGCCTGTCATCTTTTAATGTGCTGCACTCGCTTGCGCGTACGCACCGTGGTTATCTGGTAGCTAGTAGCGGCGTGGATGTGTTGGCAGAGTTTGACGAGCAGGGCCAGTTGCTCTGGGATTGGTGGGCCGTTGAGCACGGCTTTGAACTGACCCCGACTGGCGAGCCGCGTGCATTGGAGAAGGACGCAGACCATCGTGGAATCAAATACGGGACGCTGGAACAGACCACGCACGTCAATTCTGCGGCAGAGTTGCCGGATGGGCGCATTCTGGCGACACTCTTTCATCAGGGCATGGTTATTGTGATTGATCGTGCTAGCGGAGCCTGGCAGCCCGTGCTAGCGGGACTTGACCATCCGCACGCTGTACGTGTGCTGGACGCGCAACACTTCACCGTCGCCGATACAGGTCATGGTCGTGCGCTGATGGTCAGTCTGGAGAACGAGCGTGGGCGTGTGTTGCTAGAGGTCCAGGCTGAGACGGACTGGGTGCAAGACGCCCAATATAGCGAACGTCACGATTGTTGGTTTCTCGTCGATGGCAAAAACTCACGCGTGCTCAGGTACGGCGGTGTTTCAGGAAACAAGCCGCTAGCAGCGTTTCAATTTGATCCTGAGTGGCGTTTGTATGAGCTGCTTTTATTATAGGGTAGAGGTAGTAATTTCGCTGCCATAATCTGTAAACATAAACAGACACTCTAGAGCTAAAAAACGTTAGCGTGTCTGTTTATGTTATTGACATAATGTTGAATTTTGCTTCTGTCAGATATTTCCACATGCTTAAAACCAATGCGTTGCGTGGGGTTTAAGCGTGTTTTATGGTAAACTCTCTAAGCAGGTGCAAGGGATTGTTTCAGGTTGAAAAGCAATCTGGATAGCAAGAGCAACTGAGGAGATCAAATGTCTATGAATGCGGCAGAGATTATTTATCTGTTAGAGAAACCGACAAAAAATCGGTGGTCCTTTGTCTATCAGATACGAAACGAGGCAGCAGTTTCGGACATTGTTGCAGCGTTGCAGACGAGTACGAACCCTTTTACACGCCATCTGATCTGCTACCTGCTCAATTTGCGGTCGAGAGTCGAGTATTTTAAGGGGACATTGTCGGAGATGAAACCGGCTGTACCAGCCCTCATCGAAGCCCTGGTCGATCCCGATGACCGTGTGTGCGGCGAGGCTATAGATGCCCTTGGACATATCGGTGATTCGGTGGCTGGACCCGCATTGCTCGCTTTGTATCACGCAGAAGAAGATCCCAGTCAGCGTCTATGGCTGGTTTCAGTTATGGCAGCATGTCAGTATTCACCAGCGATCCCTCTTCTGATAGAGGCTCTGTCATCGGTTGATGCTTTCTCGCGTAGTCGGGCAACCAGAAGCCTCAAGTATCTTCAAGCTCAGGAGGCTAAGGAACCGCTACGGAAAGCACTGGCACAAGAGATTGATCCACAGACCGGGCAGGTGATGCAAGAAACGCTCCAGGAGCTTGAGTATCCATCCACATGTGAGGAAAGGATTGTCAGGTGGATTGCCCATCTCAAAAATGCAGAGACATCTACTGAACGCGAGGTAGCGGCAATTGTTTTAGGAGATACAGTAGATGAGCGTGTACTTGCACCCTTGCTTGCCCTCTTACATGACAAACAAAACGAAGTACGCCAATACGCAACATTAGCGCTTTCCAGTTTGAGCGAGAGCAACGATACACAATGGTTTGTGTGCGCCCACAGAGAGCAGGTCCAGGGTTCTTTGATCCAAATCCTACACGATCCAGATAGCAACGTACGAGCAACTGCTGCACAGGCGTTAGGTCAATGGGGTGACGAACGTGCAGTCGAGCCGCTTCTGGGTGTGATCCAGGATGAAGATGATGAAGTGCGTAAACAGGTAGTGGAGGCATTAGGGTATCTGAAGGATGAGCGGACGTTAGAACCTCTTCTCACCCTCTTTTTGACTGACAAGAATATGACTGTACGGTCATTTGCCGCCCAAGGTCTGGGACACTGGGAAGATCCGCGAGCAGTACATACGTTGATTCAGGCATTGCAGAATGAGCAGGCTTCTGTTCGCAGCGATGCTGCTGAGATGCTCATTTGGCTGAAAGATGAACGCGCTACAGAAGCGCTTCTCATCGCCCTTCAGGACAAAGATTCAGACGTGCGTGAGTGGTCCATTGAGGCACTCTGGGCGCTTTGCACGGGGAAAGGAGATGATTTTTCATCAGAAGCCAGCGAGAAAATGCGCCAACCCGTTTTTCAGGCGCTTCAGGATGAGAGTAGCGAGGTGAGAGAAAGTGCAGATAAAATCTTGCAGTGGTTTGCTATGTGACATCTTGTTGCCAACTATCAATCAGGACATACTCCAACTGACCAGAACAGCATTGTTCCTGCGTCAGTTGGGGTATGTCCTGATTATTCATGCTCTATTTTATAGCTTTAATTCCCACCACCCGTTTCACTGTCTCGAAGACTGTATTCGACTCAAAGTAACGGACAGCAGCGCGGCGGCAGGGGATGTCCATCTCCTCAGAGTAGAGTTTGCTGGTGCTCCAACAGGCATAGAGTGCTTCAGGCGAATCGAAGAGCAAGGGCTGTTCAAACTTCACAATCTCTACCTGCGCGAAACACTCACGCGCTACGGGCAGGCCAACTTCTTCCAGAAATGTCAGCTCTTTGCTTTCCGGCAGGACCATTCCGTCGTGCAGGGCAATATGGAAACGCTTGATCTCCACGTTATTGTTCCTGGATGGTCCATAGAAAAAGAACGTGCCTCCCGGTTTGAGCGATTGGTGAATGGCTTTGAAGACTGAGAGCGGCTGCTTCGTGCGATAGAGCGCACGCGATGCTAGAGCACGGTCAAAATCATCCTCGCGCAAATGGCCTGCTAGATCATCCAGATTGACTTGCAGCAAACGAATACGTGTTTCCAATCCAAGTTCCTGGCTACGTTGTCCAAGCGTGTGCAGCGTCTCGTACGAGCGATCTATCGAGAGAACATGACCACTATACCCCACTATCTGAGCCAGGGGGAGTGCCTGTGGTCCGTTGCCACCGCCGATATCGAGGACATTGTGCCCTATCTGGAGTCCCAAGTGATCCATGACCCAAGTCGAGAGATCGGTGGCATTGCTGGCCGTGTGTTTCTGTACTTGGTTTCGCTCTTGGAGCGCGGAGAGACTGTTGGAATATGTTTCTGTCATACTCTACACCTTTCGCCTATAAGAGCGTGGATACCCAGGCGACGTGCCGCTGGGACAGCTTTGGCGAGATTAATATCGAAGAGAGCCGCCTCGCGGGCCGAAGCATCGCGGGTCGCGGACTCAAAAAATTCTTGCAGACGTTCTGGCGTGGGCAGATGTTTCTGACCCCACCAAAGCGGGTGAAGCAGCAGTTGTAAGACCGGGCCGCCCGGTTGCGCGATACGCGAAAGAAGATCGCCATGACGCCAAGTGCCCCCTATGTCCATCAGCAACCATTGGCGCAATTTTTGTGCGTCGGCATTGACGCGCCCATCGACCAACATCGGCCCATTCAAGAGGAGGGGAATGGGACGATACAGCGAAAAGGCGTGAACTGGTCGGCAAATAATCTGCTCAATGCGTGCGCAAGCTGGGCGCAATTGGTTCTCAACTATTGCCGCGAAGGACTGATTTTGGCGTGCAGCGTTGGTCAGATCGAAGTGCAAGCCCACCTCATGACCTAGCTGGAGCAATTCTACGAGTTGAATACGGGCATTGCGCTCGTTTAGCGAATAGAGCGGGGAATCTGCTCGCACCATATAGGTTGCGGGCAAGCCATATTCATGTTCAATTTCCGCCATCTGTACTGCCCGTTTGAGCGAGACTTTGATATCATGGCGCAAAAAGAGCGCAGGGGAATCACTATTCTGGAGAATATCGGGCGCGTTACCCAGCAAATGCGCGGTAAAATGACCTCTGACCGCGTTTAGCACCTGCCGAAAATAGGTATAACTCAAATCGGTTGAGCGTCCTGGATGCATGTAAACCACCTCCAATTCCAACTACAAACCCAACAGCATCATATCCAGGTTAGATATATACAGAGATTTCTGCTAGCTTAACCTCCCTTGCAGGCTTCTCTTCTCAGATATAGAATAGAACAACACTATCATCCAGTATAGCACGCATCTCAAAAACCTTTGCATGCCGAAAAATGGCCGCTAGTCTTTTCGCTTGAATGCCTCTATAATAGGGACGTGGTGAAGGGGTAAGTGGGATGGCTCATCTCAATCTAAAAGCAAGAGGAGGCAGTCATGCCTGGTATTGTATTGCAATTGGTAGTGGTCGCACTTATTGGGTATCTTTGGGGTTCAATCCCCGCTGGCTATTGGATGGGCAAGCTGTTACGCGGAAAAGATTTTGATATTCGTGCGTATGGCAGCCATAAAATCGGCGCGACAAACGTCCAGCGCACTCTGGGCAACGTGCCAGCGTTGATCGTTTTTCTTTTTGATCTCTCGAAAGGTCTACTGCCGACGCTGTTGGCCCTGTTGATTCCCACATTGTATATGAGCGGTTGGGGACCGGCTATTGCGGGTCTTGCGGCCCTGCTCGGCCATTGTTTTCCGCTCTTTATTGGCTTTAAAGGTGGGCGCAGTGTGCTGACTGGCGCGGGTGTGATATTGCTGCTTTCCCCGTTAACATTTGTAATTGCAGCTATTACGACAAGTATTACTATGGCGGTCTGGCGCTATGTCTCTCTTGGCTCTGTCGTGGGGGCTGCCACAGCAATGATTTGTGGTGTGCTTTGGTATACAATGGGGCGAGCTACTCCGTCCTTTTTCGCTGCTATCAACCTGCCAACCATGCTCTATTTACTTGTTGGGCCTGGCTTGGTGATCCTGTTCCATCATGATAACATTGGGCGTTTGCTTGCTGGCAACGAGCGCAAAATAGGTCAGAAAGTCAAAGTAGACGATGAAGCCTCCTCTGCACGGGTCTAGCCTCGTGTGTGGTACTTCTTTTTGCTTCGCTTGCTTGCTTGTCAAATGGCGTATCTGAGGCTATAATGATGTGTATTCACACGCACCGAAAAATACACGTCAGGAGCAATGTATGCAGCACACGCGTATAGATCAGGTCAAAAATCTGATTGTAGTAGGAAGCGGCAAAGGCGGCGTGGGCAAATCGACGGTCAGCGTGAACCTTGCTGTGGCTCTGGCTAAGCAGGGAGCGGCTGTTGGGCTGCTCGATGGTGATACGTATGGTCCCAGTGTGCCCCTGATGCTGGGAATTCGCAAACGCGGCGAGACTCACGGCTGGCGGGGCACGCTGCCATTGGCGTCTCGCCAAAAGCTGTCTCCTGAGCAGATGCTTCAGCCTGTTGTACGTTATGGCATCAAGGTGATGTCGGTGGGCTTTTTTATTGGCGAGGAGCAGGCAGTTGCGCCTATGCCCGATGTGCAAGGGCTGCTGATTCGCCAATTGCTTTACGCGGTCAACTGGGGGCCGCTGGATTATCTGATTGTCGATCTGCCACCGGGTAATGGCGAGCCGCAAGCGACACTGGTACGCGAACTGGCGCTGGATGGTGCGCTGCTCGTGACGACGCCACAGGATGTAGCACGTATCGATACTGCCAGGGCGCTGGCTATGTTTCGCATGGCTCATGTGCGTGTGCTCGGTCTCGTCAAAAATATGAGCGGCTTTGTTTGTCCACATTGCGGTGAAGTCGTGGAGATTTTTCCAACCGGCCAGGAAATGCGTGAGGCGCTGGATCAGTTGCCTGTGCTGAGCGCTATTCCTCTTCATCCCCCAACAGCCGCCAGTGGAGACGCGGGCCAACCTATCGTCGTCAGCCAGCCATTATCTCCTCCATCTCTGGCGTTTCATGCTCTAGCCACCAAGATCGCATCTGCGCTACATGATGAGCAGGAGCTAGTAAAACCAGAAAAACAGGTAGAGAGTGAGAATGAAGGCGCATGAAAGAGAAACTCAAAGGTTGGCTTGCTGGAATTATTTTTCGGCTGATTGCGCTACTTACGCTTGGACAGATTTCTCCCCTGCTCGGTACGGGAATTATCCTGGAGCAAGACGGCAAAGTACTGTTCGTCGAGCGTGCTGATGGTCTGGGATATGCCTTACCTGGCGGCATTGTACGCTATAAAGAGACCATCGAGCATTGCATCTTACGTGAGGCATACGAAGAGACTGGCTATACGGCGCAAATTACGGGTTTGGTGGGTGTCTATTCCTCACACGAACGTGATCCACGTTTCCGGGCGGTTGCGATTGTCTATAAGGGGATTGTGCTTGACGGTTCGCTGCGGGCCTCACGCGAAGGGCGCCCTTTTTGGGGTGTGCCGACTGACGTTTTTGGGAAGATGGCTTTTGATAACGAAACTATCGTCAAAGACTATCTGAGCGGCCAGCAACATTTCTCGTGATAGTGTGCAAAGATTTTGGAGTAGAATGGCGGGGTCAGCTTCTTACGGAGTGTCCGAGGTTATACGCGCCAAAATTGCTCATACAGGTATTGTCTGAAGAAATTCCTCCACCTGGGTGATCTGAACCTGTTCGGCATAGCGGAGTAATTTGCTAAAAAGATGCGGTACGATAAAAGTAGCAAAACAGTAGAAGGAGCAATCAACCTATGGTAGACATTTCGCTGATGATTGAGGGGCAGAATGGCCTGACTTGGCCCCATTGGAAACCATTGGTTGTGGAAGTGGAAGCCCTCGGTTTCGCTGGTCTCTTTCGTTCCGATCACTTTACCAATGCTCGTCCCCCTGACAAAGATTCGCTGGAGATGATCGTCTCGTTGGCCTATCTCGCCAGTCACACCCAGCGCATCCACTTTGGTTCGCTTGTCGCTCCAATCTCATTTCGCCATCCATCTCTCCTGGCTAGGCAAGCGGCAGCGCTCGATGATCTTAGTGGAGGGCGCATGCTGCTTGGCCTCGGAGCAGGCTGGCAAGAGCGCGAGCATACGCTCTTTGGCTATGAGCTAGGAAGTATACCTACTCGTATGGCACGCTTTGAGGAAGGGCTGGAGGTTATCACAAGGTTGCTGCACAGTTCTGATCCCGTCTCATACTCAGGGCGCTTCTTCCAATTGGATAGCGCGACCCTGCTGCCGCGCCCACAGCGATCCGGTGGCCCGCCTATTCTGATCGGCGGCAATGGCATGAAACGTACATTACCCCTGGTCGCCCGCTATGCCACGATTTGGAACGCTATCGCCCTAACGCCTGATGCCTTCCGCGAGCACTGTATCCAACTGGATACGCTGCTGCACGCCGCTGGACGCCAGCCTGAGGAAGTGCGGCGCACGTTGATGCTTACCCTCTTTTTTGCCCGTGATGAGGCTGAACTGGACCGTCGCATGCCCAGGCGTCATAACGATCCTGAACTGGCGCACCTTCCGTTTGAACAGACAGTGACGCAGATCGCTAGCACGGGTCGCGCTCTTATAGGTAACGCTGAGCAGATTGTTACACAGATCGCGGCTTATAAGCAGGCTGGCGTGGACGAACTGATGCTGCAGTGGTTTGATCTCGACGATCTCGATGGACTGCGCGTTTTTGCCGAGAGCGTACTTCCGCACTTGTAATGCTCAGATCATGTGAGTAGAATGTACAGACGATTCTCATGCTATCCTCTCTATAATAACCTTCTGTACGTTCTGTTCAGCATCAGATATCCACCCAGACCGCGCCTTGCTGCGAGCTTTCGACTACACGCGCAATAAAACGCATACTGCGTAATCCGTCGTAGATAGTGGGATAGCCACCCTGCGGCGACTCGCCCGACTCGACACAGCGGATGTCGGCGATGACCAGCTTGTAGAGATTAGCGAAGGCTTCGAGATAGCCCTCTGGATGGCCAGGCGGGGTACGCGTGACGCTGCTGGATGCATCGCTCATGTAACCGTGGCCGGTGCGTAGGATCTGCTGCGGCTGGCCGGGGCACTTGAGGATGAGCGTATTCGGCTCCATCTGGTGCCATTCCAATCCGGCTTTGCTGCCGTAGATGCGGATGCTGAGCGCGTTCTCTTCGCCTGCTGCGATTTGCGAGCAGGTAAGCACACCCTTGCCGCCGTTCTCCAGGCGCAGCAAAATGTTCGCGTCGTCATCAAGCTGGCGACCCTCAACGAAGGTGGTCAGGTCCGCGCAGACTGAGGCGATCTTTAGCCCGCTGATATACTCCAACAGGTTTTCGCCGTGCGTACCGATATCGCCGATACAGCCTGCAATGCCTGCTCGCGCGGGATCAGTGCGCCACTCAGCCTGCTTGTTGCCGCCTTGCTCCTGTGGCTCCATCAGCCAATCCTGCATGTATTCGACCAGCACTTTGCGGATTGTGCCAAGCTGGCCTTGCTGGACCAGGTGACGCGCTTGGCGCACTGCGGGATAGCCGGTGTAGTTGTGCGTGAGTGCGAAAACGATCTGCTTTTGCGCGACCAGCGCGACCAGTGCTTGTGCTTCGGTCAGAGTGAGGGTCATGGGTTTGTCGCACACGACGTGGATGCCATGTGCCAGGAAGGCGCACGCAACTGGATAGTGCAGGTGGTTGGGCGTGGTAATCATGACGAAATCGATACCATCGGTCAAGCTAGCCTCAACCCTAGCCATCTCCTCGTAGCTGGTATACGAACGCTTGAGAAACCACGCTTGTGCGGACGCGGCGGCGCGTTGCGGGTCAGATGACATCGCACCAGCAACGACCTCAGCCTGTCCGTCGAGTTCGGAGGCGATGCGATGCATCGCGCCAATAAACGAACCCTGGCCGCCGCCAACGATACCCGCACGCAGCCTTCTCTGCTGGATATCTTGTTTCATGCTACAACCCCAGAATGCGATAGTTGGCCTGCTCGTCCTGTGCGCCGCCTGCGAAATCGTCGAAGGCGTGTGTGGGCGTATCGATCAGCATACTCTTGATGAAGGCTGCACCCTCGCGTGCACCCTGCACCGAATCTTTGAGGCAGCATTCCCATTCAAGCACGGCCCAGCCAGTGAAGCCGTTCTGTGTCAATTTGGAGAAGACGCGGGTGAAATCGACCTGACCATCGCCTGTGCTGCGGAAACGTCCAGGCCGGTCCAGCCAATCCTGATAGCCGCCATACACGCCTGAGCGAGGTGAGGGATGATATTCGGCATCTTTGACGTGAAAGGCTTTGATGTAGTCTTTATAGACATCCAAATAACCAATATAATCCAGACATTGTAGCACAAAATGCGAAGGATCATATAAAATGCGCACGCGTGGATGATTGCCTGTCGCTGCAAGAAAACGCTCGAAGGTGATGCCGTCATGTAGATCTTCGCCAGGATGGATCTCGTAGGCCAGGTCAACGCCATACTCGTCGGCCACGTTCAGAATAGGCTGCCAGCGTTTAGCCAGCTCGCGGAAACCCAAGTCTACCAGACCCGCTGGACGCTGGGGCCAGGGATACATAGTCGGCCAGAGCAACGCGCCAGAAAAGGTTGGCATGACGTTCAGGCCAAGGTTGTGCGAGGCTTTGATAGCCTGAATCATGCTGTTGACGGCCCACTCGGTGCGCTCTTTAGGGTGTCCGTGGAGATGCGCGGGGGCAAAGTTGTCGAACTGCGTATCGTAAGCTGGGTGGACTGCGACAAGTTGGCCGATCAGGTGAGTAGCCAATTCGGTGATGACCAGTCCATTGCAACGCCCCTTCAGGTCGTCACAATACTGCTGCGACTCGGCGGCTTTCTCGATATCGATCAGGCGGCTATCCGAAGTGGGAATCTGCACGCCGATAAAGCCCTGGTCTTTGGCCCAGGCGGTGATATGTTCCAGTGTATCGTATGGAGGAACATCCTGCGCGAATTGCGCGAGGAATAGGGCTGGTCCTTTTATCTGTAACATATGTTCTGTTCCCTTTTTTAGTCCCAGTTCTGCGTGCCTGGCTCGAACGCTGCTGGCCGCTCACACGAACTGCTCAAAATGATGTGTTGACCTTCGTTCGATGATTGCAAGAAGGCTTCGATTGTGTCCAGTACGTGATAGGCGAGTGCACCGTTGGCACGATGCTGGCGCTTCTCACTCATGGCGTTGACCATATCCGCTAGGCCCAACCCACGACTATTCTCGGTATAACCGTGTGTCAGCGGGATCTCCTGCCAGCCCTTTTCCCCAGCACGGTGCAGGGAGACCGGTCCGCCAAAGGTGTTGGGATCGGGCACACTGAGCGAGCCTTCAGTGCCATAGACTTCGATGCGCGGCAGATGATGCGACCACACATCGAAGCTCATAATGAGCGTACCAATGGCACCGTTAGCAAAATCCATCGTGCCTGTGACGTGCGTTGGCGTATTCACGGGAATTTTGGTGCCAGCCTTGGGTTGGCTGGTCACGGTGCGTTCGGGAAAGGTGATCCGGGCGGAGGATGTAATGCGCTTGATTGGGCCGATCATCGCGATCAGTGCGGTGAGATAATACGGTCCCATATCAAACAGCGGTCCCGCGCCCGGCTGATAGAAAAAATAGGGATCGGGATGCCAGTTTTCCATGCCGTGTCCTACCATAAAAGTCGTGGCCGCGATGGGTGTGCCGATGGCTCCGTCGTTGATCAGTTTGATACAGGTTTGCATTCCGCCGCCGAGAAAGGTGTCGGGTGCACAACCCACCCATAGGTCACGAGCGCGTGCAGCCTCTAGGATCGCTGCCCCGTCTGCACGCATAGTCGCCAGTGGCTTTTCGCCGTATACCGATTTACCCGCTTCCAGGGCTGCTAGCGAGATCTGCGCGTGGACGGCGGGGATGGTCAGATTGACGACGACTTCAATCTCTGGGTCGGCCAGCAATGTTGCTACGCTACAGGCTTTGGGGACGCCAAATTTGGCAGCCTGAGTCTGTGCACGTTGTACATCGATGTCCGCGCAGGCTGCGATGCGCAAATTGCTAAACAGGCGTGGAGCCTGGAGATAGGTGGAACTGATATTCCCACAGCCGATGATCCCTATCGCGGTTGGTGTAGCCATGCTCTATGTTCGCTTCCTTTGCTTATTGTGCTTCTATTGTTCTCTCATAACCTGTCTGACAGGTCAGCGAACCGCTTGAAAATACTCCAAGGAGATGCGAGCACTCTCCAACGAGGGCAGTGTGGGATGATCGTGTTCAATAATCGGCCAGACCTGCTGCTGTTGCGCAAAGCTGGTGATTGCCTGCATATCAAGGATGCCCTGGCCGACTTCGGTCATCGCGGAATCGGCGGCCATATCCTTCATATGGAGCAGCACCACCCGTTGCCCCAGGCGTTGCAAGAGCGTTAGCGGATCATGACCCGCGAAGGCGGCCCAGTAGACATCGACTTCGAGCCTGACCAACGTAGGGTCGGTGTTAGTTAGGAAGTGGTCGAACCAGGTTCCGCCAGCGAGTTGCGTAAACTCAAACGCGTGATTGTGATAGCCGAAGGTGAGGCCAGCGTCACGGCAACGCTGCCCAATAGCGTTCAGGCGAGGCGCGAGGTGTTGGAGACCTTCCAATGTGTGAAATTCAGGCGCGAGCCAGGGCAAGATGATCGTGGAACAGCCAATGGCCTGAGCGTAGTCGATAGAAGCATCCAGACGTTCTGCGCTTAACTCACCAAGGCCCACGTGGGTGCCTGCGACCTGCAAACCCGTCTCGGCCAGCAGCGAAAGCATGGCTGGTACGGAAAGCTCGCCATAGCCCGCAAATTCGACGCCCGCGTAGCCCATCTCGGCCACCCGTCGCAGGGTTCCGGCAAAATCCTGTTGTGTTTCATCGCGCACCGTATACAGTTGGAGCGCGACTTGGCTCACTATTTTCCTCTGCTGATTGTTTTGCGTGTCTGAGTGCATGTTCTTTTTTTCATTTTTCTCCCTCTCTTATGAGGGCGGTTCATGTAACCTCTGCGTTCTCAAAACAAAAACGATGTATTCGGATCTTCATAGCTCCAACCAGGTTGCGTATCATGTCCGTTACTATCCACCAGTGCAGGTATTCCCTGCGACGCGTCCTGCCCGTTCAGGCTGACCATATACAGCCCATTGCTCGAACTCAATTGCTGCCCTTGCCATTGTGTGCGTCCACGCGTTATCAACACCACACGCTGGCTATCGACGTTCCATAGGCTATTGGCTACTGGTTGCAGAAAAGTCGTGTTGCTAGGTAGCGGGTTGTCTGTGAGAACTGGTGCATTCCCATCGCTCAGTAATACCTGGGCTTGCTGGTTCTTCATGCTTACCAGTGTGAGTGTGTGTAGACCGTCGAGCAGTAGGGCGCGACTGTCGGGCGACCAGTAGGGGACTGCTTCGTGCTCGGCTGTGAAGTGAAAGGTTGTATTATCTGCAATATTCAGCACCGAGTAGCCCTGATCTGTGCTGTAGAGGATGCGGTTGCCATCCGGCGACCACGCGAACTGGCGGCATGTGCAGCTTGTGAGCGTACGTGTCTGCCCATTGGCCTCGTGCAGAACCAAGAGAAATTGCGTAGGGCCGTTGCTCTGTGTCGCTGGTGACAGGGCGAAGAGTAAGGCCGGATTTTGGTGAGCCGGTTGCCAAAGGAGACGCTCCAGACTGGCCGGAAGGGGATGACCCGGCAGTGCGGCGCGTTGGATAAAAGTAAAGTTCGTGCCATCCAGCTTCGCTGTAAAGATGCCCTGCTCAGAATTTCCTACAGCCAGAAGGCTAGCAGAATTGAGCGAGAGTATGGAATAGCTATTTGGGAGAAGTTTGCGTGCGATACCCACAGGCTGATCGTCTTGTGAAATCCACCATTTTACAAGGTCTGGCGAAGCAAGATTCGGGTCGGCACCTTCGCGATAGAGCAGATGGGTGCCGTTCGGACTCCACCAAGCGTTACTACGAGCGAGATGGGGGTCTGAGAGGATAATGGGGATCGGTGAGCCACCATCGATCCCGACTGTACTGAGCGAACTCGGCATGTCACCAGCCAGGCCAGTGAGAGGATTGATAACGAGGTTCCGGCCAGCCGAGGTTTTAGCAAAATCACCATCCAGGGCGCGAAAGACAAAGATCTGGTGATTGGGCGAGAGTCCATAACCCAATACTGGTGTGCTTTGCGCGACGGCCACAAAGGCATTGGCCCCATTGGGATCAATAGTCCATAGCTTGCCATCGCGCACAAAGGCAATGCCCTCGTTGCCCAAACTGCCCGGCCCGCACGCCGCTAGCAGCACGGCCAACAGGACCACCAGTACCGAAAAGAGACACGTTCGTTTCATACACAGAGTATAACGCTTGCTTGTGAGACGCGTCAAGCTAAGTGGTGAGGTTATCTCTTAGCCGTTAATCAGCGTTTCCAGTTCCACAAAACTATTCTCCCAGGCGCGTGCAGAGTACACACGCGCCTTCTCCCAATCTTTGCGCCAGCCTGTATGGAGCAGGTAAATATCCGTGCAAGGGGTCAGAACTTCGTTGCAGGACGCGAAGAAAACCGTCACATGCGTCAGGGGATCAGCCTCGTTCATAAAGCAGAACTGCTCTGGCGCTTTCCATTCAAACGCTAGCAGCGCGTTTGGCTCGATAGCGGTGATCTTGCAGCCGAGTGTGCTATTGTGTTCAGGATTATCAAGATCCCAGAACAACTCGTATCTGCCGCCCTCTACTGGTTCCACATCAGCACCTTTTGTCAGCCAGCGCTGAAGTTGCTCGTTGTGTGTGAACATAGCGAAGGCACGCTCAACTGAACAATGCAGCCGTGCGTTTTGCGCGATAATTTTGCTCATGTCTTCTCTCCTCTACAGATTTTTTAGCTTTACATAACGTTACATGCTCTTTGGCATGGGATACCTGCTTTGTTTTATATAGTATACTGGAAATTGCGTTCCATTTCAAGCGGGCCGACTTTGGCTTTGTATCGATACACGCATGCTCATTAGTATATAGGCATGTAGACAATGGATGTGGTATCATATGTGAAGATACAATCATATAAGTAGAGGTTATCTATGCGTCAAATTGGTCAGATCAAACAGGTTCAGATACAACGTACAGCCTTGAAGCAGGGCCAGAAGCCGCAGCGCTACTATGATCCTGCACCTATTCTGGTCGTTGAGAAATTGCTGCTCACTCCCAGAGGTGTGCTTGGCGTAACAGTTGCGGGTGAGCAGCTTGTCGATGTGCACAACGCCGACCATCCAGCTAGCCGCTATGCTAGTGTGAATGGCATCTCTCTGGGTTTCACCAGCCATTATCAAGCTATGCGCGAGAAGTTCGGTGCGCACCTGACAGATGGATGTGCGGGCGAGAATATTCTGGTCGAGATAGCCGAGGCGTTTCAGTTGGAGGCTTTGGGGGAACGTATCGCTATCCAATCTCAGGAGAGCAGCCAGTGGGTCTATTTAGAGCGTTTGAGAGTGGCCGCACCCTGTGTAGAGTTCAGTTATTTTGCTCTCAACGAGTTGCTGCCTGTGCCTGCTGAAATCTTGCGCGAGACGCTCATGTTTCTCGATCAGGGCCAACGCGGCTTTTACGCGACGTTTATGAGCGAGGAGCCGTTGACGTTGCAGGCCGGAGATACTGTTTTCGTGGAGGCATAGGGTCGATGAACCTTTCGCTGATTTCCGGCTCCTTCGCGGTTTGTCGTCTCGCGCCAGATGCCGATGTGCCGTCCTGGGCTTGGCGTGACCGGACCTTGCTCGCGATCACTTATACTGCTGATGAACTTTCCATCGTCTGCCCAGCGACCAGCGTTCCGGCTGATGTTCTGTGCGAGCGGCCCTGGTCGGCTCTCAAAGTTGCGGGGCCGCTGGACTTTTCTCTGACCGGGATTCTTGCCGTGCTGACGGCTCCCCTGGCTGATGCAGGCATACCTATCTTCGCCATCTCTACCTTCGATACCGACTATGTGCTTGTCAAAGAGCACGATTTGCTGCGGACCTGCGAGGTTTTAGAGGAGGCAGGGCATATTTTCGTGTGAATGTAAGAGGTTTATGTCTGAACTCGACACCAAGGTAGGTATTGCAGATGCTGAAAAGCCGCCAACGTTTGTGGTAACTACCTGATCTTTGTATACAAAAAGCCCTGGCATTTCGTGTAGAGAGTACGGAGTTCAATTGTTTACTACAAGGAGGTCTTTTCTATGACAATTACATTAGGCTCGTTAGTCCTTATGTTAATCATTGCAGCAGTTGTCGGGTTTGTCGGCGAACTTCTTGCACGCAGGCGAGCACCTGCGGGGATTATTGGTGCGATTATCCTGGGATTTATCGCTATTCTCTTGGTTACGGATGTGCTCCACTGGCAAATTAGTGGCGAACCCATCTGGAATGGCGTGCCAGTCATTACCTCGATTATTGCGGCTGCGGTGCTGGTTGCCCTCTGGAGCGCCTTTGCCTATCGCCGAGTGCGTAGCTACGGATCGCGTTACTATCGGCGCGGCAGCTATGTACGTGCACCTCGAACTCGTCGCCGCTTCTTCTAGTTAATTCCAGAGGTGGTGTCACTGGATCTTGGATTGTTTGGAGAGCAAAAAGGCGCTGAAATTCGCCACGCTCTCCACATCCCCTTCATCCAGCATATTGACTATCTTCCTAACAACCAGACGCCGGGGCTGTCCCGGCGTATTGGGTAGGGTGAAGCCGATGGCGCTGACCTGCTGCGGCTCGCGTTCATAGCGAATCTCTTCGGCAACAAGTTCAAGCAGGTCAGCGATATCCATATCCAGAGCTTGAGCAATGCTTTCCAGCACGCGTGAAGAGGGATATTTCTGTCCGCGTTCGATTTCGCCCACGTAGATTTCTGAAAGTCCAGCCTTCTCGCCCAACTCCTTAATGGTCAGATGACGCTCCTGCCGTGTGCGCCGGATCACTCGTCCCATGATTTCCTGTAAATCCATTATGTTTCCCTTTGCTATGCTGAGAGCATACCCGCCCTCTGTACCTATGCTGAGAGCATAGATTTACTCTATGATTATACGCTATCAGCATGGTATATTTCAAGCAGAGGTCAAGCAATCTGAGTGCTTTGCATCTCATAAGTAAGGAGCAAGAATCCCATGCGATTGACCAACTCGTCTTGGAAAGAGTTAGCCGGACAAAAGGATGTCCTCCCAGGTATACATGTGCCTATGGTCTATGAAAGCATCCCTGCCAGCCTGCCGAACTGGGAATATCACGTTTTGAGCGTAGATACCCGCGAGGCACAACTGCCCGATGAGGCAACTCTCAACGATCTGGGCAAGCAGGGCTGGTTGCTGGTCAGTACGCTGGAGCAGCGTGTGGCCGAGGGCAGCTTGTGTGTCCATTACTACTTCGTGCGTGAGAAATAACAGAAAGGAGCAGAATCATGTCATCGTTACTTGTCCCAACAGTTATTGAAACCACTGGGCGTGGTGAGCGTGCCTACGATCTCTATTCACGTCTGTTACGCGAACGTATCATTATGGTTAATGGTGTGATCGAGGAGACTATGGCTGGTCTGATCGTCGCTCAATTGCTTTTCCTGTCTGCAGAGAGCAGTGAACGTGAGATTAGCCTCTATATCAGCTCGCATGGCGGAGAGGTTGGTGCCGGACTGGCAATCTACGACACCATGCGCCATCTCTCCTGCCCAGTGAGTACGACCTGTGTGGGCTATGCGGCCAGCTTCGGTACCATCTTGTTGATGGCTGGTGATAAGGGTCGGCGGCGTGCCCTGCCTAATGCTCGTATTCACATGCACCAGCCGTTAATCCAGGGTGGTTTGGGTGGGCAGGCTACCGACATCGATATCCACGCACGCGAGATCCTGCACACGCGTGATGTCTTGAACGGCCTTTTAGTGCAGCATACTGGCCAGCCGCTGGAGCGTATCAAGCGGGATACCGAGCGTGACTTTTTCATGAGCGCTGAAGAAGCCGTTACCTATGGGCTGATCGATGAAGTTTTGGAACTGGCAGGAACAAAGACTAAAGCGGAGTAATGCTCAGCTTTGTCATCTCAAACCATTGCGGCCCGCTGCTCACCGTTCCAAAACGCAGCGTGCCGCGTGGTGTTGCGACTGCGAATTGATTGTCGAGCCAAGCCACAAAGCCGAGCGAGCGTGTCGGCGGATTGGGCGCACGCAAGACTTCTTTGCCATTTACCAGGAAGAGCACTTCGTGCGTGCGCCATTCCAGAGTGTAGGTCTGCCAAGTGGTTAGATCCACGTTCAGCCGGGCCTCGTGTGCGCCAGTGAGACGTTGCATCCAGCGAGCGGCTGGCCTGGTTTCGCCAGTCAGCAGAGCTAGCGAGGTACTCAGCGCCATTGGGAGTGTTGAAAGAAGTGCGCCGGGGCGCATACTGTGTATTACCTGAGCTTTCCAACCCCAGCCAGGGATACCTGGGACCAGGGCCATATTGGAGGGCGGCGAGGCATAGAAAAACCACACAGCCTCTGGTAGCATCAAAATATCACCGCGCACAGAGAAGGGATAGTTCCAGAAACCAAAGCCTGCTGTGCCTTGCAAAACGGCGTTTGCTTGTACTGTGGCTGACGTTGCGGCAGGCAGTGATGAACGTGCCTCTACCTCCATACGAAGCGGGGGACGCCAGGGAAAGTGTGCACGCGCGAGCTGTCCATAGTCATCAATCTGCGCATCGCTATAGGTGCCTTGTTCTGCTTTTTCAAAACCCATCCGTAAGGCTGCATCTCTGCTTTCAAGAGAGCCACCGCCGAACGTTGTTTGGGTCCAATGATCGCTTAATGGCTGGTGAAAGTCGTCACGCATCACGTTTGAGGTTTCTGATGAATGAGCTGGTATTTTTGTCGTTGTTTTGCAAGTAATTGATCTTCCAGTTCTTCCCAAACATATTGTTCCGCGTCAGTATTCTCTGTGCTCCCATAGAGTCGGCTCTTGGCAGAGATAATGCGTTGGCGGAACGTGCTAAACGCCTCTTTTTGTTCGACATGCGGAGGCATGATGCGCAATTCAAGATCGGTGGCATGAACGAAATCTTCCGGGCTGAGGGCCAGAGCGATCAAGTGAGCGTAATCGGCGACAAGATGGAGGCGTGAGGGTTGAATGAAATAATGCGGCTCAGTACTAGAGACTAGCAGGCAGCCTGCGATGCGACCAGCGTAGAGGATCGGATGGGCCGCCGCGCTCAGTTCTCGTTCGAACTGGTGGCCGGGCAACGCATATGAATCTTCTCGATAATCCTGGATTTCGGATGGGCGGCAGGTAGAAACCACAAAACCGGCTAACGACTCGGCTCCCAGGAACATCGCCTTTTGTTCCAGATTGCTGGGCCAAGGAGGCGTGCTCTGTCCCAGTCCTTGACGTAGGCTGTAAATTTTATCGCGTTTCGTGTATTGCATGCACCTGACCACTGTTATAGCCATGCCTAGATTCTCTGGGTCGAGCTGATCGAGAGCCTGGCTGATAATCATGTTTGTCATCGACCAGGAGCGTTGTGCATGGCCGATGGTGCCGCGTACCTGGACGATGTGCATATAAAACTTGGAGGGTATTTCTTGCAAAGAAGTATCGAGAGGGATATCAGCAAAATCCTCATATTCTTCCGTAAAGAATGCGATCAGGCGCTCACGTTGTTCGGGAAGAGCGCTCAGTAAACGACGCAGGTTTTGCATACGTGGCAAGGAAACGCCGTTTACCCAGCGTTTGATCGTAATCTCCTGCACACCTAAATCCTGCTTGACACGTCGCAATACCGCTGGATCACTGATAACTTGTCCGAGCAGTTCACGCCAATTTTTAGGTTCTTCTTGAAACATCTTCCAAACCTCGACTGGAAAGAGCCAAACATACATATTCTCCAATGGCAAAATAAAGCATAGCACAACTCCTTTCTAAATGCAAGAGTTGCACAAGACACTTTTTTTTGAAGAAGCCTTTTTCTCGGTTCTTTGTCTGTTTGTTTAGCCTTTACAGGAGATCAGTTGTAACCAGTTGCGCGGTATATCCGTTAGATTGAGTTCGGCTCCTGCTTCGTAGACCGTTGTGCCAAGGGCAGCGGCCCCCAGAGCGAGCGGAATACCAGGTAAGGCACCCTCGATAAACAACCAGTAGTGACCAATATCGTGGTAGGATTCAACCGTCATCATGACTTCTTCCTGAACAGCATCAACGTGTTGGAAGCCTCCTTCTTGTAGGAGTTGGACGTACTCAGCGGCGTTGATCCACTGCATTGCCATCGTTTTGCTCTCGCGGGAGACGTGCACTTCAGGATGCTGTTTGCGTAGCCAGCCAATGGCGCGGCGTGTCCAGAGACGATAGAAGCGCTCAGTACCTTCCACATAGGCACCAGTATAGAAGGCGCTATTGCAGGCGAAGATCCCCTGTGGAGCCAGGATGCTAGCCATGAGTTGGAAGGCAGAACGTTTGTCAGGGAGCAAGTGAATAGCGTTGCAGAAAAAAGCGGCATCTGCATCGTGAACAAGGTGCGAGAGATCCTCGGTATCGCCCTGAATGAACTCAGCTTGTGCGCCCATTTCGGCCATCCCCTTCTGGGCGTGACGGAGTGCCTCAGCCGAGGGATCGACCCCGATGATACGCGCCTGGCGTCCCTGCTGTTTCATCTCCTCAGCAATCAGCCGGGTGACAGCGCCTGTTCCACATGCCATATCGACAATCGTTATAGGCTTCTCAGCGGGACGTGTGCGAAACGGAGCGAGGGCTTGACGTACCAGCGAGCGATTGATTTCGGTATAGAATGGGTGGGCTGCAAAAGCCTCAAAGGTAAATT
>JBDTBU010000004.1:0-8143 GCA_039923935.1 Ktedonobacteraceae bacterium | reverse complement strand
TGGATAACATCGCGGATCGCACCTGCTTCGTCGTAAAACTTCCCGCGTCCCTGGATACCGAAATTCTCAGCCATCGTAATCTGGACACTCTCAATATAGTTGCGGTTCCAGATAGGTTCAAGAAACGAATTGGCGAAACGAAAGTAGAGAATATTCTGCGCTGGCTCCTTGCCAAGATAGTGGTCAATCCGAAAGATGGCAGCTTCAGGAAAGACCGAGCCAACCACCTGGTTCAGTTCACGCGCCGACGTGAGGTCGTGCCCAAAGGGCTTCTCAATCACCACGCGAGCACCAGCCGCGCAGCCGGACTTGCCCATGCCCTCGATGACGGATGCGAACATACTGGGCGGGATAGCTAGATAGTGAAGGGGATGTTGCGAGCCGCCCAGAGCCTCGCGTAGCTTCTCATACGTTTCCGGCTTGCCGTAGTCACCTGAAAGATACTGCATCTGTGTGCAGAGCTTCTCAAAAGCCGCAGCATCGACGCCGCCATGCTCCTCAAGGCTCTGACGAGCATGTGCGTGCAGTTGCTCGCTCGTCCAGGGGCGGCCCGCCACGCCAATAATGGGCACATCGAGATGACCATGGCGAATCATCGCCTGCAACGCGGGGAAAATCTGTTTATACGCTAGGTCGCCGGTTGCGCCAAAAAAGACCAGCGCATCCGAGTGAACATTGTCAGGCATTCCAATCTACCTCCTACTGATTGCACGAGAGTACTAGCGGCCAGGTTTCCCTCGTAGGAAAAACCTGGACGTTTCCGTCTTAGCATATAACATTCTGGGGGAAGTATGCCAAACGAGCACCCTGATTGGTGCCGCACCAAATCGCCGAGTGTTTGCTTGGGTGGATGTCGCTAGAATAGAGAGAGAAGAAAAAGATTACACGCGTTTTTGGCATTGTAGAAAGGCAGTAGTTAGTGCTTGCACGTAATGATGATATTATTCGTTATGATGGTCGGACCCTAGCGGTGACAAGCTGTCCAGCGGTCCAAATCGAGGCACGCCGTGGGCGACGCTGGGGCTGGTGCGGACAAAAAGGCTGGTGGGTTCATTTACATCTTTTTCATGGCTGGCATGTCAAAAAATTTGTACTTACGCTGGCCGAAGCGGGCGTCTTCCTCAAACACGACCCAGATCAGGTGCCCTGGCTTGAGAAGGATCGGCAGTGGCCCGCCGTTTCTGATCCCGGCCATCAACCACCCTCCAGACGGAGCAGTAGTGTACCATTTTTGCTGTTTTGAAAGAGGGATACCCACTCAGGGGTACCGAGAATTCCTGAGTGGGTATTGCACACAGGTTAAAGAAAACGCTCAGCATGCCGAATAATGAATAGGAGAGAGTCATCGAAAATGGATTGAACCGGATGAGAAGCATGATGAAATATCTTACACAGTATCTTGATGCTAGCTCTATCCCCTGGCGCTTATTCGCAGGGGTTTTTCTCATGAGTGTTCTTCTGGACATGCTCTATTTCATCAAACCCTTCAATCCGGCATTCTTTGATGTCCTCTACCGTTTGGTAGGTGTCTTCTACCCTCTGCTCATGGCACTGCTGTGTTTTCGAGGTGCGCTCAGCTTGCTCAAAAAGCCTGCTTCATCACATGCTGAAAGGCGCACTGGGCAGCGTTTCGTCCCAGCCTTGCTCGGTATAGCCTTGCTCATCATCACCATTGCTCAGGCTGTTTGGGTGTACCGGGTGCTCAATATACCACAGCCGTCAGAGTTTCTTACTGATTGTATCTTTCTGAGCATGTATTCCTTTTTCATCTGCGCCTTGCTACTTTTACCCTCGTATTCCCTCTCTGTGCTCTTGCGCCTGCGCATTTTGTTCGATAGCCTGATTATTATGGCCACTGTAGCTACCTTCAGCGCTTATTTTCTGCTGGCTCCTTTCCTAGCGATAGGAGAAATCACCTTCCTGGTCAAAATGGTTGAGAGCGTCTTCCTCTCAGCTGATCTGATTATGCTGTTCTGTTTGCTGCTGGTCGCTTTGAGATCCAGGGAAGCTGCGCTGCGTCCAGTGCTTATCATGCTCGGCTTAGCAACAATAATCATCTTTCTCACCCATGTATTCCATATCCAGGCATTGGTACACCGTGGGTACAATGAAACATCCTGGAAGGAACTACTCTGGCTCAATATCGGTTGGATGCTCATTCTGATCCTGATAATGGGAGCAGGCCAAACAGTCAGACGCATCTTGAACAAACATGAAGCTGTACTATCTGTCTCTCTACAAGAACATACAAACTGGTCCTTGCGCGGAAAAATCCTGCTGACTGGCGGAGGATTGGTACTGATCGTTGGGTTGCTCGTCCTTGCGGTCCGTGCGCAGGGTGCCCACGGGTCATCGCCTGAACAGATTGCTATCGTCTCTGTCGGAGGGTTTATTATCCTGCTCTTACTGGTCCTGCGCCAATTTCTCGCCATCTATGAAGTGAGTACATTACAGCAAGTACTTCAACAAAAAAATCGTTCACTGAACCTCTTGAATGTGCAATTTGCTCAGCAAGCGACCACTGATTCTCTAACGAATTTGCCCAATCACCGGGCAGTAATAAACAAGTTGGATGATGAACTGGCCCAGGCTCAGTTGCATCACACATGCTGCTCAATTATTTTTATGGATATTGATTATTTTAAAAATATTAATGATCTATATGGACATCAAATAGGAGATACCATTTTACAAGCTACTGGTGCTTTGATGAAGTCTACTTTGCGCGAGGACGATTGTATCGGACGTTGGGGAGGAGAAGAGTTTATGGCGGTGCTACCAGGCACGGACGAGCCTGAGGCATTTATCATCGCTGAACTCATGCGCTGGCGAATCGAGCAGCAAAATGAGAGCAGGGAGAATCCACGCGTGACCTGTTCGCTAGGCGTTGCGACGTATCCACATGATGCCACTGAGCGTGCGGACTTGATTGTCTCCGCTGATACAGCTATGTATGCGGCCAAACATCTGGGACGCAATCAAACGCGCACAGCCCATGAACCAACAGTCCTAGCGATAGGAATGACAGCAGAGACGCTCCAAAAGCAGGAGGAGGCAGAGATGCTCGGCATGGTGGAAACGCTTCTCTCGCTCCAAGAAACGCGGAATCAGGCAGCAGGTCGGCATGCTCGCGATGTGGCCTCACTTTCAGTCAAGCTAGCCCTGGCTATGGGCCTCGACGACACGGAAGCCTATCTCATCGGTCTGAGCGGCCTGCTACACGATCTCGGCAAGGTCACGCTTCCCGACGCAATCTTGTTCAAGCAGGGGAATCTTACCGACGACGAACAAGCTCTTGTGGCCCAACATCCTGTGATTGGTGCTGAGATCCTCAGTACCGTTCCCGCACTGTATCTGGTTGCCAGCCTCGTACGCGCCCACCATGAGCGGATGGATGGTTCTGGCTATCCAGACGGCTTAAAGGGAGACGAAATACCCCTGGGCGCACGCATTGTCTCTGTAGCTGATGCCTATGACACCCTCACCACTCACCATACATCGTCTCTCCTCAACGCTCCTACATACCAGCTCGATGTGCTGCGAGAACAAGCTGGCTCTCAATTCGATCCATATGTCGTAGAGACGCTCGTGAAACTGTTCTCTCCCGATCCGCAACGCTCAGTATCTCACGCGGCGTAAAAAACTGAACAGGACAAAAAACGCGCAAGCACCCTCGCTATTTCTCTATTTTACACACGAGATTCAACCCAACAAGCACCCTCCTCTTGACAGTCTGAAAGAGATATGTAAATATATACCCATGGTATCGGTATAGACATCATATCGAGTATACTATATACCACACATAGCTTTGCTCCCTTGTTAGAAAGTGACCAGGACTGGAGGTCTATGTCAACACGCATGCATCTATAACATTTCTGTTTAGTGACTACCATCTGCCGGTTAGTGACTACCATCTACCGGACGAGATCATGAGATCATCCGCAGGGAATGAAGCGGATACAGAGATCGCGCCCACCTCTATTTAGAGAGGCCATGACAGGTCGTCTATCATTTTAGACAACAGGCATTGATCCATCAGACACAAAATGAGGAGAAGAAGAACCATGAGGAGTTCTATAACGCGCCGGAAATTTCTCGTTGGGAGTGGCCAGGTAGCAGTTGGAGGCAGCACACTCGGTGCGCTGTTAGCAGCTTGTGGCGGTTCGCCAGCAACCCCAGCAGTAACAGCAGTAACGCCAGAGACGCTGGTCTACTGGGTCACAGGGTATAAGCCCAAATCAGCAGCAGGAACCGGTAGCGGCCTAGTTGATTCCGCAACCGCAAAATTTGCCAGTTCTCACGCAAAGACCACAGTCAATATCACAGGCTATACAGGCGACCAAGCGGGCTATACCAAACTCATTCAGGCGATCCAGAGCGGCGGTATCGTCGATATTTTCCGCGTCTCAGCCGACGAACTGCCCCTGATGATCCAGGAAAACCTACTCTCGCCTATTGACGATTATCTGGATGATAACGACAAAAGCGACATTTATCCGAATGACTTGAGCGCCATCGCAAGCAATGGCAAACACTATGCGTGGCCTCTGTGGATACCACCAGTTGGGATGTATCTCAACCTCGATGTTTTCCAGGAGCGTGGCGTCACTCCACCTACAGGGGACTGGACCTATGAGCAGTTTGTCGAGATCGCGCAAAAGCTCACTTTCACACGCGCCAATGGCGATAAGGTCTACGGCTATGCTGGCATGATCGATCCCGGCGTGCTCAATACCTGGCCCTTCATTATGGGTGATGGCGGCGTGCCTTTCAATTCGGATAATACAAAATATACCTTTAATAGTGATAAGGGTATTAGTGGCTTGCAAAAACTGGTGGATCTGGCTCAGAAGTACCATGTCACTCCTCCAGATTTTGGCGGTTCGTTGGCTGGCTCTGATCTCATCACCGGCTTCAGTCAGCGCAAGACCTATGCCATGTACAGCGCACCCAGTGGCGATTCCGTTACCTATAAAGCGGCTGGGCTGAACTTTACGGTCCACGCAATGCCGATGGGCGACCTCAGCACGCCTTTCACCACTGGAGGCATTGGTTTGGTTGCAGTAGCCAGCATCGACGATGCTACTCGACGGAAAGCGGCGATGGATCTAGCAAAGTACCTGACTGGTTCACAAGTACAACAGGATATCCCTGGCTATTATCTGGCACCAGCCGCACGCAAATCGGTGCAGGTCACTGCTCCGGTTAGCCTGTTTTCGCCCTTTGTATCCTACACCTGGCTTGCGCCAAACATCGCACAGTGGGGACAGATTCGCACGTTGATTCATCCGCAAATTCAAAAGGCTGTGCTGGGACAAATCTCCGCCGCTGACGCCTTGAACGGACCTGCCAATGACATCAACACACTCTTGAGTGGAAGCTAAATCATCTAGTAAAGCGTTCTCTCAGGCGTTGGCAAAGCGTAGAGGGCCAGGGGAAAATCTCCCCTGACCCTCTCTTTACCAACATGGGATTATCATAGAAGTATCCATTCTGCATTTACTTTTTCAGCAGAGGAGAAACGTGTTATGTCAGATATTCTCCTGGAAAGCGATCTGGTTGTACAACAGCCCAGCAAGATAAAAAACAAGTTCCTCCGTTTCGTCAAAAAACATGGTTGGAGTTATGTTTTTATTCTGCCCAGTGTGCTTGTCTTCTCGATCTTTACGCTTATACCAGTTGTGTGGGCCTTGATAATTTCTTTTCAGCACTACAATTTTGTCTGGGACGGCAAATGGGTCGGCTTACAAAACTATGTCCACGCGTTTACCTATGGCGAAGGCGTGTTTGCCAAATCTATCGAGCACACAATCTTTTACAGCGTGGTCAGCGTCACCGCCAATATCTTTATCGCACTGAGCCTCGCGGGACTGATACAGGCGTGCAATAAATACTGGCGCACCTTTTTTCTCGCTGCCTATTATCTGCCAGCCGTAACGAGCCTGGTGATTATCGCCATCACCTGGCGCTGGCTCTACAACAGTGAATACGGTCTGTTCAACTATCTACTCAGTGTGGTACATATTGCGCCCGTCCGCTGGCTCTCCAACCCAGCTATTGTTCTGAACAGCATTACGTTCTCCACAGTTCTGGCCGTGCCAGCCGCAGGCGTGGTGCTCTTTAACGCTGCCATGAGTGGTGTTCCCACAGAATTGTACGAGGCTGCGAAAATCGATGGTGCGGGGGCCATCCGCCGTTGGTGGAGCATCACGCTGCCGTTAATTAAATCCACCACTCTCTTTCTGGTGGTACTCTATACCATTGGCAGTTTCCAAGCCTTTGAGAAGTTCAATCTGATGGTGCCCAGTGGTGTGGGCGATAGTACGCAGGTGATGGTAACCCAGATCTACCAAAACGGCTTTCAAAACTTCAACTACGGTCTGGCATCCGCGCAAGCCTTCATCCTCTTTTTGATGATTCTCGCGCTCGCGGTTGTACAATTTCGTTTCCTTAGATCAGATGTGGAGTATTAGCCATGGCATTGAGAGGAACATCTGCAAAGACCACCCCTATACGCATACTTCGACTCCGATCCTGGCCTGCCTGGATTGCACTGGCCATTACAACCTGCATCTCGCTCTGGCCTCTGTACTGGCTGTTTGTCACCGCGCTGACCCCTACTACCTTTGCGATTAAAACACCGCCAGATCTTTTTCCTATTCACGGCGACTTCTCAAACTTTCAACGCCTGTTCAGCCAGGCCAGCGACTACTGGTCATGGATGCAAAATAGCCTGCTTGTCGGCGCAACCGTTACCACCTTCCATGTCGTGTTTGATACACTTGCAGGCTATGCGTTTGCGAAAAAGCGTTTTCCCGCACGCAATCTGATTTTCTGGGTCCTCATCGCTACGATGATGGTACCAACATATGTCATCCTGGTTCCGCTGTATATCGTGACCCGCGATGTCCATCTGCTTAACACACTTTGGGCGGTCATTCTGCCAGGCACGGCCAGCGTGTTCGGGATCTTCTTGATGCGCCAGTATATTCAAACACTGCCCACAGAACTGCTGGAAGCGGCTCGCATCGACGGCTGCGGCGAAATACGCACTTTCTGGAAAGTGGTGTTGCCGCTCTGCACACCCGCCATTGGTGCGCTGGCGATCATTACTTTTGTGCAGCATTGGAACGATTACCTCTGGCCGTTGATTGTGCTGAATAATAGCAGCTACTACACGCTACCAGTGGGCGTGGCCAGTTTGCAAGGAGAGTTTGGCACCGATTTCGGCCTCATTTTCGCCGGAGCGGCCCTGGCAGCGCTGCCGATGATCATTTTCTTTATGATCTTCCAACGCTCTTTCCTGCAAGGGGTACGCATGGGCGCACTCAAGGGCTAATATCTCGTTTGAAAGATCTCCAGCAGTTCGCTGAGATCTTCAATCATCTCATCAGGGATAATCGTGCTGGACAACCGTTTGACCTCCTCTCTCTGAGCTGAGAAGTATAGACATTTTACAATGTGTTACAAGAGGAAGATGAACACACACGAAATGCTGAAACCGAACATCTGGGCCAAACGAACCGTCGAACGGTGCAAACGCAAGGAGCGTCATCGAACCGGGCGAGCCGTGAAAACAGCAACGCTCATGGCCGAGAATGTCTCTGCATCGTTGCCAGCCCATATGCACCCGTTGAATGACATGCTGGCTACCGCTTGCTGGATAAAAGAGACGGCAACGCAGCGAACGTGAGGCCGATGGGTGGATGCGTCTGGTCACGCAGTTGGGAATGTTCCCAGCCGGGATCACTGTTGTGCCTATCGGAAATCGGGGAGCCGATAGGTTCCCATTCTTTCAGGCGTGCCAGGCCACCCAGACCTCTTTTTTGGTGCGGGTGTGAGAACAGAGGAACCCTCACAGGAAGAAGAGCCGCAAAAGCATCTGCTCGACGAGGGACGGGCACCGTTCGTTGGACGGTGTTGCCTCTCGCCTTTGGTCCTGTGACCGTGTTGGCACCCCGCTTGGAAAAGCACTGTGGCAAAGAGCCGATGGACGTGTGGGCCATCCGGGTCTGGGAAGAGCACACGCCCGTCGGAGAAGAGCCGTTGGAATGGATTCTGTTGACCTCAGTTCCGACGACGACGCTTGAGCACGCGTGGGAGCACGTCGGGTGGTATGCACACTGGTGGGTTGTGGAGG
>JBDTBU010000003.1:0-23190 GCA_039923935.1 Ktedonobacteraceae bacterium | reverse complement strand
TAAAAGTATCTGCTCGACGAGGGACGGGCGTGGAAAGAGACGGCGAGCCGACCCTTTTCATGTTTCTGCCAGCCAGGGACGGCACCGCTCGTTCGACGGTGTTGCCTCTCGCCTTTGGTCCTGTGACCGTGTTGGCACCCCGCTTGGAAAAGCACTGTGGTAAAGAGCCGATGGACGTGTGGGCCATCCGCGTTTGGGAAGAGCACACGCCCGTCGGAGAAGAGCCGTTGGAATGGATTCTGTTGACCTCAGTTCCGACGACGACGCTTGAGCACGCGTGGGAGCACGTCGGGTGGTAGAAGTACCGTTGGGTTGTGGAGGACTCTCACCCGTGTCTGAAAACCGCATGCCGCATCGAAGAGCGCCAAGTGCGGAGCGTTGAACGGCTGAGACGCGTGCTGGGTGTGTTGTCGCCATTGGCCGTGCGCTTGTTGCACCTGCGTGACCTTGCACGTCGGAAGCCTGAGCGTCCGGCGCATGAGGTTCTCGCTGCCGATCTGCTGGCGGTTGTTGCCGCACAGACGGGTCAAGACGCCGCGTTGATGACCACCCACACCTTCTGGAAGGCCGTCGCACACATGGGTGGCTATCTGGGTCGCCATGGGGATCGTCCTCCCAGATGGAAAACCCTGTGGAAAGACTGGCTTCGTGCCAAACGCTGCTTGAGGACGTTCATCTCGCTTTTCATCTCCGTTTGTAACATGTCTATACTTCTCAGATCTTTGAGAGGGGTCTTTATCGAGAGCATGTGGAGTCTGTACACACCAATCTTGATTCGATGTCCCCAAGGGGCCATATTGGACGTGTCATATGTATGTCTATTCGGTAAGTTGAGCTAGAACTTGCCAACAGCTTACAAAAAGCGGAGTTGATCGCCAATGTTGTGGAGGCACAGATGAAAATAATCTCACAAGGCACAGTTACGGGTCGCGCTGACCATCTGCACCCCCTCAGGGAACAGAAAGCGTTGGCAAGCCTGCCCAAACACAACAGGCATATCTTTGTGAATCCATTCCAGCTAGAGGATCTCCTCATTTTTGACGCAGAGAACTTGTGCCGGATTCTGACAAACGTGATCGAGTACATAACACCGATACAACTGGCCTGGTGCATGTATGGTGCGCCTGCCCAACTCATTCAACACGTTCTCACCTGCTTGCCCAGCGTTGAGCAGCCTGCTTTTCTGCACGAACTCGTATATCCCATCACGAGCATGGTAATTCAGCACACGCGTCATCTGCTGCTCGATCAGTTGTTTTGGGAACTGACCTACTGGCATACGCCTGAACTGTACGAAGAGCTAACCGCTGGTGAGCACCTGCATCCAGGCATTTTTGAGCAGCTAGAGCCGTGGCTACGCGACAAAATTGTGCTGGACGTGGGCGCGGGCAGTGGACGCGCCTCGTTCGAGGCGGTACAGCATGGTGCAAAGCTGGTCTATGCCGTCGAACCCTCGCCAGGACTGCGGCGGATTTTACGTCGAAAAAGAGATTGTGCCCCTAATATCCCTTCTGTAGTAGTCAGTGCTGGTGATTTCGCTCACGTGCCTCTGTCCACCCAGAGTGTCGATCTGGCCCTATCCTGCTCGGCCTTTATAGCAGAGTCAGAGCAGGGGGGCGAATCGGGCTTGGCTGAGCTACGACGCGTCACACGAACGGGCGGCACGATTGTGGTGATCTGGCCGCGTCTTCAAGATCGCGCTTGGCTCAGCGAGCGCGGTTTTCGCTATGTTGCGCTCCCCTGTGAGCAGGAAATGGTGATCTCTTTTGCTTCGTGGCAAAGCGCGTGGCGCTGCGTCCAGCGCTTCTATGGCGGAAAACCAGAGGCTCTGCACTATCTGCTACATGCACACGAGCCAAGTATACCCTTTGCTGTGCTAGGTTTCAATGCGCCCTGCGATTATTGCTGGCTCCAAGTCACATAGCATTACGCTTATTACCTGGGAAACACATCATTCTAGAGAAATATCTGTCTTGCTCTGCGGTACCAATCCCTGTAAAACAAGGTCAAAGAGCCGCGCACGAACCTGCTCTGGCGGCCAATCGTGTCGCGCCCGCAGATGCACATAGGTCCAGCAAATAGTGTTGAAAAGAACATCAGCCATTTCACAGCTATCTACCATGCGAAGAGAGCCGTCGCTCGTGCCATCCTGCAACAAACGTGCCAGTGGCTCCGTAAAGCCCGTTTGTGTCAGAATATGTGCCTCATGAAAAATGGTATCAGTCGTAACCAACAGGGGAAGATGCCGCTCCGCTACGCCACACAACGCCTCAAGCGCCGCAGTGAGACGCTCCCGTCCAGTTCCCTTCGCGGTAAGGACCGGCCAGAGTGCAGCCTGATAATCAGTCGCCAGCCGCACTAACAGCCCTTCGGTGATCTGCTCCAACGTCACACCCTGCCGCCACAGCGTCACACGCGAGACGCCAGCAGCCGCAGCTACACGTTCCAGTGTCAGGTGCTTCCATCCAACATCCTGCAGCGCGACTATCGCCGCATCCAGGAGAGGCTCCTCAATCATGGTCTTCCTCACTTCTTCTTGTGTTAATGAAACAGTGATGTTACAATAGTGTAACTGCATTGTAACACTAAGAGGAGGATTTGCATGCAATCCCCACGTCTGCTGGTTGATCTCTCGCCTTTGCGCGAGTCCGCCCCGTATCGCACGCTCTTTTGGGGCCAGTTGATCTCGGTGCTTGGCACGCAACTGACCGTTGTTGCGCTCCCCTTCCAGATCTATGTGCTGACACGTTCTTCGCTGGCGGTTGGCTTGATTGGACTCGTCCAATTGGGACCAACCCTGGCCTTCACACTCTTCGGTGGCACACTGGCTGACGCGATAGATCGGCGGCGCTTGCTCTGCGTCACACAACTACTCCTGCTCCTGACCACAGGAGTGCTAGCCGTTGTGACCCTTGCCCCTCATCCAGTGATCTGGCTGGTCTATCTATTGGCTGCAC
Organism: Ktedonobacteraceae bacterium; assembly: GCA_039923935.1. Taxonomy (GTDB): domain Bacteria; phylum Chloroflexota; class Ktedonobacteria; order Ktedonobacterales; family Ktedonobacteraceae; genus Paraktedonobacter. Next base: position 20,233 of record JBDTBU010000003.1, on the reverse strand, counting down.
TTCTCGCTGGCTTTTCTGGTATCGATGGTCCTGCACGCGGAGCCATCACGCGCAATCTTGTCAGGCGCGAACTCTTTCCAGCCGCAGCAGCACTCAACGCCTTGTTACGCCAGACGGGAGCCGTGGTCGGTCCAGCCTTAGCGGGACTCATCATTAGCCACTTCAACCTGTCTCTGGCCTACTGGCTGGATACAGCAACCTACGGAGCTGCATTCATCGCGGTGATTCTCTTGCCACCTCAACCACCATTGGGAGGTGGCAGAAGCGCGGGCTGGGCATCACTACGGGAAGGATTCCATTATCTGCGAGGCCGCCCAATAGTGCAAGGGGTCTTGCTGACCGATATCAACGCTATGGTCTTTGGCATGCCGCGTGCACTCTTCCCGGCGTTTGGTCTAACAGTCTTTGCAGGCAGTGCGCAAACCGTTGGGCTGCTCTATGCAGCACCAGCAGCGGGTGCGCTCATTGGAGCGGTAGGTTCGGGATGGGTGGGACACATCCGGCGACCTGGCTGGGCCGTCCTGGTAACGGTTGGACTCTGGGGAGCCGCAATTGCATTCTTTGGGATCAGTACGTGGCTGCCCCTCGCACTGCTCATGCTAGCCATTGCCGGTTGGGCAGATATTATCTCGGAAGTCTTGCGTAGCAGCATCCTGCAACTTTCCATACCCGATACCTTACGCGGGCGCATCACAGCAGTGTGGCTAGCCCAGACAAATGCCGCACCACGTTTAGGCGACACCGAATCAGGACTCGTAGCCGCACTCACCAATGCCCAGATATCAGCCACCACAGGGGGTATTGCCTGTGTGCTAGGCGTGGTCGCGTTGGCTTGGCTTTTGCCCGCCTTCCGCGAATGCCGGTTAGAACAAACAGAGGGAGAGAGCCTGTGACGCTCTCCCAACGCGTCACAGGGAGACTACTTATTGATCCGATGGAGCTTGACAAAGTTTGTACGCGCCCGGCTGCCGAACGGGAGTCCTCCCATAATGACGACATGCTCACCCGCCTGGATCAGATTGGCGTCTATCAGCCGTTGCCCAACCGTTTCCATCAATTCATCAGTAAAGCCCCGCATCTCGATACAACCTGGCCAGACACCCCACAAGAAGGCAAGCTGGCGGTACACACGCTCAGACGGTGTATAGGCCAGAATAGGTGTGCGTGGGCGATCCTGCGAAATCAGACGTGCGGTATTGCCCGACTGCGTAAAAACGACAATCGCTTTGACGCTGGCCTCTTCTGAAAGCGCACGAGCAGCATGACTAACTGCACGCTCCTGCGAAAGTTGCTGGTGCTGTGGCTGGTGCGCCGTTCTCCCACCGGACTCGGTTTCCAGGATAATACGCACCATCATTTGCACGGCTTCTATCGGATAGGCTCCCGAAGCTGTTTCACCACTCAGCATCACCAAATCGGTCTTATCAAGGACTGCATTCGACACATCATTGACTTCTGCACGAGTCGGGCGCGGATTCACGATCATCGACTCTAGCATCTGGGTTGCAGTAATAACGGGTAATCCCAGTGCGTTGCACTTGGCAATAATATTTTTTTGGATCAGCGGAACCTTCTCAGCCGCCATCTCTACCCCTAAATCTCCGCGAGCAATCATCACACCATCAACCACCGCAAGGATAGCATCTAAACAGGCTATTGCCTCTGGTTTCTCTAATTTTGCGATCAACGGGATAGATATGAGATTTTTATTGTTACCTCCGTTATGCTCTATTTGTAGTTGGCGGATATACTGCTTGGTTTCTAGTATATCTGCTGGTTTCCGCACAAAACTGAGCGCGACATAATCCACATCATGCATCACACCAAAGCGCAGATCAGCACGGTCTTTCTCTGTCAGAGCGGGCGCACTCACAGCCACACCCGGTAAATTAATACCCTTATGCTCCCCTAGTTCACCCCCATGCACGATGAGACAATGGACATCTGTTTCGTTGGCGTCTAGCACACTCAGCTCTAATAAACCATCATTCAACAGGATACGATCACCAGGCTTCACATCCTGGGGGAGTTGTTGATAGGTCGTAGAAATGATCTCAGAGGTTCCCAGGATGTCACGAGTCGTGATGACCACCTGTGCATGATCCGCTAAAGTGACTGGTTTCTTGCCTTCCAATAAGCCAGTCCGAATCTTTGGGCCTTGTAAGTCTTGTAAAATAGCAATCGCACAGTGCATCCGTGCAGCAATAGTACGTATGCGCTCTATGACAACAGCATGTTCCTCTTGTGTGCCATGCGAAAAATTGAGGCGTGCAACATTCATACCGGCGTGAATTAACTGCTCAAGCCGCTCTTCACTGTTCGTAGCTGGTCCAATGGTACAAACGATCTTGGTACGACGCATAAGATAATTCCCCCTAAAAATGGTGTCTGAAAAAGAGTCGCAGCAATGCCTGGGGACCACTCTGTCCGTCAAAAACCTGTCATCATCCAAGAGTGTACACGTTCTGTTAGCTAGCTGGCAAGTTTTGGCACGTGAGAGGGTGATACATAGCACATAGTATTTTTGCGTGCTCGTTTTCGTTGAGACAAAAAGCCCAGTGCGGGAACATTTGAGTCTCTTCGTTCGTCATTCTACGTGTAGGGCGTTCTGCGTTGTGCTTTTTTCGGATTTGTACTATAGTATTTTCGTGAACCACAACTTTGCGCAAGAGAGTACTGAATGTTAGAGCTTTTACAGATGTGGGCCTTGATGGAAGTTCTGGGTTTCCTCTTCCTTCCGCTCACGATCACTGTCTTTCATAATCTTCCTGACCGTGGATGGGCCTTCAGCAAGGCGATTGGCTTGGCTGTGCTGGCCTTCTGCGTCTGGCTGCCACTGATGACGTTGCAGTTTTTGCCCTTTAGCCAACTGTTTATCTTTGGCGTGCTTTTGGTGCTCACTGCTCTGAATATACTGGGTTTTCTGCGTGTACGCAAGACGGTGCTAGAGTTGGTGCGCTCGAATTATCTCTATATTCTGTGCACTGAGTTGATCTTCTTTGGTATGATCTTTCTGCTCGGTTGGCTGCGCTCCTATAGCCCCGATATCCGCAATTTCGAGATGTTTATGGATGAGGGCTTCTTAGCGGCGATTATGCGCAGTGTGCATTTCCCGCCCAATGATATGTGGTATTCTGGTCAATCGATCAACTACTACTACTATGCACACTACACTATTGCGATGCTGGCGAAACTTATTGGCCAGACGCCATCTATTGCCTTTAATACCGGCATTTGCATATTCTTCGGCCTAACTGCGACGAATCTCTTTGGCGTGACCTGCAATGTGGTAGCCTGGGCGCGGCACCGCCGCCTACGTCTGACAACATTGCCCGATGCCACGACTGGCAGTATGCGCCCGGATCGGGTCTTTCCCTCGCTAAACGGCGCTCTACCGTATGGCTTGCTCACGATGCTGCTGGGGCTGGTGCTCGGTAATCTGGCGGCAACCCAGGCATGGTGGCTCAATCATGGCGATTTGCCCGATTTTGCCTGGTTCAACTCCACACGCGTGATTACGAATACGATCAATGAATTCCCGGCTTTTAGCTTCTTGCTCTCGTGCTTCCACGCGCACGTTCTGGCACTGGCCTTTACGATTGTAGGCGTCGCTCTAGCCTTCAATCTGCTCCTGGAAGCTAGTGGGCAGGGACTTGCGGCCTTTGGGCGTGGCTGGCGTATGCCTCTGACCCTCGGCGTGACCGCGCTTTTGTTGGGTAGCCTGTATGCAATGAACGGGTGGGACTATCCCACCTATCTGGCGCTGGCGCTGGTTTGTCTAGGATTTCAGCAATGGCTGGCCCATCATGGCCGCCTGAACTGGGATTTCGCGCTGGATGCTTTCACGGCTTGCGCGGCCCTAGCTGCTCTCTCTTTCTTCCTATTCGCGCCTTTCTACATGAACTTTGTCTCGCCGGCTCAGGGACTTGGCCTGGTAAGCGCCACTGATCGCACCCCACTCTTTGATGAGGTCTTGATCTACGGTGTGTTTGCCTTTATTTTCCTCTCGTTCCTGCTCACCAGTTTCTTTCGTGCTCGCTCAGGTCGTGCCGCATTGCCAGAGCTTCTGCAGACGCAGGTGGACGGGCAGCATGACTTACGCTCGTATAGTGAGCACCCTCAATTCCAACATGTCGCTGCTTCCGCGACGCACGCGACTCAGGAAAGGGCTGAATCAGCGCTGGTTGGCATGCTCGACGAGGAAGATCAGGATTACAGGCTGGAAGATCTAGAGCCTGTTCTCACCACGCACCAGGAGTCTCTGGAGCCTTTGAGCACGGCTGGCATGAACTGGCTCGATATGCGCTTCCTCGGCTTGGTGGCGACGCTACTGGTGGCTGTGCTGGTGGTGGTATTCATGAAAAACAGTGCAACCTTTGTGGTAACTGGCGGTCTAGCGGCCATTGGCGCACTGCTGGCACTGTACCATCTCAAAGAACGCGAACGCGCGTTTATCCTGCTGCTGGGCGCTACAGCCTGCGCTCTGGTTGCCTTCTGCGAAATCATCTACCTGCGCGATGTCTTTGCTGGTGGAACCTTTTTTCGTATGAATACGGTCTTTAAGTTCTACTTCCAAGCCTGGGCGCTGCTCTCCATTGTGGGAGGCGCTGGCGCGTACTTTGTCTTGGATAGCCTGCGACCCACCTTCAAACTACCCGCCTTTTCGCGTCGTCTGTATATCACCAGTCGAGTTATTTGGAGTGTCGCGCTGCTGGCCTTTGTGCTGCTGGGTGCGGTCTATCCACTGACGGCCCCCAAACAACGCGAGAATGATTTCACGCAACGCACCAATAGCCTCGATGGTCTGGATTATATGCGCACGTACGATCCTGCTGACTACGCGGCCATTCGCTGGCTCAATAGCCATATCACGGGCAGTCCAGTGATTGTTGAAGCGCCGGGATCTGATTATAGCGACTATGGCCGGATCGCGATTTTTACCGGCCTACCCTCAGTTATCAACTGGCCAGGCCACGAGCTTCAGTGGCGTATCAATTGGTTTAACGGTAATAGAGGTGCCAACGGTGCTGACTTCTCGCGCCGCGCTAACGATGTGAACAAAATGTATACAGATACATCCTCACAGGAGGTACTGGGGCTACTGGCCCAGTACAATGTACAATATCTCTACGTCGGTCCCCTGGAGCAGACCACCTATGTCGGGACCAATTTACAACGTTTCCAAAGCTTTATGCTGATTGTGTATCAAAAGGATGGCGTAACGATCTATAAAGTTCGCTAGCGTTTGCTACATTGGTAAACAGAGGAGCAAATCTCTTTGAAGAGTTACGAAACACAGTCGGACGCGATGGCTACTGGGGAGCTTTCACAGACTCCCCCAGTAGCCGCGCCCATTGACAACCTAACTGAGATTACCGAAGCTGAGGTTCAGCAGCCACAGGCCCAGCCTGAAATGCTTGATAATCCCGCTATGTCTGCTGACGACGAGTATGATCTGGGGGTCATTGAGCCTATACCTGCTAACGACTTGCCAGTCAGAAAAAATGGCTTCACTTGGCCAACACGAGCACAGGTGCTTGCTTGGGCACCCTTTTGGGGCGTGTTCTTACTGGGTACGGTGCTGCGTTTCTGGGGTTTGGGCGATAAGCCGTTGCACCATGATGAAAGCTTACATGCGTACTTCTCGCTGGGTTTGCTGCACAATTTGCAAAACTGGGCTGGGTGCTTGGCACCGAATAGTGGCTGCTATCAGTATAATCCTTTGCTACATGGCCCCTTTCAGTTTCATGCTATCGCGCTGGTCTATCAGATTAGCCAGTGGCTCGGTGCGCCGGATCATGGCGTCAATACGACTACAGTGCGTATCACCGCAGCTCTGCTCGGCTCGCTGATCGTGATCCTGCCCTACTTCTTGCGTGACTATTTGGGTAAGCTCGGTGCTTGGCTGGCCTGCTTCCTGCTGGCCGTCTCGCCTAGCTTGGTCTACTTCTCACGTTTCTCGCGTGAAGCCATCTATATGGCCTTTTTCACGCTGTTGATGGTGATTGCGATAGCTCGCTATATGCGCGAACGCAAACTCCGCTGGCTGGTTCTAGCTGCACTCGGCTTTGCGCTCTCCTATGCGACCAGCGAGGCGACGTTCCTGACCATTGCGGTCTTTGGGAGCTTCCTGTTCGCCCTGTTCGCCTGGGAGATCGGCTCGAAGTTCCAGCTCCGTGCGCAACTCGCGGATGCAGAGGCGGCTCACTTTGTGCCGCGTACCTTCGCATGGCTGACGCTGTTAGCGTACTTTCTCATTGCTGGGATCGCAGCCAAATGGTTCTTCGCAGAACTGCATACGCTCTCGATCTTTATCACCACCCCCAAAAACGCGGTGGTGTCCAATACGTATGTGGCCGATCTCAAGATGAACACGGTCAGGCTGGTGCCCTGGCTGGGAATCTTGCTGGGCCTGTTTGTCTTTAGCATCCTGGCGCGTGAGATGTATGGCAAGCTGCCAGTACCGGGTCAGCGGCGTGGTTTGGCCCGGCTGGTGGATCGTCGTCAGCCGGTGCTGGATAGTATTCTGACCATGCCCTGGACACACTGGTTCTTTGCCCTGATTGTTGCCTGGTCGATTTTCCTGCTGCTCTTCACGGTGGTCTTTACAAATATTGCCGGAGGCATCGGAGATGGCATTTGGCAAGGTCTCTACTATTGGCTGCAACAGCAAAGTGTCGCACGTGGCGGCCAGCCGTGGTATTACTATCTGCTGTTGATCCCACTCTATGAGCAAATTGGCGTGGTCTTTGGCCTGGCAGGTATCGTCTATTCGCTGATACGACCCACGCGTTTCCGTCTTTTCCTGATCTACTGGTGCCTGGGCAATATCTTCATCTACTCCTGGGCTGCTGAAAAAATGCCCTGGCTGATGATCCACATGACCATGCCAATGATGCTGCTGGCTGCGATTGCGTTGGAGCCATGCGTGATGGTCTGCTACCGCTTCGTCAAAGAGCGCTTCTTTACGAGTCCCGCCCAGCCTGTGCCCTTGTTCCAGGCTCAGCCAGAATCGCCGGTATGGGTACGCTCGCGTGTGGGCGTTGGTCGCGCCGTGTTAGGTCTTTGTGGAGTGGTCATGGCTGCGCTGCTGTTACTGCCAACGCTCCACAACATGTACGAGGTTTCCTATGTGCATGCCGCCGATGGGCCGCACGAGATGATGGTTTATGTGCAGACGACCCCCGATGTGAATACAGTTATGGCGCAGATCGACGCGCTGGACCAGAAAGAGTTTGGTGGCAAACATCAGATGCGTATTGCGGTAATGGATGATGCCACATGGCCCTTTGCGTGGTACCTACGCGACTACCCCAACCTCTGTTTTGGCTTCCCAACGAAGTGTCAAAGTTGGGTTGGCACTGTGCCAGTGATTATTAGTGGCGGCGATAATCCCTACAACGCTATCAACACCTATGCCCCTGCCAATGGGCAGTACCTCGCGCATCAGTACCATATGCGCAGTTGGTGGGATGAGGGCTATAAATTGCCGCCCTGTGCGCCGGGCAAAACGCCATCCAGTTCGTGCTCTGATCCTGATGGGGGCAGCGGCGTCGGGCCAGGTCTCTGGCTCAGCTACGGCGATAACCCGCCGCTCAATGCGAAGTTTAATCTTGGTCTGACTGCTCAGCGCGTCTGGAACTGGTGGTGGAACCGTCAGGCTTTTGGCGATACCAATGGCGCATACGATATGGTCCTGTTTATTCACAAAGGTATGGGCGTGAATCCGTAGCTCGCCTATAAAGGGGAATAGCAGCACCGCACGAGCCGGTATTAGTCGGCTCGTGCGGTGCTGCTATTCCACGGCGTTTCAGTTAAAAATCATTCCATAGAGCCTGATTGGTCACATCGTGGTGATAAATGATCTCAGAGGTTTTCACCTTTGTGCCCAAACTACTCGGACTGCGGTCAGCCGCCGTTTGTTTGTAGGAAAGATATTTCTCAACGTTTTTCTCACCCAGAATATCTCTCATCAGGCGGCTGGACTCGAATTGTGCGATGGCTTCCTGGATTGTGCCTGGCAACAAGCGCACTTGCTCACTCGCAGGTGAGGCATCGCCACGCAAGCCCGTCTGGAGCAGCGTATAGAGTAGCAGATAGGGGTTAACATCCGGCCCGACAGAGCGTACCTCGATACGCGCGGTTTTCTCGTTGCCAACGGGGATACGAATCATGGAACCCCGGTCCATTGGGGAAACTTGGATTTGATTGGGGGCTTCAAAATGCGGGTCCAAGCGGCGATACGCATTCACGCTGGCGTTCAAGACCAAACACATTTCTGATGCGTGGTTGAGGATACGGGAAATGAAATCTCGCGCCTGCCCTGAGAGGTTCTCTTGCCCGTCCTTATCATAGAAAATGTTCTTGCCATTTTTCGTCAAAGATATATTGGTATGCATGCCACTTCCATTGATGCCCATAACTGGCTTGGGCAGGAAGACGGCTGTCAGACCCATACTGTTCGCAACCTGACGGCAAGTCAACTTGTAGAGTTGGATAAGGTCAGCCGTACGTAGAGCGTCCGTATAGGAAAAGTTCATCTCAAACTGGGAAGGCGCGACCTCTGGATGATCCTTTTCGTTCTTGAAGCCCATGGCCCGCTGCATGCTGGCGGACGTATCGATAAATTGCCGCAACGGATCACGCGGCAGCGAATGAAAATAGCCGCCCGTTGAGATCAGACGAAAGCCCGTTTTCTCGTCAAAACGCTGCTCTGCATTCTGCCCCTCTACGATGATACCCTCCACCTCAGCCGAGACATGTGCTGTCAAGCCTTCTGTACGCCGCAATTCTTGCAAATACTGTTGGAGCAGGCCGCGAAAATCAGATTCGTACTGCTGACCCTCGCGGTTAAGAATATTGGCAAACAGAATTACTTTCCCGGCACCGAAGAGAGTGGCTGGCAGCCATAAGAAGCTGGTCCAATCCAGTTGTAAACGCAGATCGGATTCACGTTGGGCCGTAAATCCACGAATGGAAGAGCCGTCAAAGGTTAAATTATCAGCCGATTCGAGGAGAAATTTCTTATCATAATCCAGCATGTGAAAACGGCCTTCAAGGTCGGAGAAGCAGAGCGTCACCGCTTTAATGGCTTTTTCCTGCTCCAAATAGGCTCGATATTCTTGCTCTTGCTCTTCAGCCGAGACAGTATCACGTTTGGCTCTGGCCGTGAGGTTTCGCTCCTCAAGTTCATCATAAGGGATGTCCAAAAAAGTTTGCATGGGTACCTGCTCGCTCCTCTGTGTTCTTTCATTCTGCTTGTAAAGCACTGAAATAAGGTGTACGACAATAACGATGCTCATATTCGTGTTGAACATTCTGTGCTTTGTTGACACAAAAAAATCGCAAGACACTTGCGGGGGTGTCTCACGAACGATGTGCCAAGCGGGAACCACTTTGTTCAACCACCATAAGTATAGTCTATCCACTTCTAATGTCAAGCGGATGAAGCTCCGCAGCGATGCTTTTTCTATTGCTATCCAGCTTACTTTCTGTTATAGTTATGCTGTTCTCAATATTTTTCATGAAAATGTGCATAAAGGAGCAATAAAACATGCAGCAAGATCCGTCACAACCAACACCACAGCAGCCCTCGCAGTATTATCCATCACAGCAAAATTGGCAACCAACACCGCCACCGCCGCCACAAAATTGGCAACCAACACCGCCACCGCAAGCGGCACAATATCAGTATCCCGCGCCATCACCGTATCAGTATCCTGCGCCACCGCCGAAAAAACCTACCCCATGGCTGTGGATTATTGGTATTGTTCTGGTGGTCCTCATCGGAGGCGGAGTCGTAGCCGCAGCCGTAAACAACAAGCCGTCCCAAACAATTACCCCAGCAACGACAACTGCTCAGGGCCAACCGACCACGCAGGGTCAACCAACAACGGCCCCACAGGCGACTTCTGCGCCACAACCAACAACGGCTAGCACTGGCTCGTCAACAGGTCACAAGGTCGGCGATGTGGTGCCAATTGACGGATGGACGATAACAGTGAATGGCGTAACGACGAGTACTGGCGACGATTTCGATAAACCGAAAGCAGGGAATACTTTTGTGCTCATTGATATCACTGCGGTCAATACGACTGGTCAATCACAAACGTTCTCTAGTCTGCTTTCTTTCACAGTGAAGGATTCAACTGGGCAGACATACGACCAAACGTTTGTTCCCAATTCACCGAACTCACCTGATGGGGCCGTTACAAGCGGAAGCAAGCTACGTGGAACCATTGCCTATGAAATTCCCACCTCTACCCATACGTTAGAACTCGATTTTACTCCCGGCTTTGCGTCTACTGACATCGCTACCTGGAATCTCACCCTTTAGAGACTTGGCAGGGTCGCGCTTCTTTCGTGACATGACCCTGCCTCGCTCAGCACATAATTGAGCAGCACTGCCGCCGCCGCGCTTGAACCAATCAGGAGCCAGGCTGAGGCAGGCAGCACCGCTAGTTGCAACAGATTGCGCAACGCCGGGATGCTGAATGCGGTCAACACCAGTCCCATCGACCCACCAACTGCTATCAGCACGGGACGCGTCAGGTGTCCTTCAGCCTGACCAGCCACCAATGTCTGAGCCAATTGCGTGGATACAATGCTGGTGAAGGCAACCGAACGCGCCTGGGCCAATGAGCCGCTCCTCAGCGTCAGCAGATACGCCACCAGCGAAGGCAGCGCGGTAGCTAGACCCCGCCGCAGGACTTCGTTGCGTAAGGGAGCATCAAGGGCCGACATGCCTTCACGTTGTAAGCTCGCGAGGTTGCGATGTTCCGGTTGCTGTAAGATGACCGCCAGCGCTGGCAGGATATCCGTGATGGCGTTGACTGCGAGAATCTGGCTGACGGTTAAGGGGAGCGCTGTCCCCAACACGCTGGCCCCAACTACTAGGCCGAGTTCCCCCAAATTGCCGCCGAGCAACAAGCCTAACGCACGCCGCATGTTACGCCAGAAACTGCGTCCCTCAACAAATCCCTCTACGAGCGTGGCGAAATCGTCGTCGGCGATCACGACATCCGCCGTCTGGCGAGCAACTTCGGTGCCCGTTTGGCCCATAGCCACGCCCACATCAGCCAGCCTGAGCGCGGGGGCATCGTTCACCCCGTCACCAGTCATGGCCACAGTATGCCCTTGACGCCGCAGACTCTCTATAATGCGTAATTTATCCAGCGGGGTTGCCCTAGCCACAACAACTACCCCTTGCAAGTGCTGATCGAGATCGCCATTTTGTAAGTCTGCAATCTCTGTGGCGCTGATAACCTGTCCAGACTCTTGCAACAATCCTGCCTCCTGAGCTATCGCACGCGCCGTCGCTGGATGATCGCCAGTAATCATGATGACGCGCACGCCTGCCTCGTGGCAGCGCTCGACAGCACCTTTGACCGTGGGCCGCAAAGGATCGTGAATACCCACAAAACCGAGGGCGGTGAGTTCGCGTGGATTTTGCAGCGGGGTTCCAACTGGTCCCTCGGCAGCCATCAGTACGCGCAGGCCACGCCCGGCTAGCTGTTGAGCACGGGCCAGCAGGTGCGCACGCGTCTCTTCATCCAGCAACACACGTTCGTTATTGTGCAGGAAGGTCTGGCAGCGTGGAAGCACGACTTCGGGCGCTCCCTTGAGGGCCAACCGCTCCTGAGTGAGCGTGACATGAAATGAACGCACCGGATCAAAGGAAAGTTCTGCTAGGTGTGGCTGATTGATTTCTGCTTCTAGACCAGCCACCAGAGCGCCCTGGATGACTGCAACGTCGGTTGGATGGGCGTGTGCATCCTGGGCAGTTGGATGTGGGCTAGCCAGTGCCGCAGCCAGCAAAACAGCCCGCAACGGCTCTGGAAGCGGCTCTGTCAAGTCTACCTCTGTCTCACTATCGGCGACGATGCTCAGTTGCAATCGTCCCCTGGTCATTGTGCCCGTTTTATCGGTGCAGACCGTATCCACGCGTCCCAGCGCCTCAATAGATGCGAGACGCCGCACAATCGCCTTCTTCGTAGCCAGACGGCGGGCTACCCCAGCCTCTCCTACTCGTGCCAGCAAGGGCAAGCCTTCCGGGATGCCCGCCAATGCAACCGTGGCGCCCGTTGCCAACAGTGTGCCCAGCGGCTTCCTCCAACCGACACCCGCGAGAATAACTGCGGCCCCACCTAACGCAGACAATGGGAGGAAGAAGCCAAGCATACGGCTTAAATGCGCTCCCAGCGGACTCTGTGGCTCACCCTCTTCTTGCAGGGCTTTGCGTGTCGATCCCATCCTGGTTGCATCCCCTACCGCAAAGACTACAACTTGCCCGTGTCCCGCCGTCACATCGCTACCTTCTAACACAATCCGGCTAGTTTCATGGCCTTGGTCTGCGAATTTCGCAACAGGCAGCGATTCGCCAGTCAACGCAGCTTCATCAACTTCTAGACCAGCACTGCTGATAACACGGGCATCAGCCGCAATGCTATCCCCAGGTGCAAGCAGGAGGATATCGCCTGGCACAATCTCAGTTGCTGAAAGAGTAACGGCTTGATTGTCGCGTAAGACCCGCGCTTGAGAGGTGCCTATGCGCTGGAGCGTCGCAGCCACGCGGTTGGATTTGTGCTCCTGCCAAACGCCGATCACTACATTGGCTGAGATTGTGGCTGCGATAATCACCACATCGCCAGTCGAACCAAGCCAGAGCGAGAGGGCAGCGCCAGCCGCGAGAATGCCGATCAGCGGAGAACGCAACTGGTCGAGCAGTGCCTTGCCCAACATACTACCCTGCTGAAATACTGGAGCTTTTTGCCAGCGTTCACGAGCCTGATTGGTGCTCAAGCCCTGCTCGTCTGCTCTCAGTAGATGTAACGTTTCAGCCACGTCGCGCCTGCCCCAGCGTTCCGGCTGTGGATCAACAAGCCTGCTCATAGTCGAACGCGCTCGCGCACCTCCACGCAAGCGTAGCCAGCCATCCGCCAGCGCCACCAGGGTGGTGATATGAACCGCACGCGAGGCTGACGTGACGCCCGGTATGCCGCGCAAAGCCCAGAGAATGCCCGCAACATTGGAGACGACTGAAAGGCCGACAGCATCCCTGGCAACCGCCTCGCGCCTAGCACTAGCCTCAATAATCGCACTGAGCGCGGCGAGATCGGGAGCCAGCAGATCAGCACGCGCCGGAAAACGGCTGCGATCATCGGTGAGACCAATAGCTAGATCGCAGGCAGCAAACGCTGCTGAGGCTCTGGCACTCTCTGAAACGAAGGCCACAAGCTCGCCCTCTTGTTGACGTGCCGCGATCACCGCTAGGGCATCGTCGGTCTCAATAAAGGCCATTTTGGTCCGATGGGCGATCTCCTGAATGGCAAGTTGATCGCCGCTCGCCAAAAACGCCAGCTCCACGCCATGCCGCTGGCACGTTGCGATGAGCATTGGCAGACCGGGTACGAGTCGAGGCCGCAGAGCCAGAATAGCCAACGGCTCGTTTTCACACGTCAGCACCAGGAGATAGTTGCCTCGTTGGCGCAGGTGAGCAGCTTCCGGGGTAATCCCCCAATCTTCAAGCGGCCCTAAGCTATAGCGAACCTCATCCGCCCATGCCACGGCTGTCTGACCATCAAAGCTGCCGTCTGTGGCCGCGACACTCTGCGTTGTGCGGAAAACACGTCCCCAAGGCGAGCCAGCCGCGCTAGCAACACCTGCGGCTCGCGCTAGTACCTCGTGAGCAGCTATATCATCGGTGAGCGGCAATACGTTCATCACTTCCAGCTTGTCCGTGAGCAAGTGCGCTCCGTCGAACAGTAGCAGACGTGGCAGGCGAATAGCTCGCGCTGGACGGGTGCCGACGATGGTGACGCCAGTCCGCAGTACGCGAGCATTGACTGCTAGATCAGCATTATCGATCCCAATCGCGGCTGTGCGCGGGTTGACCAGCAAAAGCGCAACCAGTGTTGAGCTAAATGAGCGCGTAAGTACGGCGGTAATCGCTGCAAAACCTAGCCCGATAGGTGCCTGAATGCGCTGGTAATGTTCATACAGATCAGATCTTGGCGGTGCCGGGCGAACTTGTGGTTGAAACGCTTCAAAAGAGGCTTCACTGTGCAACTTGAGTCGGAAAGGACCGCCGTAGACACGTGCTCCCGATGGCACCAACGCGCCTGGAGCCAGTGCAAGCGGCATACCATCGCGTCCGGTGGCTGTCCCAGTCCCTTCGAGTACCTCAGCCGTTAGTGAGACACGCTCGCCGTTTTCGAGCAACAGGATTGCATCGTGCTGCACCAGGGGTGCATCTGCTATCCGCTTTTCGTGCCGTCGCCAAGCTGCCTGCCGCGCGTGTACTTCCGTCACGAGACCCAGCGATTCGGCACCACTGACGGCCAAGCCGAGCACATTACTGGAAAGCGTAAGCGTAATAATCCCCGGCACGTTAAAAAGCAAATCGGCAGCCGTGCGCCCCACGAGACGCCGCAACCCATAACGCACAGGCGGAAGACCCTGGAAAAGCCCTATCAGACCAGCGGCATGTGCGGCGGCTCTGGCTGTAGGGAACGCGTGTTCTGAGCCGGCCAGTCTACGTGCCACCAGGATACTGAGTCCCAATCCACAGCCCAGTGTACGCATGGCTCCCTGTAAGAATGGTCCGGGGTCGAGCGGATACGCAGGACGGTCTTCCCCTGGCATATCCGGTAATTCCAGGTCGGCAATCTCGGCCAACAGGTCTTCTAGATCTACCTCATGTTCCGTGAATTCTACCAGCACACGACCCGTCAAGAGATTGGCATGGGCGCTTATCTCAGGCCGTTTTGCCAGATGGATCAGCACTTGCTTCACCACCTGGGGATCGCGATCCAGGCCACGTACTGCGATCCGCGCCCGTACCATTTTTCCGCATTTCTCTGTGGCCACATGCGGCACATCTGGCTTGGCTGGCTGTTCCGCAAGCTGCGTGAGATCGACTCTCTGTATTTCCGCGAGCAGGGCTGGCTCTTTGAGCGTGAGCGCGTCAAATTGGACCAGGACATTGCCTGTCAGAGGATTCGCCTGGACGCTGCGCACACCCTGAAGCTGGCACAGTTGCGTTTCGAGCAGACTTTCCCCCTGACCTGACCAGCCCGGAATATGGACACGCAGACGCCCTACTCTGCTATGAACGATACGCGGTTTCTCATCAAATACAACACTCATACCACTTTATCTCGATCTTGTTCTATTGCTATTTTAAACGCGTTATTAAGCATGAAGTCATGCCCCAGAACACAGATACATAGCATCCTGGGGCCACATGAAACACACAAAAATATCCTTAGTATGGCCTTTCTTGCATGTCATCTTGCATGACCGAGCGAGATGGCTCATGTTGCTGAGGGTTCTCGTGCCGATGATGCTGCACTTCGTGTGCCTCTACCCACATATCTTCCATATCTTCCCGCAAGCGGGCGATGGAGCGTCGGAGTTGCATGTTGCCACCTTGTGTCCAATGTACGACATGCTGTCCGAAATGATCCACTAACTCTTCCGCACGTTTCATCGTCGGGTGCTCTGCTGACATCGTGTGATGCTCACCGTTTGACACCATGTGTTGTTCTCCATACGATGCCTCATGATGCTCCTCATCTGGCGTATCCGTACGGTTCGCCTCGTTACTAAAAGAGCGTGCGGTACGCTGCATACGCCGCACCACCTTGCCTGCCCACATTCCTACGCGTGCACCAACCTCGTTGACGATTTGTTCGGTTTTTTCAGTAGTTGAATGTGTAGGCGTCCCATTCTCATCAGTCATCTCATCTCCTCTGCTTCTCCATGGCTCTGCCCATTACTTGTTGCATGTGTGTCTGCATGGTGTACCCCATTGGTTTGGTGCATCCCTTGTCCAACACTTTTTGCTAACGAGGTCAGTGTCTCGCCAGCCGTGAGAATGCCAGCCATACCGTAGACAAGACCTTTGCGGATGACTTTGCGCGTGCGGGGTGAGAAGAGGGCTGCTGTTACTGCGGCTGTCACTGCTATCTCTGGCTCAACGAAATCTCCCGGTTCCATATACTATCTCCTTTGTTTCCTTTGATACATAATCGTGCCCTCTTCGCAGAGGTGCTGTAAAACTATCCTTTGAGATTAGTCTACCAAGCACGCGAAATGCTCTTTTATAGCACGCGACAAAAAGAAAGTTCGCCAACAGTGTGAGCCAGCCCATAATCATGAATATTTTATTATATTTGCTGGTTTCCGGTTATAAACGTTTCGATTTTTGCGATCTCTTTGGTAATCGAGTAGAGCTGACACGGATCATATAAATACATATGTTTCGTGCAGATAGTTTCAAAACAATTTACACTAGTTTTGAAACTATCTGCACGAAACATATGTATTTGGGCAAATAATACTACCCAACCAACGATACCTCGCGAACCATCTCCGCAGTCTCCTCGTCATCGCCCTTGTACTTCAGATCGTCCGCGCGTCCACTGGGGAGCCAGAACATAGCGGTCAAACTGACCAGCATCAGCGTGAAAACCACGAGATAGACCCAGAAGAGACTCTGCGCAAGCGCCGTCTGGAGCTGTTGCAAGAAATCAGCGGGTACCAAACTGTGGATATTGGGTGTGAGCAGGATATTCGAGGGCGCAACGTTCGTTGGCAAATGTGTGGTGGCCTCAGCAAAATGCGCAAAGATGGGTGCGGAACGCTGAATTACCTGCGCGTTGAGAATCGTACCCATCAAGGCCACACCGATAGTCCCGCCAATTGTGCGTACAAACTGGGTCGAGGCCGTTGCCACACCACGCAGTTTCCAGGGCACGGCGTTCTGTACTGAGAGCGTAAACGAGGTGCTATCTAGGCCAAGACCGGTGCCCACGAGGAGCATGGAAACTACAATAAAGGGCAGACTCGTTTCGCGATGAAAGAAGAGTAGCATGGCTGCGCCCAGCGTCGTCAGGATTGCACCTGCCACCGCTGTGATGCGATAGCCAAAACGCAGTACCAGTTGTCCGCTTGCAAAGGACGAGATCGGCCAACTCAGGAGAAGCGGCGTGAGCACAATACCCGCGTCCGTGGCACTACCTCCCTTAACACCCTGCATAAACAGTGGCACATAGGTGCTGATACCAAACATCGTCACGCCCAGGATTAAGCCGCCGAGGCTGGCTACAGCGACGATCCGGCTCTTGAACAGCGTCAAGGGCAGAATTGGCTCTGGCGCGTGCGTCTCTATCCAGAGGAAGAAGGCCAGCAGAAACACGCAAACGGCAAAAAGCGTGAGGCTTTGCGGCGAGGTCCAAGCCCACGAGGTTCCTCCCTGCAACAATGCGAAGAGCAATGCCACAATAGAGCCAGTCAGGGCCAGAGTTCCTGCATAGTCAAGCTTTGGTTTGCCACGCTTGATGTTCTCTTTGAAGGCAACGATCAGCAGCAGAGCCGAGAGCAGACCAAAGGGTATATTCACAAAGAAGACCCAGCGCCACGAGAAATGGTCCACAATCAAGCCACCTAGAGCCGGTCCCACCACGCTGGAGACGCCCCAGACGCCGCTAAAAAAGCCCTGCATCTTTGCCCGCTCGACCAGATCAAAAATATCACCGATAATCGTCAGGACAATCGGCAACACTGCGCCTGCACCCAAACCCTGTACAGCGCGGAACAGAATAAGCTGCTCCATCGATTGCGAAGCGCCAGAGGCCACGGAACCGAGTAGAAAGAGTGCAGTACCAAATAAGAAGATCGGCTTGCGTCCATAGAGATCGGCCAGTTTGCCATAAATAGGCACGCTGGTCGTCGAGGTAAGCAAATAGACGCTAAACACCCAGGAGTAAAGGTCAAAGCCTCCTAGCTTCCCGACAATAGTGGGCATCGCTGTTCCTACGATGGTTGTATCAATTGCTGCAAGAGTCATACCCAACATCAGGCCGATCAGCACCAGCATTTTCGCTTTCCTGGTCATAGCGCGATCCTTACTTTTTATGAAAAGGGATGTACAAGGACGGTATTGGAGAGCGTCAGCACATAAGGCGGGGAAAATGGCACCACCTCTACAGCTACACGATCTATCTATTCCAACACTGGGAGAAACAAGCTTTATTCCGCCTGCTTCCCTCGAATGGTAGTGTGTATAGAGCAGTAAAAATCGATTAAATCGATTTTTACTGCTCTATACACACTACCATTACTTTTACTCGACACCCAGTTCCATTTAAACCAAACGCAAAAACTACACCTCTAATGTTTGCGTGCTCAGCTCAACGCCGGGGCGCAGTTCTTTCTGATACTGATTTTCCTGGTGAATCACATGCATACCAGCTTTTTCATAGAGACGAGTCGCGCCAGTTAAGCTCTCTGCATCCACATCAAGGCTCACTTTGCGGGTGCCCCGACGATAGAATTCGCCAAAAGCATGATGTAATAGCGCCAAACCCACACCTTTGTGCCGCCAAGGACGCCGAGTACTCAAACCATTCACCCAGCCTTGCTCGCCACGATATTCACATAGTGCCTCACCCACGATCTGCTCATTATCGCAAGCAATAAACCAGAGCGTAGGGTCGAAATCTGAACGGTGCAGAAACAAGCTCTCAAATATCTCAAAGGAAATGGGCATATAGCCCCAGTGGTCGCTAAAAGCCTCGTCATCAGCCGCATAAACTGCATGCGCCATGTCCATAGTAAAGGGGCGTAACTCGATGCCTTCTGGCCAAACGGGTGCAGGCGGTGGCTCGTTCATCTCGCTCTCCATGACCCAGGCACTCCGCACATAGGCAAAGCCAGCTTGCTCAATTGTCTGGTGAAACACCTGGTTCTTTTCCGCACAGTATGTGTTGAGTGTTACACGCGCATCTTCACGTATTGATGGGATAATTTGCTGAATACGCTTTTCAGCCTGCTCTAATAAATAGGCGTCTAATCCGCGCTGAACGTAATCAGGATGCACCCACGGAGTTGCATGCAGTTTCGGAAGGGTTATCTGGTTGAGCATCATCTCAGCCGCAAGCTGGCCATTGGGGGCAAATATCATCCAGACATCCTTTGCCAAGTCTACTCCAGGGAGTCGCCAATTGCTGAGCAGATCCTCTTCGGAAAGGGTGCTAAAACCACGCTCAGCTATCTGGCACGTTCGTATTAATTTGGTCACATCTTTAGCATCTTCCAGGGTTGGCGGACGCACACGGAAGCCTTGTGGTAAGGTCAATACTGTCATGATTAGAACCTTTTCTATCAAGCGATATCTCGCTTCCGTTTTTGAACAATAGCGAGATACCATCTTCTCTTATACAAGCACAGGCGCAAGCCGAGAGCTATGCCTCTAATGTTTGTGTGCTCAGATCAATACCCCCACGCAGTTCTTTCTCGTACACATCGTAGGATAACAAGATGTGCATACCAGCCCTCTCGTAAAGCCGGGTCGCGCCAGTGAGACTCTGCGAATCGACACCCAGCGTAACCTTGTATGTGCCGCGCCGGTAAAATTCGCCAAAAGCATGGTAAAGCAGAGCCAGACCCAAACCCTTGTGCCGCCAGGGCCGACGTACACCGAGCGTATTTACGATGCCATCCTCCAGATAATAGCCACAGAGCGAGATGCCAGCCACCTCTTCACCCTCGTAAGCAATAAACCACAGCGCAGGGTCAAATTGCTCGTTGCCAGTTATGTTACCCTGATACCAGTTATCAAAATTGCCTGGCAAATGGCCCCAGTGATCCTGAAAAGACTCATCATAGGCCTTAAAGACGGCGTGGGCGTCACGTTCGGGAACAAAGGGCCGCACTGTGATGCCTGCCGGCCAGACAGGCTGGGACGGTAATTCAGGCAAGTCGATGAGCATTGCCCAAGTATGGCGCTTGCTGGTATAGCCAGCGTTCTCAAGGAGTTGCTTGCCGGCAATGTTCCCACTATGGCACCAGGAGTGTACCGCAACTTTTACTTCTGGCGGCGCTAGCGACACAAACTCCTCAGCACGTCGGTCTATGAGCGCACGCAGATGTGTGCCTATGCCCTGCCCACGATAGTCAGGGTGGACACGCACTTGCGAATCTATACTAACATACATATACTGCGCTAATGCAGCGTAAGCTATAATGCGCTCGTCAGGTGCAACCACGATCCACGCATCAGTTTCTGGGTGGAAATCCTGATGCTGCCATTGTGAACGCAACTGATCGAGTGGGCTATCGAATATGCCACAATCCGCTACATCGCAGGCGTTAAGCAGTTCGCAAATCACCTCAAGCTCTTCCTTGTGAGGTACACGGACAACAAGCTCAGTAGATAAAATAGTTGTCA
>JBDTBU010000002.1:0-3213 GCA_039923935.1 Ktedonobacteraceae bacterium | reverse complement strand
GCCAGGATAGCTATGCGCATGGTGTTATTCTCCCCAATCTTCTTCAACGCGTGGAGCCAACGCTACCTGGGGCTGCTCCACATTCAGCACTTCCAGTTCCGCACTACAGTCCGGGCAATAGAGGATTTCGCCGATCAGCAAACCCTGCACGTTTAACGCTGCTTCGCATTCAGGACACTGTGTCATGGTTTTATGCTCCTTCTCTCGTATTGTTCATTTCAAACATCGGATCAATAAAAAACACCCTTCATCTCGCGCTCAAATGAGCGAAGGACGAAGAGCGATAAGTTGCTCTCGTGGTACCACCTTCATTCGTCGGCGCTGCAATGCGCCAACCTCTTAGGGATGAGAACGGGCAATATGTGCCTATTCCTTCCTTTATACCCGATCACGGGGGTCTCCGGCGAGTTCTACTCTCGTTCGTCTGAACGATTTCTTCTCGCGGCTAGCGGTTTTTTTTCATGGCCTCTAGCATACGGGCTTCGCAGCTTCCGCCCGCTCTCTGTATGCTTCAAGGTCATTACTCGTCCGATTATCGCCTTTGCGTTATTTGGTTGTTCTAATTGCAATGCTCTTGGATTTCAGAGCAAATAAAAACGCCCTTCATCTTTCACCAATAGCAAACTATTGGGAAGGACGAAGAGCGGCAATCTACTATGTGAGATGCCAGGCTCTCGTGGTACCACCTTCGTGCGCTGACGCCTTGCGACGCCAACCTTTGTGGGCATTCAACGATGCACCTGTTGCTCGTTTACGGGAGCACCCGGCGAGTTCTACTCTCAATCCGCAGACTGATTTCTTCTCGCAGCTTCAGAGTCTTATTCGCAGGTTTGAACTATGGGCTTTGCACCAGCCGCCCACTCTCTGGATGTTCGCAACACTGTTACTTGTCTCTGCAATGCTTGTTCTTGATTTGGTTGTTCTTGACAAGAGTATTTATACCATGCTTTTATGAGTGGTGTCAACCCCTATTTCGACGAACTGACATTTTGATAGAAGCATTTTAGCTCAACAAAAGACACTACATCTGGTGTGATGATCTCGCCAGGAGATAGTATGATCGTCGATCCATTAGGGAATATTGTAGCAGGCCCAGTTCATGGCATAGAAACGATGCTTTATGCGTATGCTCCGTATACTGACGCACTTCTTGCACGACGAGGATTTGATGCTGTTGGGCATTATGGGCGTGGAGATATCTTCTCCCTGGCACTGCATGGGGTGGCTGTCCCTCTCGAACTCAATGGATCAGCGTCCATGACCTCAATGAGTGATCGTATCTGGCAGGTCAGGGAAGAGAACTCATCTAATTGCTGAGCGCAGTAACTGCATTTGTCAGATACTCCTGCAACATACTGACCGATCCTTGACGCTTGCTGGCTAACGTTGCACAATGCTTCTAGCAAGTACGTTCATAACGACATTCTTCATGGACCAGTCGCGAGACAGAAAGGGTCGCTAACATGGCAGGACCAAGACTACAACATGCATCAATGGTCATTCCTCACGGCACGCAGGAGTCCGTACGAGCGTTCTATGGCGGTATTCTTGGGCTGGAGGAAAAACAACCGCCGCAATCCCTGGCTCATCTTCAAGTTGTTTGGTTTGCAGCAGGGGAGGGTGAGTTAGAACTGCATTTCCTGCCCGCTTCCAATGTGCCAGATAGAAGCGATCAGCGTCACATCTGCTTCGCCGTGGATGATCTGGAGGAGTATCGGCGTCGGCTATGTGAAGCAAAGGTGACAGTTGCTTCGGCAGACCCCATCCCGTCTCGACCACGGTTCTTTTGTCACGATCCCTTCGGCAACCTGCTGGAGTTTACAACCATCGAGAGCGATTATCGCCAGGCACAATAAACCGTTTGTTTTGCTTTTTCTATGAACCGAACTATGCCTTGACAAAGAAATCAAATGGTGTTATATTTACACTATTAGATAGTGTAAATATAACACCATTTGATTTGAGCGGGAAACATGCCGAGCGATTTTCCCCTTCTGGCGATATGGACCCTATCGTGTAGCAGGAGCGTCATCATGGAACAGGCAGAATTGGATCACATGGATAGAGCTTTTGGCAAGGCGCGTTCTCCTGAAGAGGTTTTTGGCGTTTTTACTGGCACGCAGGGAGAGGTACTCGCATCTGTTAGAAGGATTTTCCGTCAGATGGCGAAGATTGTTCACCCTGATGTATATCAGGGGACAGCAGATTTTGAGCAAGCGGGTGTTCTCTTTAAACAACTGACACATTTCTGGGAACAGGCCCAAATGCGGATTGAGAACGGTACCTATGGGATGGCTCGGACAGCAGAGACCTTTACGCCTTTTCTCATTGCTACGAAAAGCCGTCAATATATGGTAGAGCGTCTGCTAGAGCGGAGTGATCTGTGCGGATCGTATCTGGGGAGCTATCGCTGTGCTGATGAGAAAAACCGGGTTATTCTCAAGGTTCCTCTCAGACCAGACGATAACGATCTTTTGGCGAATGAAGCGCGGATTCTGCGGCAGCTTTGCATGAGCGACAGTTATGAAAAGCGTCGCCATTTTGTCTCACAATTGGTTGATGCTTTTGCCTACCAGGAACAAGCTTCAGGGATTATGAGACAAGTCAATGTCTTCTCGTATGTGGAGGGGTTGTATTCCCTGAAGGAGGTCAGAGAGGCCTATCCACAGGGGATCGATCCTACAGATATGGCTTGGATCTGGCGGCGCTTGCTGGTGGCGCTTGAATTTTCGCATACCAATGCAGTGATCCACGGCGGGGTGCTGCCAACGCATGTTCTGCTACACCCCAAGCAGCATGGAGTGGTGCTCACCGACTGGTCATGCGCGGTGCGTGATCCTGCTGTGACAGGTGAGTATATCTGTGCTATCAGTAGTGCCTATCGGTTGTGGTATCCGGCAGAGGTTTTTGCGAGGGGCGAACCAACGCCGGGGCTGGACATCTCGATGGCGGCCAGGTGCATGATTGATGTGTTGGGAGGTGATCCAGAGACGCGTATCATGCCGGTAAGCGTGCCCTGGCAAATCCAAAACCACCTGAAAGGTTGCACGCTGCCTAATCCCCAGCAGCGTCCACAAGATGCGCGTCTCTTACTGCGTGCGTTTGATGAACTGATCGAGCGTCTCTGGGGTTCCAAAACATTCCACAAATTTACTATGCCTGAACGTTGAAACAGTCTTCGTCATTTTAGGAGCATTTGCTCAAGAAAGGAAT
>JBDTBU010000001.1:0-7752 GCA_039923935.1 Ktedonobacteraceae bacterium | reverse complement strand
AGAACAGGGGAAACTCCTCTAACGCGCCAGACCTTGCCCCTGCTCATGGCGTTGCTCACGGAGTCGCTTGCGAGCTTTGATTCGAGGAGTTGCA
The DNA here is from genome assembly GCA_039923935.1 of Ktedonobacteraceae bacterium. GTDB lineage: Bacteria > Chloroflexota > Ktedonobacteria > Ktedonobacterales > Ktedonobacteraceae > Paraktedonobacter. Next base: position 7,658 of record JBDTBU010000001.1, on the reverse strand, counting down.
GGCTGTGAACTTCACGCCGTTATTGCAAAAAATAATGGTCGTTTGGTCGGCAACAGACACGATCATATTTATTTTTCCTGTGTGATAGAGATCGCGAAAGGCGAGTGTCACTGGGACGAGATCGGCTTGCGGCCCGATCAACTGCTGGCCAACAACATAGTTGATAGATTTCGAGGGGTCGCCGCCGGGTATCTCAATAATGATAATTTGCCCATGCAGATTGACTGCGATAAAGTGGCTGGGATTGTGAGTACTATCGCTATGCCCCACCACGACGTCTGTTTGGTAGGTGCGTGGATACCCATACAAAAAGCTGTTATATTCGTTCGTGCCCCAAGTGAGCGTGGCTGCTCCCAGTGCCCACAGGGACAGCGCGGCAAGCAGGCTGAGGCCAACGTAAAAGAGCCAGTGGATATTTCTGCGCCCACGCTTGCTGGGGGCATCGGGATAGGCTGCGGTTGTGTTGCGCGAAGGGCGGGTCGAGGCAGAAGCTGGGAACGGGCTGAGGTCTTGTTTTTGGGTGCGCCGTGGCGGCACGTAGGAAGTAGGCCGCCGCACTTCTGTGCTGACATCGCGGCTACTCCGGCGTGTGGTCGGGGGGTTGATGCGGATCGCACTTGACGGCGGGCGCGGCGGGTTCGACGCGTCTGGATCATCCTCCATCATCAGTAAATCATCTTCTGAGTACTGAGGAGCGCGGATGCGTTGATTCTGCGTAGTGGTGATTGAAAGCGGATTGACGCCAGCTTTGCGGCCAGACCCCTGCTTTGGGGGTAATCTTTCACTGCTCGGCATTGGCTCTCCCTTTCTCTGTCATCTCGTTTTCTGCGGAGACAGACCGTTTCCCGCGCTTCGGCGGTATTGACAACTCATTTTACCTGTAGAAACGGAGATACCCGCTTTCAAAAGCACACAGAATATATACCCATCGATATGTCATGGTCTCGCGTGACTACCTCTTTTTCTACTCAAACAAACGCGTCACACGACTATTTTGCTTGCATGCTTATCCAGAGCTAAGCTTACCACAATCCCCTCCAAAAATACAATCTTTGCGTGTCGATATAGTGCGTTTTGCGTCCACAAAAAGGGGGGTGCTGTGGCCTACACGTGTGGTTCAGAGGATATCCCGCGTCTTCTGGCTAGCCACGTTTGAATGTTGGCCTCTTGACCCTGGTTGCCCGGCTGATAGTAGCGCCGCCCTTTGAGATTATCGGGCAGATATTCCTGAAGCTGGGCTGCGGGAGGTCGTGCAGGATCTTCGCTGGTCAGTTCCTCATAGTAGTCGTGAGCGTATTTATAGTCTTTACCATAGTCCATCTCTTTCATCAGGCGCGTGGGTGCGTTGCGGAGTGCCAGGGGTACAGGATCGTTGCGCGTCTGCTGCACATCTTCTTGCACGCGGCTATAGGCGGTATAAAGCGCGTTACTTTTTGGCGCAGTAGCGAGGTGCACCACGGCCTGAGCCAGAGCGAGATTCGCTTCGGGCAGACCCACAAAATGCACAGCTTGTTGCGCAGCCATGCAGATCAGCAGAGCTTGGGGATCGGCCATACCGACATCTTCTGAGGCGAAACAGATCAGGCGGCGCACAATATACAGCGCGTCCTCGCCCGCTTCCAGCATACGCGCTAGCCAGTAGAGTCCCGCATCGGGATCGGAGCCACGTAACGCTTTGTGCAGGGCCGAGATGGTGTCATAGTGCTGATCGCCGCTTTTATCGTAGAGCAGGGTGCGATGCTGCACAATATCCTCGATAGTCGCAATAGTAATGGGCGTCGTGGGATCGACCTGTGCAGCAATCTCCAGGATATTCAGCGCCGTACGCGCATCGCCGTTGGCCAGTAGTGCGATCTGGAGCAATGTTTCCTCATCGATTTGTAGGTGTGCTTTGCCCAGGCCACGTTCGCTATCGTCCAGGGCACGCCGCAAGATGTGCGCGATCTGCTCGTCGTTCAGCGCCTTCAGTGGAAAGACGCGTGTGCGTGATAAGAGGGCGCTATTGACCTCGAAACTGGGATTCTCAGTGGTTGCACCGATCAGTGTAACGGTGCCGCGCTCAACATGGGGCAGCACGGCATCCTGTTGGGCTTTGTTGAAGCGATGGATTTCATCGATAAAGAGAATCGTGCGTTGCTGACTGAACTGACCCAGCTTACGCGCCTCTTCGGCCACTCTACGCAGATCAGCCACGCCCGCCGAAACAGCAGTCAACGTAACAAAACGCGCATGTGTCGAGCGAGCAATAACCTCGGCCAGAGTTGTCTTGCCGCTGCCGGGTGGTCCCCAGAGGATCATCGACGGGATGCGGTCCCCTTCAATGCTCCGGCGCAAGATGCGTCCCGGAGCCAACAGATGCTCCTGCCCAATGATCTCGTCCAACGTGTGCGGACGCATACGTGCAGCCAGTGGCTCACCTGGTAGCGCTGTGGTTGGCGCGGGCGTAGAGGCGAGTGCTTGGTGCGCATCTTTTGCTGATGCTGGCGGCAAATCGTCCGCGCCAAAGAGCGAGAATTGATCGGGCATACTGGCTGACTCCTGCTTTGTCTGGAATTGCGAGATTGTTCAGGTCTCTAGCATAGCATATCTGGCCCTCTCGCGGTGGGATACGATAGTGAGCGCAAAGAAAATGCTTGACGCCTGTGATAGAATCGTCAACAATGGGGCTGTAGCTCAGTGGATAGAGCAACGGTTTCCTAAACCGTTTGCCGGAGGTTCGAGTCCTCTCAGCCCCACTTGCAAATTCGCCGATAATAAAAAAACCGCCTGGATCAAGCGTAGTCCGGGCGGTTTTCACTAGGCTTTCTATTCAGGTTTGCTTATGAACGTATTGAGCAAGTGCAAAATTTGATCGATCTTTCGATCTTGTAGCTCAAACCGTTGATCTAGTGCTTCAAAGCGTTGGTCTTGAGCTTCAAAACGGGTATTCATAGCAACGTTTTGCTGCTCAAACCGTTGACGCATTTCGGTTTGCAGGCCCACAACTTTCCCATCCAGTTCGACCACTTGCGTTTGTGCATCTTTGAAACCCTGCCGCATTTCAACTTGCATCCCCACAATTTTGCCTTCTACCTGGACTTCTACCCTTTCGCGAAGTTCAGCCAATTGCTGATTGGTAAATTCATCGTGATTTATCAGTACCTGAAAAATTTTGTCGTTTTTTTCGTTGATGCTTTCAAGTATGGCTTTATTTATCAGCCCACCTATTGCAATGGTCTGCAACTCAATTTTTTGCTTCAGTTCAGCATTCGTCTGTTTAATCTCAGCATTGTCCTGTTTGAGTTCAGCATTGTCCTGTTTGAGTTCAGCTTGTTCATGCTCGATAGTTGTGAGCCGCTCTTCAAGTGTTGCCATAGGATAATCCGCCTTTCAGACCAAACACGCACATCTCTACGCGCATTATACCATACCTCGACAGCAAAAAAAATGGAGTAACTATGGAGCAACGCGGGGAGACTATCACGAAAGCGAGGATAAAGCTAGCAAAGAAGCCTGATTACAGCCCATCCAGCTAGAACTGGCCTGAGACAACGCGATTATACATGCCACACATGGATCGTATGATCGACGCTGGCCGAGACCAGTTGCTTGCCATCCGGTGCCCAGCTCACAGAGGTAATCGAGCCAGCATGTCCGGCATAGGTTGCGACTGAGTTGCGTGTGATGGTATCCCAGACCTGCACCAGCTTATCGTTGGCTCCCGTAGCCAAGAAACGCCCATCGTATGACCAGGCCACACAGGTAATGGTGGAGGATGGGTTGCGATGAATAAAGTATTTTTTGCCCGTCGTGGCATCCCAAACCTGTAAGGTCTTATCTGAGCCAACCGAGGCAATACGCTGCCCGTTGGGGGACCAAGCTACGTCATTCACGCGTCCGAAATGACCACGATAGGTAAAATGGCTGCGTGAATGCATCAGCCAGGAAGTGAAGAAGCTGGTCTTCTCGCGTTGTATGTTCCAGACTTGCACCAGCTTGTCCTCGCCCGCCGACACGATATGTTTGCCGTCCGACGACCAGTCCAGCGCCAGGACTCTGGCCGCGTGGTCGTGGCGTACATGCAGGGTTTGGCCGGTGATTGTTTCCCAAATAAGCACTTTTCGATCTTCACTGGCTGAGACGATGCGCTTGCCATCCGGCGACCAACTCAGCGCCTGGACCGGTTGGCCGTGCTCGCGGTAGGTCAGAGCCAGGTTGCCAGTCAGCGGGTTCCAGATCTGGATAGTACCGTCATTGCCAGCCGAGGCCAGCAGATTGCCATCTGGCGACCAGGCCACGGCGATCACACGATCCCAGTGCCCATGATAGGTTAGCAGGTTATCGCCATCAGCCACGTCCCACACGCGCACGGTCTTATCGTAGCTAGCCGAGGCGACGCGTGTGCCACGGGCCGACCAGGCTACAGCGGTCACGCGGCTGGTGTGTTTGGTACCGATAAAACGCGTATTGCTCAGCGGCTGTGGCTGCGCCGTAGCTTGGGCATGGGTAATGCCGCGTTGTTGGCTGGGGGGTGGAGGCGGCACGAACTTATAGTTGCTCATATAGTTGCTGTTGTAGTTGCTCGTAGCCTGTGCAACGGCCAAATACTGTGCTGCAGGTGAGTTGGCCTTCAGTGCTGCGATATTCTCCAACATCTGACGTACTAGCGTCACGTTCGCTGGGCGCTTATTCAGATCAACCGCGACCATTTGCATGACTAGTTGCTCAAATTCGACGTGGCCCGCGTGCTGGGGCAGGCGCAGAGGTGCGAACGTAAAGGGCGCATCCGCAGGATTAATGCCTGTCAACAACTCGTGCAGGGTGACACCAAGGGAATAGATATCGGCGCGTGGTGTGGTCTGGGACTTGCCATACTGCTCTGGCGCGGCATAGCCAGTTGAACCCAGCGCAGAAGTGTCCTTGCTCTGGCCCGGCTTAAAATGACGCGCAATGCCAAAATCGATCAGATACATATGTCCAAGTGGGGTTAGCATAATGTTCGCTGGCTTGAGGTCGCGGAAAATTACTGGTTGTTGGCGGTTATGCAAATATTCCAGCACTGTACACAGTTGAATGCCAATCGAAAGCACTTTATCCACCGAGAGCTTGCCGCCCACCACCTTGAATATATACTCTTCCAGCGTTTCGCCCTCGATAAAATCCATCGCTAGGTACCAACGGCCCTGGTCAGTAAATTGCTCATAAATACGTGGTAAGTTGGGATGAATCAGGCTCGCCAACAGCATAGCCTCGTGCTTAAAGATATTGGTCGCGTCTAACAATTCTTGCGGACCAAGATTCTGCTGACTCATCTCTTTAATTGCCACGATGCGATTCGCAAACTGCATATCTACTGCTTTATAGACCGCGCCAAAACCGCCCTTACCAAGTTGCGAGATCACACGATAGCGCTGCTTCAGGAGATGGCTCGTAGGCAACAGCCCTGTCTGCGCGTGGGGAATGCTTGAAGCGCCAGGGGCAGGGAGCACTTGCCCACATGAGTAACAAAAAGTAGCCTGCATGCGATTCACGATTCCACAGGCGTCACAGTAGAGAGGCATAAGTGCCATATTAGCTTGCTCCATTGCTTGCTATGCTACCCGGCCTGCCAGCAAACCGTCTCCACCCGCACCCCTGGCCCAGCCAGCCTCTTTGCTCCTTTATACATCTAGCAAAGAGAGAATATTCTTCATTTTATCTATACATTATCATACTTTAGTTAGTGAAGTGCCGTCAAATTATACCCCAGTAGCCCAGTAGTGGTACTGGTAGAGCTAGCTAGGTAGGTTCTCTTTCTGCCGTAACACACAAATATAATCTCTGCAAATTATTGTAGCACACCCTACTAGAGAAAACGTCAAGCAGGGAGGCAAATCAAATGGTCTCAATAAACAGCATTGAGGCTCACATGGCTGAAGAGCATGATATAATACACGTATATCGCAGGTAGACGGGCCAAAAAAATAGCGAGAAACGACCTATACAGCCGATTCTCGCTATTTTCAAAATGACAGCAAAACACCATTGACAGCACCATTGACAGCATCATCTCTTAGACTACCTGAAAATGTTGTTCATAACATTAGCAACTTCTTGCTGCATATCAGGGAGTACATCGCCATACAAACCAAGAGTCATGGCAATATCACTGTGACCCAGCATTTCTTGAATTATCTTCGGATTAACGCCAGCGGCAAAGAGGATGGTAGCAGCACTATGACGCAGTTCGTGAACCTTGTAGGGATCTAAACCTATTTTTGCAAGAAGTACCTGAAGTTCAGACGCGACTGCATCCCGATTCATATATTCTCCGTTCTTATTTGGAAACACTAAATCAAGAGTGCCATTCCAACTAGAGCCAGCTTGAGCACGAATAGATGTAATATATTCCTTTTGCTCAACAATTCCATCCACAACCGCCTGAGCTAAAATTATCTTGCGTCTACCACTACGTGTTTTAGGTTGGCCCCTTTCAACTTGCCCTAGACCAGTGATACGACTAACTGTACGGTGAATATGAACACACATGTTAGTTACATCCATGTCTTCCCAACGCAAAGATAGTAGTTCACCTATACGTGCACCTGTAGTTATCGCCATCAAAAGCAAAAACCACAGACGGCAACCATGAGCAACTTGTACCAGACACGCAGCTTGTTCTTTCGTCAAAACATGGTGCTTTTTCTTCTCTTTTCGAGGAAGAATCACATTAGCACATGGATTCCGCGCGAGGATACCATTTTTTACTGCATCAGCCAGGGCAGCGGATAATAGTGCATGAATAGCATGGATAGTACTCGGAGCAAGCCCACTATCCAACTTCTCCACACAAAACTTCTGAATATGCTCGCGTGTAAGCTGATCCAATTGCAGATAACCAAAAGCGGGAATGAGATGAGCACGCAACGTAGAGCGATATTGACTTAATGAAACAATGCCTATCTCAAGGCGATGCTCGTTTTCTAGCCAATGCTCAAGATACTGCTTAACTGTCTGTTTCGGCACAATGACCACTTTACCCTGTTTAAGGTCATCAAGGTACGCTTCAAGCTTTTGACGCGCCTCTGTTTTTGTTTTGCCGTATTTGGTGATGCGCTTGCCCTCATACATGGCACTAGCAGCCGCCCGACCATCCTTGCGCATATAGACCGATCCTTCGCCTTGTGTTCGTCGAGTCATATCAGTATTTCCTTCTCTTTTCTGCTTTCGTAACAATGGCGACGTGTTACGTAAGCCAGGTGTTCGTAACACACAATCTTGTTACATATGATGAATAGCGTCAATAGCGAACTGTACAGCCTCTTCTCCATAAAGCGTCAGAAGCTTTTCAAGATCGTTTTGAGATGCGTTACTATATGTTTGCCATTGTTGACGGAGATCGTTCCGTTTCTTCTTTTCACGGTTGTACCTGTATGCCTGTTGCTTACAGGCATTGTTACAGTATATTCGCGCTCTGCAGCCCATTCTTACACTGATGATAGGTCGTTGGCATTGCTTGCAAAAATGTTCCTTAAAATAACTCACCGTCTCTCCTTTTGTTCGTTGGCAGTAGCAGACAGGCCATAGACGGCTTGTTTCTCTGCTATTGTGTCGGCAAACTGTAAGGCATATTCCGCTTGCAGCAGCTCCATTGGTGCGACTTTCGCCAGATCAGGCAAGGCATAGCCGGGGAGATGGTC